>NZ_CP067130.1:300000-599725 GCF_028553745.1 Paracoccus seriniphilus
GGCGGGTTCCGGTCCAGACCACTCCGCCGCCGGGAAATTATTCCGACACGCTGGTGGTGACGGTGACCTATTGAAGCCCTGCGCGCGCGGCCTGCCGCCAGGCCTGTCCTGCCGTGGGAAAGCCGGGACGGGATCGGGATGAGGCTGACTGTCGTTTCTGCAAGCCTGTTCAGGCGCTGTTGCGTATGATCAGCTGGCCCTGGAATTGTCGGTCAAGGCAGGTTCCATCCGCATTTTCCAGAACATCGACAAGATAGTTTGACATGTCGGTCAGCGGCTGGCGATAGGTGGTCAGGCAATAGTTGGGGCTGGCCGCCTGAGGAATGTCGTCGAAACCGATGACGGCGACATCCTCGGGGACGCGCAGCCCCAGGCAATGGCGCAGGGTGTCGATGACACCCAGAGCAAGCGCATCATTCTCGCAGACGATGATATCGGGAAGATCGTCGCGCCGACGCGCCTTCAATGTGTCCAGCGCGATATTCGCTGCAAGGGTGGCATCATAGCGGGGCACCGTGACGCTGTCGGGCGTCTGGGCGAAGCGGTCCTGCCAGATCGCTGCAAAGGTCTCTTTGCGCAGAAGATGCGCCGAAATCGTCGGGGGGCCGGCGATATACAGCGGATTGCGATAGCCCCTTTCGATCACATAGGCGGTGATTTCGCGCGTGGCGGCCTCGTCATCGACGGCAATCGAGATGGTATCGGGATTCTGCGATTGCCGGGCAAAGATGATAAGCTTCTTGAAGCGGCGCGCGCGATGTGCCGTGGCAAGAACCTCGTCATCGAACTGGATGCCGATCAGGATCGTCGCATCGACCCGGCGCTGGCTGGCATTCAGCAAGGCCGGCTGCGTGTCATCGCGATCAAGGGTGTTCACCAGCAGCGTGTCCCAGCCGCGCCGACGCAGGGCGCGGGTCAGGCGTTCAAGCATTACCAGCTTGTGTGGATTGGTGAAATCATCGACGAGCAATGCCACCAGGTTGGACCGCGTCGAGGCCAGCGCCGCCGCGCCCAGATCCGGGACATAGCCAAGCGATTGCGCCGCCGACATCACCTTGGCGCGGGTCCTGGGCGAAATCGAGGCATCCTTCTTGAAGGCCCGGTTGACGGTCCATCTGGAAACCCCGGCCGAGGCGGCGACATCATCGGCGGTGACGTTGGTAATTCTGTCGGTCTTGGGCACTTGCGCGCTTTCCATCTCTGTGGCGGGCCGATTGGCACGGCGATGTAAGGATAACGGTTGCAAAAGGGAAATCCACCCGAAATGCACGCGCGTGCAGGAATCTGTTGCACGCGCGTGCAAGAAATGTATTCCTGTTGTCTCGATGGCAGGCATCCACCTGCGATTCGAGTGTCGAACATGCCGAAGCCGGGCCCGGTTCGGGCCAGAAGGGGCGCGGCATGGGAAACGATAGGGGAGGAATACAGATGAAGAAATTTCTTGCTTCGGTCGCTGCGGCCGCGGCCTTGACCGCGATGCCGGTCGCCGCAGCCGATATCATTGTCGTCGCCCATGGTCAGGCCAATGATCCGTTCTGGTCGGTGGTCAAGAACGGCGTCCAGCAGGCGGGCGAGGATTCCGGCGCCAATGTCGAAT
Source organism: Paracoccus seriniphilus (assembly GCF_028553745.1). Classification (NCBI taxonomy): domain Bacteria; kingdom Pseudomonadati; phylum Pseudomonadota; class Alphaproteobacteria; order Rhodobacterales; family Paracoccaceae; genus Paracoccus; species Paracoccus seriniphilus. Next base: position 301,598 of record NZ_CP067130.1, read on the forward strand.
TCCGGTCGCCCGAAACCTTCGACATGGTTCAGATGAGCCAGTTGATCGATGCCGCCGTGAATCAGGAGCCTGACGGGCTGGTCGTGTCGATCCCCGATGTCGATGCGCTTGGTCCGTCAATCCGGCGCGCGGTCGAGGCCGGGATTCCGGTGATCTCGATGAACTCCGGTTCGGATGTTGCGCGCGAACTGGGCGCATTGCTGCATGTCGGCCAGTCGGAATATGACGCAGGCAAGGCCGCAGGCGAGAAGCTGGCAGAAATGGGCGGCACCAAGGGCATCTGTGTCAACCACGAGGTGGGCAATGTCTCGCTGGACCTGCGTTGTGACGGCTTTGCCGAGGGGTTCGGCCAGGAAGTGAACGTCATTCCGACGCAGAACGACCCGACCGAGGTTCAGTCCAAGGTCCGCGCGGCGCTGGAGTCCGATCCTGATGTGGATACGGTTCTGGGGCTGGGTGCCTCTCTGGTCGGTGAACCCGCCGTTGCCGCCGTCAAGGCGCTGGGTCGCGACGATGTTCTGGTCGCCAGCTTCGATTTGTCGGCGGGCTTTCTGCAATCGGTCGCCGATGGCGATGCGGCCTTCGCCATCGACCAGCAGCAGTTCCTGCAAGGTTATCTGCCGGTCATGTTCCTTGCGCTGAATGCCGAATACGGCCTGGTGCCGGGCGGTGATGTCGCCTCGGGGCCCAACCTGGTGACCAAGGAGGCCGCGGAGCAGGTCATCGAGCTGTCGGCTCAGGGCATCCGCTGATGTGAAACCCGAGGGGGCGCGCCTTTCTGCGCGACCTCTCATCCGAACCGGAGGTGACCATGTCTGCAGAAAATCTTTCGCAACCGGATGAGCGTATGCGCGCGGAATCCCTGGCGACCAAACTGATGAAAAAGCCGGAACTGGGGGCAATCGGCGGCGTGGTGCTGGTGACGCTGTTCTTCCTGTTCACCGCTGACAGCACGATGTTCACGCTGTCGGGCATCATGAACTTCATGACCCCCGCCGCACAGCTGGGCATTCTGGGCATCGCGGCGGCCATGCTGATGATCGGCGGTGAATTCGATCTGTCGATCGGCTCGATGGTGGCATTTGCCGGGATGGTCTTTGGCGTGCTGACGGTCAACATGGGCTTGCCACTGATTTTCGCGATCCCGCTGACCATGGCATTTGCCGCCGGCATCGGCGCGGTGAATGGGACCATCGTGCTGCGCACGGGGCTGCCATCCTTCATCGTGACGCTGGCGGGGCTGTTCATTCTGCGTGGCGCGGCGCTGGTCGGGCTGAAGCTGTTCACCGGCGGATCGACCCAGCTGCGCGGCGTGCGTGATGCGGTCGAGGGCGACTGGCTGGCTCCGCTGTTTTCGGGCGATGCCTTTCCGGGGCTGTTTGCCTGGCTGTCCGGCCTTGGCCTGATTGACAGCTTCAAGTCCGGCATGCCGAAGGTGCCGGGCATTCCGGTCGAGATCATCTGGTGCCTGCTGATCGCCCTGGTGGCGACCTATGTTCTGGTGCGCACCCCGGTCGGGAACTGGATCTTTGCCACTGGCGGCGACAGCAATGCCGCCAAGAACTCGGGCGTGCCGGTGCGCGGCGTCAAGATCTCGTTGTTCATGCTGACGGCCTGCGCGGCCAGCCTGGTTGCCATCATCACCGTGATGGATGCCGGATCGACCGATGCGCGCCGTGGCTTCATGAAGGAATTCGAGGCCATCATCACGGCGGTGATCGGGGGCTGCCTGCTGACCGGGGGCTATGGTTCGGCCATCGGGGCGTTCTTCGGGGCCATCATCTTCGGCATGGTGACGATCGGCCTGACCTATACCAGTTTCGACCAGGACTGGTTCCAGATCTTCCTTGGCGGAATGCTGTTGCTGGCGGTGGTGTTCAACAATGTGATCCGCAAGCGCGTGACGGGAGAGCGGTAAGATGACCCAGCCGATCATCCATATGGAAAACATCAAGAAGCATTTCGGCAATGTGATTGCGCTGAACGGTGTGACCTTCGATGTCACCCCGGGTGAATGCCACTGCCTTCTGGGCGACAACGGCGCCGGAAAATCCACCTTCATCAAGACCATGTCAGGGGTGCACAAGCCGACCTCGGGAGAGATCTTCTTCGAGGGCAGGCCGATGTCCTTCGACAGCCCGCGCGAGGCGATGGAGGCCGGGATCGCCACGGTCTTTCAGGATCTGGCCATGATCCCGCTGATGTCGGTCACGCGCAATTTCTTCATGGGGCGCGAACCCACCAAGGGCCGCGGGTTGACCAAGCGGCTGGATATCGAACGTGCCAATGAGATCACCATGGAGGAGATGCGCAAGATGGGCATCAGCCTTCGCGCCCCCGATCAGGCGGTCGGCACGCTGTCGGGGGGCGAGCGCCAGACGGTGGCCATCGCCCGCGCGGTCTATTTCGGCGCCAAGGTGCTGATCCTTGACGAGCCGACCTCGGCCCTTGGCGTGCGCCAGACCTCGAATGTGCTGTCCACCATCGCACGGGTCCGCCAACAGGGGGTGGGCGTCGTGTTCATCAGCCACAATGTCCGTCACGCACTGGCCGTCGGCGACCGCTTCACGGTGCTGAACCGGGGCCAGACCCTCGGCACAGCCGTTCGGGGCGAGATCACGGCATCCGAGCTGCAGGACCTGATGGCCGGTGGTCAGGAAATGGCCGAGCTGGAAGGATCACTTGGCGGAACGATCTGAATGTTTAGTCCCGGCATTTGGTGGATTGGATTTAGGGTAAAACGATCAGGCTCTGAGGTCCAGATCTTACAGATGTATTCGTAGGGCGTAAGGCCGCTGAGGGTCTTGAGTCTGCGGCCAAGATTGTAGGCTGCCGGGAAGTCCGCAAGATGGGTGCGGAGTTGGTCGTGGTTGTCGTAATGGAACCGCTTGACGGTCGCCTCCTTGATCGTGCGGTTCATCCGCTCGACCTGGCCATTCGTCCACGGGTGCTTCACCGTGGTCAGTCTGTGCTCGTTCTCATGCTCCCGGCAGACGCGGTCAAAGATGTGTTCGAAAGCATTCGTATCGCGGCTTCGATTTGCGAGTTGCACGCCGTAACACCTTCGGAATGACGCTGTTTCAGAGGCTATGATTGCCTGCGCAGCCCTCACAAAGCGCAGCAGGTGATCATAGCCGTGTCTCAGGCCTCTACAGTGGTTTTTGCAACAAGCCACACCGCAAGGGAGACCGACTATGACCGATATGGCGTCCTTCCATTCTCGAGAAAGGATCGCACCATTAAATCGTGGAATCAAACAGCTGAGGATCAAGTTTATCAAGGTCTCGAAGCATCGTGATGCCATCCTGACCAGCACATCCTGGGAAATTGCCGCTCCGCTACGTTGGGTAACGAGATCCTTGCGGCGGCGATAGGCATTCCCCGCGGCTCTGTTCTGCCTTCCGTATGCGATAACCTGTCGGCTCGCCAAGAAAGAACATCTTGAAGGGCCATAACCCCATAAATTCCATAATCTTCATTATTCATCATACTGATGTAGCCGGGCCCATTCTAGATTGGGTTGCGACAATTCCCCTATCTTGCTGGAAAGCAAGGAGAATGGAAGATGGCCCACATAGAGCTGGATTTGCGAGAACGGCGCACAATTGAGGATATGCTGAACGCAAAGACGCCCGTGAGCAAGATCGCGGCTTCGCTCGGCAGGCATCGCTCTACTGTCTACCGGGAAATCAAGCGCAACCGCTTTGAAGACAATGAACTGCCATATCTGAACGGCTACTACGGTGTGAACGCGCAGCGAGCCGCGGCCGCCAGACGCATGCGCCGGCGCAAGCTCGTGCGATTGAAAGAACTGCGCAAAGCAGTGATCACCCAATTGAAGGAAGGCTGGTCACCAGAGCAGATTGCCGGCCGTCTTTGGTTTGAAGGCCAACCGGTGCGCGTGAGCCACGAGACCATTTACGCTTACGTCTATGGCCCCGATGGCCAATCCGAAGAACTGGCGCGCCACCTGCCGAGCCGGCGCAAGAAACGGCAGCCGCGCTATGCGCGCAGGCCGCGCGGCCTTGTTTTCCCGCCGGAGCGCTCCATTCATCAGCGCCCGGAGCACGTGAAGTCCCGCGAGACATTCGGTGAATGGGAAGGCGATCTGATGATTTTCGAACGCGCTCAGGGCAATGCCAACGTGGCCACGCTTGTAGAGCGAAAGACGCGGTTTGCCGTCTTGCTCAGAAACCAGGACCGGAGCACCACACACCTGATGAACCGGCTGATGGACGTCATGGAACCCCTGCCCCAGCCGGCGCGGAGCTCCATCACTTTCGACAGAGGGATCGAGTTCCGGAACTGGCGCAAGCCCAAGCCTGGGATCGGAACGGAAGCGTGGTTCTGCGATCCCCAAGCGCCCTGGCAGAAAGGCACGGTCGAGAACACCAACAACAGGCAGCGAAGGTACCTGCCCTGCTCGACCGAACCGACGGCGCTGACAAATCGATATTTGAGGTCGATTTGCCACCGCCTCAATTCAACGCCGCGCAAATGCCTGGGCTACAGAACCCCTGCGGAAGTCTTTGAAAGCGAGCTTATGGCCATTCGGAATGGGGTAGAATAAAAACGATATCAGACAGTTGCACTTCGCCGTGAGTTCACACCGCAAAGCTAAAATGTCATCCATGAGCAATTCAGAAGTGTCACTCTCGCCTGCGATGTTAGCAGGCAGAGAGATCGGGCATGGGATGGGTGATGATGAGCAAGCGCGAGCTGAATCGTGTGGAAGTTCTGGCGTAGTTCGCTGATGGCCGGGTGACGGTAAATGACGCGGCGCCTCTGTTGGATGTGACGCGGCGCCAGGTATTCAGGCTGCTGAAGCGATATCGATTATGGTGCGGCGGCGGTCCGGCACAACGCGCGTGGCAAGCCTGCGAACAACCGGATTCACAAGGCGAAGCGCGACTGTGCCGGGGGTGTCCTGAACTTTGTGTATCTGGCCCGGCCCATGCGGTTTCAGATGTTCAAGCGTCGAAGCGCTCGCCGAACATTATGGCGAACTGGTTGCGGGCTGAAAACCATTCCCGGCCCATTTCTCCTCGAAGGCATTGAGCTCGGCCGTGGCCAGATCGGCACTCGGGGCGCTGTAGATCCGGTCCAGATCGACGCCACGGTCTTGCGGTCATTCCATGCGCAGAAGTTCAGGGAATGACGGACCAGGTGAACGATGCAGCTTTGCACTGCGGCATCGGGAAAGTCTGCCGTGATCGCCTCCGGGAAGCCCTTCAGCCGGTCCAAGACGGCAATCAGAACATCCTGAACACCCCGGTTCTTCATCTCGTTCATCACCGAGAGCCGGAATTTGGCACCTTCGTTCTCGGCGATCCAGAGACCCAGAACCTCGCGCTGGCAATCGCGGGCGCAGCCGGACACATATCCCCGATGTACAAAGCCCGTCATAGAGGTCTGAATGTATTGCGGATCGGTCTGGGTTTGACCGCCGGGATCGCGATCTGACGTTCCTGCTCTTTGCGAACAGGAGGATCGCCTGCCGGTCACCACATGCTGCGACGATTTGTCCGGGCCGTGCGGCGCTGCCGAAAGACCCTGCAATCCGTCGCAATTAGCCGTTCTTGCCGGACATGGAGCTGTCGGGCTGGGCGGATCCGGTGAAGACCTCTGTCGTTGCGGATTGCCAGCCCGCCACGGCTTCACGTAAGATCGTCGGCGGAGGATTTATGGCACAACCGCGCGTCATCCGCATTGTTTTCCGAGAGACCGGCATGGCCCTGGCCATGCTGGCTGTCTGGATGCTGTGCCTGTTCGCGCCGCTGCACCAATCTGCCGGGGCCCTGCGCGACATGGCCAAGGCAGGGGTGGATATTTCCGGCGCCTGGTCGATCTGTGTCAGCATCGCCCAGGGCGAGACGGACCCGGACAAGGCGGTGCCCGATTGCCCCGCGCAAGGGATTGCAAAAACCGGCCTTTCGCTGCCCGTGCCAGCCGATGTCGTGGCAATCGACCGGGATGTGGTGGATGTCATTGACCGCGCCCTGCAATACCGCCTGCCGATACCTCCCCCCCGTCTTGGGCGTATCCAGCCCCGCGCACCTCCTTCCATGGTCTGAAACCACGGGTTCCGGCGCTTTTGCGCATCGGAACGTGATCCTCCGCAAGAACGCGGGGCGGATTTGCCGCCCTGTTTCAGACCATCAAGGAGTTCCATGCCATGAAGCATGTCTTGACCAGTTTCGCCCTTCTGGCGCTGGCGTCACCGGCCCATGCCGATCAGCCTGTCACCATCAATTTCGCAGCCGAGATCGGGGGCCAGCCTTTTGCCTGCGGCACCAGCTATGCGGGGCTGGGCGCGACCGATGCCGCAGTCGAGGTCACCGATTACCGGATGTTCGTCTCTGCCCCGGCGCTGCTGCGCACTGACGGTTCCTTGCAACCCATCGCGCTGGATCAGGATGGCAAATGGCAGATGGGGGATGTCGCGCTGCTGGATTTCGAGGATGGCTCGGCGAGCTGTAATGGCACCGGCAACGCGGATATGAATACCAGCCTGCGCGGCACGGTGCCCGATGGCGACTATCAGGGGCTGGCCTTCACCATCGCAGTGCCCTTTGACAAGAACCACGTTGACCCAACGACGGCGCCTGCGCCCTTTAATGCCACCTCGATGTTCTGGAACTGGCGCGGCGGCTATCGGTTCCTGCGTATCGACATGGTGCCGACCGACAAGGCCGAGGATGGGCCGAAGGGCTGGTTCCTGCATCTGGGTTCAACCATGTGCAAATCGGCCTCGAAAACCGAGTCGCCAAGCGAATGCGCCAATCCCAACCACATGCGGTTGATGTTCACCGGGTTTGATCCGGAAAGCAATCTGGTGGTGATCGACCCCGCGCCGGTCGTCGCCGAGGCCGATCTGCGCATCAATGCCCCCGAAACCTCGCCCGGCTGCATGTCATTTCCCGAGGACAGCGACTGCCTGACCGTGATGGGAAAGCTGGGCCTGCCCTATGGCGATGTCCCGGCAGGACCGCAACAGCTGGTATCGGTGCGCTAGGCATGCGACGGCAATTGACGGCGCTTCTGGCTCTGGCGGTTTCATCCGCCGGGGCCGCAGGGACGGAGGCAGCGGAAACCGCACCCTATGTCTGGCCGATGCCGGCCTGGATGGCCCCGCCCCCCGTGCCCGAAGACAATCCGATGAGCGCGGCCAAGGTCGAACTGGGCCGCCACCTGTTTTATGATTCACGCCTGTCCCGCGACGGCACGATTGCCTGTGCATCCTGTCACGATCAGGCACGTGGCTTTACCGATGGACGGGCGCTTGCCGTGGGGATCGATGACACAGCGGGCATTCGCAATGTGCCGGGGTTGGCCAATGTCGGCTATTTCCCGGTTCTGACCTGGGGCAATCCGCATATGACCAGCCTGGAGTTCCAGTCGCTGATCCCGTTGTTTGGCGACAATCCTGACGAGATGGGCAGCAATGGCCGCGAAGACGACATTTTCGCCCGGCTTGCCGGAGATCCCTATTACGCCAAGGCCTTCCCCGAAGTATTCCCCGAGCGCCCGGCCATCGATCTGTTCACCGTGACGCGCGCGTTGGGGGCCTTTGAGCGCAGCCTGATCTCTCTGGACAGCCCCTATGACCGGTTCAAGTATTGGGGCGAGGAGGATGCCCTTTCCGAGGCCGCCAAACGGGGCGAACAGCTGTTCTTCGATCACCGGTTCGAGTGCTATCATTGTCATGTCGGCGTGCTGTTTACCGACAACCTGCAGACCACGCGCAGCGCTCTGCGCGAGACCGGCAATCACAACACCGGCCTGTATAACATCGATGGCGATGGGGCCTATCCGCCCCGGGCGACAGGATTTTACGAGTTCACCGGCGATCCTTCGGACATGGGGCGCTTTCGCACGCCATCCCTGCGCAATGTCGGGGTGACAGCCCCCTATTTCCATGACGGATCGGCGGAAACGCTGGAGGAGGTGCTGGCCCATTACGCCCGCGCGGGGCGCGAGATCACCGATGGCCCCTATGCCGGTGACGGGGCCAGAAACCCTCACAAGGACGGAATGATCGTCGGATTTGCCGCCAGCGAGTCCGAAATCTCCGATATCATCGCCTTTCTGAAGAGCCTGACCGATGAGCGCTTTCTGACCAATCCGGCCTATGGGGATCCCTGGCCGCAGGGGCATCCGGCCACAGCCGACAGGGTGATGCCATGAGGGTGCTTGCCGTGTTGTTCACGCTGCTGACCGCCCTGCCCGCCCCGGCGCATGAATTCCTGCTGGGGGATATGCAGATCATCCATCCCTCACTGCCTGCCACGCCGGTCAATGCACGCTCGGCTGCGGTCTATATGGCGCTGTCCAATGACGGCCCCGAGGACGAACGGCTGCTGGGCATCGAAACGCCCTTCGGCATGGTGCGCTTTCTGGAGCCGGTCACCGATGCGCGGGGCAACACCCGGATGCGCGAACGCGCCTGGGTGGATATTCCGGCCGGAGAGATTGTCATGCTTGCCCGCGGAGAGATGCGTGGCAGCCTGGCCAATGTGAACCGCCCGCTGGTCGAAGGTGACGAATTGACGGGAACGATGATCTTTGAAAAGCGCGGGCGCTTTGACATGTTTTTTCTGATCGACCCGGTCGAAGCCGAGGCCGAATTCGATCCGGTCAGTCTTGCCTCCCCGGCCGTATCCGAAACGGATCGCGCCGCAGATATTGCCGCCATCGCCGGCGCGCTGCGCGATGTGCTGGCCGCGCCGCAGGCCATGATTGCTCCCGTGGTGCTGGCCGGCGATGTCGCGATTGCTGGCTGGACCGATGGTCGCGTAGGCGCAAGGGCCTTTTTGCGGCGCAAGGGCACGCAATGGCAGGTCGAACTGTGGTCCAATGACAGTCTGCTTTTGCTCGCGACATTGACCAGCCTGGGCGTGTCGCGCGTTCAGGCCGCCGCCCTGCGTGCCGAGATGCGCGCCGCCGAAGCTGCTCTTGGTCCCGGTTTCACGTCTCGTTTCGATGCCTTTCCCGGCACCGCCCATGCGCCACGGGACAAGCCATGACCCCCTTGCCGACAATTTGCCACGACCCGCGTCACGCGGAAACACTGCTGAAGGAGACTTCGATGAAACCCCTGCTTTGCGCCATTCTTCTGGGTACAACATTGCTCTCGTCGCCGGTTCGGGCGGAAATGCCGATGCCTGACACGACCGAGGTTCAGATTGAGGATCTGACGATTTCCGGGGCCTTCATGCGCGCCACCCTGCCCCGTGCGCCGGTGGGCGGTGGCTATCTGACCATCGCCAATCACGGCAGCACGGATGACCGTCTGCTGTCCGTGCAGGCCCCGATCGGAAGCGATGTCCAGATCCATGAAATGGCCCATGAGGATGGCGTGATGACGATGCGTCCCCTGCCCGAAGGTTTGCCGATACCCGCAGGTCAGACCGTGGTGCTGGAACCCAGCGGCACCCATCTGATGATCATGGGGTTGCAGGATCGGCTGCAGGAAGGCGAAAGCTATGAGCTGACGCTGCATTTCGAACATGCTGGCGATGTGACCCTGCCCTTTGACGTGCTGGCACTGAATGCGCGCAGTCATTCGGGCAAGATGGCCCCTCATATGCACGAACATATGACCGCCAAGGTGCAGGAATGACCGGAAAGTCCCTGCGCTATCTGCGCTTGCTGCTGTGGGGGGGCGTTCTGGCCGCCGGTCTGGGTGCAAGCTGGTTCTTTCTGCTGGGCGGTGGTGCCGGGCCTGATCGTAGCGAACTGGTCACCGACGAACTGGGGCGCGGAGACTATCGCCTGATCACCACCGAAGGCAGAGAGTTCACACAGGACAGCCTGGCTGGCCAACCCGCGCTGGTGTTCTTTGGTTTCACCCATTGTCCAGATGTCTGCCCGACCACGCTTGCCGACATCGCGGCCTGGAAAGAGGAACTGGGTGACAGGGGGGATGCGCTGCGCGTCTTCTTTGTCACGGTCGATCCCCAGCGCGATACGCTTGAGGTGCTGCACGCATATACCTCGTGGCTGCCGGGGGTGATCGGGGTCACCGGCTCGGCAAGGGAGATCGCGCGGGCGCTGGAGGCCTTTCATATCTATGCAAGGAAGGTTCCGCTGGAGGACGGGGAGTATTCCATGGATCACAGCGCTTACGTCATGTTGTTCGATCGGGATGGCCGGTTCGATCAGGTGATAGCCTATCAGGAAGACCCCGAGCGGGTTTTGTCCAAGCTGCGCCATGCGCTGGAGGCCGCGCGATGAGGCGCTGGGTTCTGGTTATATGGCTGGCGGCCGTCCTGGCGCTTGGTTCTGCAACCGCAACGCTTTGGCTGTCTCATCGAGGTCAGGTGTCACTGGCACCATCTGATCTTGGGCAGGGCAATTATCAACTGGTGCAGATGGGTGGCGCGCCCTTTACGCGCGATACGCTGCGCGGATCGCCGTCACTGGTGTTTTTCGGCTTCACCCATTGCCCCGATGTCTGCCCGACGACCCTGGGAGATCTGGCGATCTGGAAAGAGGAGCTGGGCGAGGAAGGCCGGAAACTGCGGGTGTTCTTTGTCTCGGTTGATCCCGAACGCGACAGCGCATCGATTCTCGAGGAGTATCTCGGTTGGCTGCCCGGCGCATTTGGCATCACCGGCTCGCGCGAGGAAACCGACAGGGCGCTGCGCTCATTTCGTGTCTTTGCCAGAAAGATTCCGCTGGAGGGTGGCAACTATACCATGGATCACAGTTCTTCGGTGCTGATGTTTGACGCGCAGGGACGATTCTCGGGCACCATCGCCTATCAGGCCCCGCCCGACGAGGCGCTTGGAAAAATCCGCGATCTGTTGAACGGATAGGCGGTTTGAAACAACTGCAAGATTATCAGGCAAGCATTTGACAATGATTAATTAATGAGCAAGTATGAATCGGTGTTTTCGCCGGATTCCTGAAGGCCGCAGACTGTGGCTTTTGGGGGATGACAACTGTGACTGATGTCGATAACAACGCAGCTCCTCGGACATTGATTTCGTCGCCTGTCCCGCGCCACAAGCCCTGCATTTACAGGTTTTGACGGTTCTGTGAAAAATTCGCTGTGATTGCATTATTGTCTGGTCATACCACCACAGGATGAATAGAAGCCTCCTCCATAAATCTAAGCTGAATAGTTAGGGACAGAATTTGCGCGTTCTTACAATCTTCGGGACCCGCCCCGAGGCCATCAAGATGGCACCTGTGGTCACGGGTCTTGCATCCGATGAGCGTTTTGAAAGCCAAGTCTGCATCACCGCCCAGCACCGCGAGATGCTGGATCAGGTGACCAGTCTTTTCGGCATTCGCCCCGAATATGATCTGGACGTGATGAAGCCGGGTCAGGACCTGACGGGCGTCACCTCGGACATCCTGCTGGGACTGCGCGATGTCCTGGCCGAGGCACGCCCGGACATGGTGCTCGTGCATGGCGATACGGCAACCACATTGTCGGCCACGCTTGCCGCCTATTATGCCCGCATTCCGATTGGTCATGTCGAGGCCGGGCTGCGGACCGGTGACCTGTATTCGCCCTGGCCTGAAGAGGGCAACCGGCGCGTGACGGGTGCACTGGCGGATCTGCATTTCGCCCCGACCGAGACTTCGCGGGCCAGTCTGCGCCGCGAGAATACGCCCGATGACCAGATCATCGTCACCGGAAACACCGTCATTGATGCCCTGCTGCAGGTTGTCGAGCGGATCCGCAACGATGCTGCGCTGAGCGCAGAACTGGCCGAGCGTTTCAGCTTTATCGAACCCGGCCGTCGCGTTGTGCTGGTCACCGGCCACCGCAGGGAAAGCTTTGGCGGCGGGTTCGAGCGGATCTGTCAGGCGTTGCGCCAGATCGCGGACCGTTTCCCCGATGTGGATCTGGTCTATCCGATGCATATGAACCCCAATGTGCGTGAACCCGTGCAGCGCATTCTGGGCGGGGCGGACAATATCCACCTGATCGAACCGCTGGACTATCTGCCCTTCGTCTGGCTGATGAGCCGGTCCGATATCATCGTCACCGACTCGGGCGGCATCCAGGAAGAGGCCCCCTCGCTTGGCAAGCCGGTTCTGGTCATGCGCGACACGACCGAACGTCCCGAAGCCGTCGATGCCGGCACGGTCAGGCTGGTGGGCACGGATACCGATCTGATCGTGCAGCAGGTCTCGCTGCTGCTGAGCGATCAGTCCGCCTATGACCAGATGAGCTTTGCACATAATCCCTATGGCGACGGCAAGGCCGTCGCCCGGATTCTTGATGCACTCGCGCAATTCAAGGACAAGAAATAATGAACGACTTCAAGAATATCTGCATGGTTGGCCTGGGCTATATCGGACTGCCGACGGCTGTTGTCTTTGCACTGCGCGGCGTCGATGTGATCGGCCTGGATGTCAACGCCAGGGCGGTCGAGACGATCAACCAGGGCAAGACCCATATCGTCGAGCCGGGACTGGATGACGCGCTGCGCCGCACCGTTCAGGCGGGGCGCCTGCGTGCCACCACCACGCCCGAGCCCGCCGACGCCTTTCTGATCGCGGTGCCGACACCCTTCCTGTCAGAGGGCGAGGGCCATGACCCGGACCTGTCCTATGTCAAATCGGCAGCGCTTGCGATTGCGCCGGTGCTGAAAAAGGGCGATCTGGTCATTCTGGAATCGACCAGCCCCGTCGGCGCGACCGAGCAAATGGCCGCCTGGTTGTCCGCAGCGCGCCCCGATCTGACCTTCCCGCAGGACGCTGGCGAAGACTCGGATATCCGCGTGGCCCATTGCCCCGAACGGATCCTGCCCGGCCATGCATTGACCGAGCTGGTCACCAATGACCGCATCATCGGCGGCATGACCGAGGCTTGCTCGACCCGCGCGCGCAAGCTTTACAAGCTGGCCGTTGAAGGCGATTGCATTGAAACCGATTGCCGCACCGCCGAAATGGCGAAGCTGACGGAAAACAGCTTCCGCGACGTGAATATCGCCTTTGCCAATGAGCTGTCGCTGATCTGTGACCGCCAGAACATCAATGTGTGGGAGCTGATCCGCCTGGCCAACCGCCATCCGCGCGTGAACATCCTGCAGCCCGGCCCCGGCGTCGGCGGACATTGCATCGCGGTCGATCCCTGGTTCATTGTCAGCCAATCCCCTGAAGAGGCCCGGATCATCCGCGCCGCGCGCGAGATCAATGACAACAAGCCCGAATGGGTTCTGGCCAAGGTTCATCAGGCCGTCGCCGAACATGCCGCCAAGGGCGGCGCGCCCGCGCGGATTGCCTGCTTCGGTCTGGCCTTCAAACCCAATATCGACGACCTGCGCGAAAGCCCTGCCCTGTCCATCGCGACGCGGTTGGTGCAGACCTATCCCGGGCAGGTCGACATTGTCGAACCCTATATCGAAAGCCTGCCGGCGCAGCTGGAAGGCAAGACGCAACTGCTGCGCCCGAGTGTGGCGGCCGAGACCTGCGACATCATCGTCCTGCTGGTCGACCACGATGATTTCAAATCCATGCCTGCGCCTCGCAACAGCACCGTCATCGACACTCGCGGTGTCTGGGTCGGTCATGATGCGGTGACCCCGGCTGCGGCCCCGGCCAAGGCAGAGCCCGTCGAAGCGGCTGTCAAAGAGCTGCAGCCCGCCTGACCACAGCGCGGCAGAATCGACCCGCGCTGCGCGCGGGTTGGTCAGCCCAACACCAACAGCAAGGGGCGTCCGGCAGAAACTGTCCGGGCGCCCTTTTTGTTCAGGCGAATGCCATGCGAAATCGCAGCATCGCCCGAAGCCCCCGAATTCCCGAAATCTTTGGTCACGGAAGTTCCGTTTGCGGGTTCCCGTGGTGCTTGCCATCGTGAAACCCACCCCGGAAATGCCGCCTGGCGCAAGCGGATTGCCGTGGTCGGAACCGCCTCGTTGCAGGTTGAGACATGTCGTCGCGGGGTCGGACTTCTCCAAACGCGCAACTACTCCTTTGACTCGAACAGTTGCAAATTCAGAATTATTTTTGTTAGTTTTCAAGGAATAGGTAGTATTGCCTATACTTATTGCAACCTCGTTCCGGCTGCGTTACCAGCGTTGGAACGGTCTCGCAGGGGTTTAGCTTAAATGTGGCAGGCAGCATCCCTTTTGGCGGCTGTAGACCGACTCAGAAGTATGGGCAGAAACAAACCAGCAAACGATTTGCTCGAACACGCTTTTCTCGTATCGCAAGATAATATTTTCCTTGAACAGAATCCGGCCGCAGAGCTTTTTGAAGACAGCGGTGCCAATCTGGATTCCGGTACTCATTTGGTAGCCAGATCCGATGCTTATGGTCGCGTCAGGATCGCGGGAATCCTCGATGAATTCTCGGAGGCCTGCTTCGCACCCGAGTGCGATTATCTTGCCTTGGACCCGATGCAGTTCGAAAGCCAGATCGCCGATTTCGCCCCCGATCTGCTGCTGGTCGAATCCGCCTGGAACGGCAGCGGCGGAGCATGGGCAAGGCTGACCGACAAGGCCAGGCCCGAACTTTCCGCATTGGTCGCGCTTTGTCAGGCGCAAAGGATACCGACGGTCTTCTGGAACAAGGAAGATCCGGTCCATTTTTCGCGCTTTCTCGGCATCGCGCAGATGTTCGATCATGTTTTTACCACGGATGCCGATTGCATCCCGGCCTACAAGGCAGCAATCGGCCATGACCGTGTGCATCTGCTGCCATTTGCGGCGCAGCCCAGGCTTCACAATCCTTTCATGCCTGGCCGCCGCAAGGACAAATTCGTTTTTGCCGGCTCATATTACCAGCGCTTCCCCCAGCGTCGCCGCGATTTCGGCCGCATGGTGGATGCGGTATCCTCATGGAAGGATGTCGAGATCTATGACCGGCATCAGGGCAAGAACCGGGCCATGAACCGTTTTCCCCGTCGATTTGAGGGGATGATTGTCGGTCAGGTGCCCTATGCCCAGATCCCGCAGGTCTACAAGGGCTACAAATTCGCCCTGAACATGAATTCAGCCAAACAGTCCCAGACCATGGTCGCGCGACGCGTGTTCGAGCTGTTGGCGTCAAATACCGTGGTTGTCAGCAACTACTCTCGCGCCACGCGAAACATTTTCGGCGATACCGTCATCTGCACCGACAACCGCGCCTATCTGCTGCAACGCCTGAAAAGCTGCTGTCAGGACGATCTGACCTATCGCAAGTTCCGCCTGCAGGGTCTGCGGCAGGTCATGTCCCGACATTGCTATGCGCATCGCGTCGCAACACTGCTGGCGCTGACGCTTGGGCGCGATGCGAGTCCGGCTGAGGCCCGTATCCTGCTGGTTGCCCATGCGCGCAATCAGGTCGAGGCTGATCGTGTCATCTGGTCCTTCTCGAGGCAGGTTCATGACAATCGCGAACTGTTGCTGCTGACCGCGTTCCCTTGCAGAGATGTCGAGGACCCGCGGATCCGGATCTGTTCCGATGAGGCGCGCATGATCGATCATGTGCTGCGTGAACGGCAGAACGTGGATTTCATCGGCATGCTGCATCCCGATGATCACTATGGACCCCATTACCTGACCGATCTGGCCCTGTCGCGCGCTTACACCAATGCCGATGCGGTCGGGAAATTCTGCCGGTTCGAGGCCGATGCTGACGGGCATCCGCGCTATCTTCACCCAGACCGGGCCTATCGGGGCGTGCGCGGTCTGCCACTGCGGGCCTCCTTGATTTCGGGACAGCATATCAGCCGCGATCTCATCCGCAGATTGCTGAATCTGTATGAGGACGATCAGCTTGTCGAGGCGGGCTGGAAAATGCTGGCGCTGGATGAGTTCAATTATTGCAAGAACGGTTTCGGCCTGCCGCAGGTGGCACAGCAGGTGGACGATCTGCAAATTTCCTTCACCGGCCTTGCCACCAAGGCCATGTCGTCATTTGTCGCAGATGCGCCCCCGGCACCGCGGATTCCCTGCTCCCATCGTCGCGAACTGGTTGGAACAGCCGAGATGGCGGCCGACATGGCCGACACCGCCCATCTGTCCGCGCGGCAATCCGATCAGCACCTTGTCATTCACTCGACCTTGTCCCAGGACCGCAAGGAGGTGATCTGGATGTCGCGGCATTATCGTCGCCGGGAGTTGAACCTCCTGAACCAGAATGGCGTGGAAATCCGGCTGCAGCATGACGTGCGGGCGGCCTCGGTCCTGTGTGAAATGACGACTTCGGCAGGAACGCCGATTTCCACTTTTGGCCTGCGCAGCTCGGGCAAGCATTTCCTTCCCATACCCGAGGAGTGCGAGAATATCCGTTTCGGCGTCAAGGTCGCCGGTCCAGGCCAGGTGACTCTGGGGGATATCGTGATGTCCGAGGACGAATATGAACCCGCCGAAATCCTGTTGCAGAGCGACAGGTTGGTCGTGGCCGAAAGCTTTTCCGCCTATGGCAATCGCAAAAGCGGAAGAAGCCTGAGCCTGATCGTCGAAGAGGCTCATCGGCAGGGGCAGAAATTCGATATATTCCTGCATGGTAACAAGGTTATTTTCAGTGAATTCGAGGGCATCGACATCATTCACGGGGATGATCGCCTGCTGGAATCGGCGCTGCGCAACATTGGTCCGCAGGGCCATGTCATCTCATATGCGCCGGACTGCCATGACGCGCTGAAAAACCTTGGGGATGATGATGTCAGCGTCATATTGGCCGAGGACGAAACCCGGCTTCTGGAGGCCTTGAAGATCGCAAGAACGCCTGCGGTTCCCACGCCTCGTGTCTCTGTCGTCATTCCGGTTTTCGGGGTCGAGAAATTCATCGCCGATGCAATCAACTCGGTCCGGACTCAGACACTTCACGAACTGGAGATCATTGCGGTGATCGATGGCCCAAGCGATGCTTCACCCGAAATCGTCGCGACATTGGCGCAAATCGATGCAAGGATCGTCAGCATCACCCTGCCCCAGAATGTCGGACAGGGATTTGCCAGGAATGCCGGGCTCGAGGCTGCGCGCGGCGATTACATCTGGTTCCTGGATGGCGATGATCTGATGCCGGATCCGGGTTTCCTTGCCGCAGCGGTGGAACACGCCGACGCCCATGAGCTTGACATGGTCAGGGGGCGCAAGGAGTTGTTCCGGGGCAAACATGTCGCTGAAGCGCCTGTCCTCGATCGGCTGGAAGACCTGTTCCCACCCGATCAGCATCAGTGCATCATGGGCCAAAAGCAGGCCCTGCAAAGCTGGAATTGCTGGCTGTGGCTGTACCGGCGGGACTATCTGAACCGTCGGCACATCCGCTTTGCCCTGCCGAAAATGGAAGAACGCCCCTTCGTCATCGAGGCGGTCTCGGGCACCATGGCCATCTCCGGGCTGGATCGCGTTGCCGTCGCCTATCGCCGCCATAACACCTCGACCATGCGCGGCGGCAAGAGCCTGGCGGATGTCGAGATGTTCCTGACCAATATCCGGCTTTGCCTTGCCACGCTTGAAAAGAACATCTCGGAAACAGGTTCGAAGAGCCTGACCGATCTGCTGATGACGCAGGTGCTGCATGCCTTTTTTCTTGGCTGGCCATGGCCTGTTCTGCTGGCGCTGCCTGCCGAGCGGCGCAGGGACATTCTTGGACGCTTTGCACGGATACTGGAAGCCACGGGATTCGATGAAGACGCTCTTTCCCCGTCCTGGCCGCTGATCAAAGCCGAGGACAGGGAAAACCGTATCCACCAAAGGATCGTCACCAGCCTGCGCAGCCGCCAATTCGATGAGGTCGAGGGCCTGTTGAAGATGCGGCAGACAGGCCAAGGATCGATGTCAGCTCAGTAACGCGGGCGATCTGGCTGCCCTTCAGTGGAAACAAGTCTGAATTTCCCTTACATGCCGCCGTTGCTATCGCTGCGTCAGGCGCGTGGCTGTCGGTCCGCGTCTGGGCCTGACTGGATTGGCGGCATCAGCGCGGATCGCCGGCTTGCCCGCTTCGGGATCCAACCGGGTCCCGGTCCCAGGCAGTGATGGATGGCCCGGCATTTGACCGGGCAGTCAGCGCAGCCCTGTCCGGACCAGCCGCGAGGAACCCATGGGCTTCCGGCACAAAATGCTTGTGACAGTCAGTTTACCGATCATGAAGGCTGGCCTTTCCTGAGAGGGTCGACTATCTCGCGTTAAGAAATGTTAACGGGACATACAACTATCGGTTGTATTCACACCCGGAAACCTGTAGCCCGACAGAGTGGATCGGGCGGCCTCTTATCTCAAGGCAGTGGTCTGGTTTCACGTCGATGGGAATTCGCCGTCTGGATAGCCTCGCAGATTCACTGCGCAACCACTCTCCATATGAGCGTTCCTGCCTTTTTGCGCGGCTGTGCGGCTGCGTTCTTGAAAATGGAGAGATGATACGTGCCATATATTGCTGAAATCCCCGGAGATTTCATCACGCTAGGTGTGGATGGCTATGTCCTTAACACTGGTGAAATGCATCTGCTGAGCGGCTTCTTTTCAAATGTTCAGGAAACCACCGACGACATTTCTGCGACCAATGAAGGCGGAACCGGAAGTATCGCCGAAGAGGGAGAAACGGTCACCGTTCCCACTGGGTCGGGGGACATCGAGGGCGAGTATCTCGGCCCGGTTACCTTGTCGAGCGCCGCTGTCGGAATAAGTGTCGGAACAGGCTTCAATCTCGCGTCTCTGAGCGTCACGCTGAATGACGTTCAGGGACATGTGATCTATGATCAAAGCAGCAATACAGCATATATTATCTCGGATCAGGATCTGGCCGACGATCGCTTGGGCGCAACGGTTACGGGTTCCGTGTTGGGTATCCCCCTTGTATCAGTGGATCTTCCGCTTTCCGAAGTTATTGATGGCTTGGGGTTGGCTCCTGCAGGTGACTTCGTCCAAGACGTCTTGGATACCGCTGTTTTTACCTTGTCCGAAGGCCCCGGCGATCTTGAACTTGGCGTCACCTGCTTCACGCGCGGCACCCTGATCCGCACCCAGCGTGGAGACGTTCCTGTCGAGGCCTTGCAGGTTGGCGATCTTGTCGTCACCCGCGACAATGGCCTGCAAGAGTTGCGCTGGATCGGTTCGGTCAAGCTGGGTCGGCGCAGGCTTGATGACAATCCGAACCTGCGGCCTGTCCGGATCAAGGCGGGCGCATTGGGTACGTCTGTCCCCAGTTCTGATCTGGTCGTCTCGCCCCAGCACCGTGTCCTCGTTCGCTCGAAAGTCGCGCAACGGATGTTCGGAACCGACGAGGTTCTGGCGGCGGCCAAGCAATTGCTGCATGCGGATGGCATCGACATCGCCACCGACATGGAGGAGGTCGAATATTTCCACATGCTCTTCGATCGGCATGAAGTCGTGGTTTCCAACGGTGCCGAGACCGAATCCCTCTACACCGGCTCCGAAGCCCTGAAGAGTGTCGGCAAAGCCGCCCGCGCCGAAATCTTTGCGCTCTTCCCCGAACTCAAGGAAGCCGATTACGCTCCGGCAGGCGCGCGTGAGCTTCTGTCCGGGCGGCAGGCGCGCAAGCTTGCCATGCGGCACGTCCAGAACAACAAGCCCTTCGTTCACTGAACGGTGGCAACAGGCCAGGAACAAGGTGACGCCGGGGGTGGTTCGTTCCGCCCCCGGCGTTTGCCTGAAGTCGTGGCCACCAGTTGATGACCGCGACATGACGGGTTTCTATTTCATCGAGCCGGTCTCGACAAAGCGCTGATGCCAGCTCAGCGCCTCGGACAGGACATTGGGCGCATGCTGTCCGAAAGAGCTGCGTCGCGCGCGGTCGTAATAGTCGCGCAGCGCGTCGCGATAGTCGGGATGGGCGCATTTCGCGATGATCAGTTCCGCCTTCTGCTTCGGCGCAAGACCCCGCAGATCGGCAAGCCCCTGTTCGGTCACGATCACCTGCACGTCCTGCGAGATGTGGTCGACATGGCTGGCCATGGGCACGATGGCCGAGATCTTGCCGCCCTTCGCCGTCGATGGCGTCATGAAGATCGAGATGAAGGCATTGCGCGCGAAATCTCCTGACCCGCCGATGCCGTTCTGGATGCGTGACCCCATGACATGGGTCGAGTTCACGTTGCCGTAGATATCGGCCTCGATCAGCCCGTTCATCGCCACACAGCCCAGCCGCCGCACCAACTCGGGGTGGTTCGAGATCTCCTGCGGTCGCAGGATCAGCTTGTCGCGATAGCGCGCCGCGTCATTGTTGAACCGTTCGGCGGCCTCGGGGCTGAGCGAGAAGGCCGTCGCCGAGGCCATGCGCAGCTTGCCCGCGTCCAGCAGGTCCAGCATCCCGTCCTGAATCACCTCGGTAAAGGCGGTCATGTTGTCGAAGGGGCTGTCCATCAGCCCCGACAACACCGCGTTGGTCACATTGCCCACCCCCGATTGCAGCGGCAGCAACGAGGCCGGCATGCGGCCCAGCTTTACCTCGTGGCGCAGGAACTCCAGCAGGTGCCCGGCGATGGCATTGGCCGTGGCGTCCGGGGCGGCAAAGGGCGCGTTGCGGTCGGGGGTGTCGGTCTCGACGATGGCGACGATCTTGTCCGGATCCACCCTGAAATGCGGCTGGCCGATGCGGTCGTCGGGATTGACCAACGGGATCGGCAGGCGGTTCGGCGGCAGGGCCGTGCCGTAATAGATGTCGTGCATCCCGTTCAAGGCGTCACTTTGCCAGCTGTTGACCTCGAGGATGACCTTCTGGGCCCGGTCCAGCCATGTCTTGTTGTTGCCGACCGAGGATGAAGGGATCAGATCGCCCTCTGCGGTGATGCCCGAAATCTCGATCACTGCCGTGTCCAGCTCGCCCAGGAAGCCCTGCCAGGCCATCGGGGCGACCTGGCTGAGGTGCATGTCGAAATAGTTCATCTCTCCCGCGTTGATCTTCTCGCGCGCGATGGGGTCCGAGTTGTAGGGCAGCCGGAAATCGATCCCGTCGGCCTTGGCCAGCGCCCCGTCCAGTTCCGGTCCGGTCGATGCCCCCGACCAGATCTTGACCCGGAAGGGATTGCCCGCGCCATGCTGCGCCTCGATCCGTGCGGCCAGCGCAAGGGGCACAGCCTTGGGATAGCCCGAGCCGGTGAATCCACTCATCCCGACGACCGCGCCGTCATGGATAAGCGAGGCAGCGTCATCCGCGCTCATGATCCTTGATCTGAGCGAGGTCGGGGAAATGCGGTTGGATCTGGTCACGAATAGCTCCCTCTGCAGTGCGACAGGAAATTCGTGCCGCCTGGCGGCACGATTGTTCCTGCCTGGAATTACATGTGGATTACAACTTCTCTGATCGGGCCAAAAGACCCCAAGATGCCGCAGCGCGGTGCCTGGCCCGTCCAACGCTCGACCATGCCTGACATTTTCGCGATCCGGTGCTTGCGCGTCCTGCATCCATTGGCGCAAGCACGCGCCCGGCTCCGGCTGCATGACAGGCCAGCGTTTCAAAAGTGATGACCTGTTCTTCGTGGAATCCGCGTTCTTTAGTTCGCTCTGTTCAGGCTATTGGCACTCGACCTTGCCTGTCCCGGTCGGGTCGAGGCGCATAATCATGTCGCCGATGTGCCGAGAGGACGAAGGAACAGCGCCATGGCAATCGCGCGGCTGCGCGCAGCCCTGACCACGGTACCGCGTCGGTCTCGCTGCGTGCTCCCGGGAGAGAATTTTCCCCATCTGTCGCGCCATACTCGCAGTTTCTGCTACAACCTGCGACGAACTGCCTAGCGCCGGATATTCCATGCCGCGATGTCATGTCCCAGCGGCTGTGCGATATCTTCAAGGGAATCATACAGCAATTCCAACGCATAATGCGGATTGTGAACAAAGGCCCCCGCGTCGGAGGTGACGAATTTCCAGTTGTAGGCGGCCTTCAGCAGCCGAGGGGTCCAGGCGTTATAGGGCACGGCGCTTCCATCGACCTCGTCAATGCGGCCGTCTCCATTCGCATCGGCGAAGAAATAGGGATGGCGGTGGCCGTCATAGACCATCGGGGTGCCCGCGATATCCTGCGCATATTCGATCAGCAGGGCATGCAGCCGCTTGGCATTGGCGGCGATATCCGCGCGGATGCCCTTGTCCAGATCGCCGCTGCCATCGAAACTGATCCGCGACAGGCGGATATTGTCGGGCGTGCCGTCCTGATGGCAGGTCATGCAGCTTTCCTGTGCCACCTCGAGACTATGCGGATCATGGCAGGACACGCAGGTCGCCAGCGGGCGCGCATGGAAGAACCGTCCCGAGTATTCCTTGCCCGGATATTGATAACCGCCGCCGCCATAGCCGCCCAGCCATGAGGCCGCAGCCACCGCGTAATGCGGGTTGATGAAGGAAAGGTCGGGATCAACCCTGTCTTCATCCTGCGTTCCGACCGCGCGCGTGATCATGCTCCCCGCGGCGCGGCCCTGATGGCAGGTCATGCAGGACACCTCGGCGGTTGAACTGACAGGATGCACCAGGCCACTGGGGAAGGTGATTTCGTTGATCTTGCCCAATCCGGGGTTGTGGCAGGTATCACAATCGACCACGCCGCCCGTCGGAACCGGGGCCTCGGGCAGGCCCGGGGCGCTGCCATCCAGCCCGTGGAAGGCCCGAAACCCCGCCCCCGCGTGGCAGGTCGCGCATGCCGGGGGGATTTCGCCCTCTTCGTTCCAATGCGCGAAGGCCTCGGAAGAGGCATCCGAATGGCCCGAACGCGCCCAATCCGCGATGGCGGCCTGATTGGCAATGGTGATCTGATCGGGCCGGAACGGTCCCGATTGCGGCATGACGTAGAACTCCATCTCCTTGGCGATGCTTTCTATTTCCGAAGAGGTCGTCTCTTGCGCGAATCCGGTCATCGGCGTGACGGAAAGCATCAGGCCCAAAATGACATATATCCCGGACAAACGTCTGTTTTTCAGCGACATATTGCGTGCTCCGACAAGGAAGTGGCTACATTCGCGCTGACAAACATGCTATCAACTTGCTGCTATTCTCACAATGATTTCCTGATACACTCGGCCCGTCAGGATCGTGATTGACGGAGAAACGATGCTCGCTTCGCTTCTTTCTTCTGGGCTTGCGTTGCCGGATTCCGCGCCGCCTCTTGCAGCGACCGGGACCGAAACCCGCCTGACCGTCAAGGCCGCCGTCACGCCAGCACATGGTGAAGAGCTGCGCGTCGATCTGTTGGTGGACGAGGACGCCGTGGTCGCGCAGGGCCAACCGCTGCTGCGTCTGCGCGCCGCCCCCGGGATTTCCCTTGTGGCCCCCATGGCGGCACGCGTGGCGCGGATCGAGCTGAACCCGGGTCACAAGCTGTCCCAGATCGTGCTGTTTCACGAATCCGGCGGCGACCGGCATGAGTTCCACCCTGCCGATGGCCGTGAAGGGCTGCGCACGCTGTTGCAGGGCTCGGGGCTGTGGCGGGCGTTTCGCAGCCGGCCATTCGGACGGATGCCTCGGGCCGAGGAGACCCCCGCAGCGATCTTCGTGATGCTGGCCGACAGCCGTCCCGGGGCCCCGGCACCACTTCAGGCCATCGCCGGGCGGGAAGAGGATTTCCTGCGCGGTCTCGATGCCCTGGCGCGTCTGACGGATGCGCCCTGTTTCCTGTGCGCGCCGAAGGACCGCCCCTGCCCGACCGGTATACCCGCGCATGTCAAGCGTCTCTATATTGCCAGAACCCATCCTCAGGGTCTTGCCGGTCTGGCCATTCACCGCCATTTCCCGGCCCGGATCGAGGCCCCGGTCTGGGACATCCATGCCGAGGATATCACCGATCTGGGGGGGCTGCTGGCGACCGGCCACCTGCCGGAAACCCGGCTTGTCGCCATCACCGGCAATGCGCTGCGCGAGCAGCGGCTGGTCAGATGCCAGCAAGGCGCCGATCTGCGCGGTCTCAGCCAGCCCTTGCTGCGGCCCGGCCCGCATGACCTGCTGTCGGGGTCCATGCTTGACGGGCGCGCTGCCCATTGGCTGGCCCCGCGTGACCGGCAGATGACCGTGCTGACACGCGAGGACACACCCAAAAGGCAGCATTGGTTTGGTGCCGCGCTGGAACGTGCGGCGCGCCATGCCCCGATCATTCCGACCATGGCCCTGGATCAGGCGCTTGGCGGCGCCCTGCCGCCGGCGGCATTGGTCCGCTGCCTGGCCTGTGCGGACAGCGAAAGCTTTGTCCGTCTGGGCGGTTTGTCCCTTGTCGAAGAGGATCTGGCACTGGCAGATTATGTCACCGGCGCGCGGCCACGTCTGGCCAATCAGCTGCGCGCCATGCTGAACCGGATAGCGGATGAGGAGGATGCCCGATGAGGCGCGGACTCTGGGATCGCGAAATGGTGGCGCTGCTCCTGCTGCTGGCAATCATGCCGATGGTGCTGGCATGGCTGGCATTTGGCGGCCTGGATGCGCTGTGGCGGCTGGTCTTTGCCTTGGTGGTTTCGGGCATCTGGCATCTGGTCTTCATGCTGGCGCGCGCGCAGCCGCCCTCTTTTGCGGGGGCGTTGAGCAGCGTGGCCATTGCCATGCTGGCCCCGCAGGATCTGGGCGTGGGGCAAATGGTCATGGGAATCAGCTTCGGCACGGTGATGGCCGAACTGGTCTTTGGCGGATGGGGGCGCAATGTGCTGCATCCGGCCACGGTCACGCTGGCTTTCCTGGGTTTCGGCTTTCCGGCGGCGCCATGGCATGATTTTGCCGCGCCGGTGTCATGGGCGGCCATCGCCGCGTTGCTGATGGGCACGCTGTTCGGCGTCATGTCACTGCGGATGATCCTTGGGGCGCTGGCGGTTGCCGGAGCGGGCCTGGCGGCAGGATTTCCCGTGACCGAAGTTCTGCCCCTGGCGGGCATCGTCTTTGCATTGCTGGTCACGGACCCGGTGGCCAGCGCCTCTACCCGCCTGGGTGGATGGCTGAACGGGGCGCTTTACGCCGCGCTTTGCCTGTTGTTTGCCAGTGGATGGCAAGGCGCGGCCCCGGCCCAGATCGCCATATCCGCAGCGCTTCTGACTTCGCTGTCGGCGCCGCTTCTGGACGAGATCGCGATTGCGCTGTGGCTGGCGCGCAGGAGAAGACGTCATGGCTGAGATGAATCCGATCACCGCGTGGCGCAGGCTGTTGGCGCTGCCCAATGAAAGCAGAACCAAGACATTGGTCATTGCCTTTCTGGTCTCGGCCGTCTGTGCGCTGTTCGTCAGCGGCGCCACCGTCATCCTGCGCCCGATCCAGACGGCCAACCGCGCCGCCGAGCAACAGGCACGGCTTGAAACGCTGATCGCGGGAATCCCCGGCATGTCCGATCTGCTGGCGCAACAGGGCGGGCAGTTGTCAACCGTGGTGATCGATCTGGACAGCGGCACCGTGGCGGGGGATGTGACGCCCGCGACCCTGTCCGCCGCGCTGCAGGACAGCAGCAACTGGACCGGACTGGCCGCGGCGCAGGATCTGGCCGGTCTGGGTCAGCGCCCGGATTATGCCCAGGTCTATTTCCTGCGCGACAGCGATGGCGCGCTGTCCCTTGCGCTACTGCCCATCAGCGGCAGCGGCTATAACGGACCGATCGACGCCATTCTGGCGCTGCGGGCCGATATGAACACCATCGCCGGGCTGGCAATCACCGGTCAGTCCGAAACACCGGGCCTTGGCGGGCGGATCGAGGAACCCGCATGGCTGGGCCAGTTCCGTGGAAAATCCATTGCCGATGCCTCGGGAGAGGTCCGCTTTGCCGTCGCCAAGGGTGTGGCGGGCAGCGAGTTCGAGGTGGACGGGATCACCGGTGCAACGCGCACCTCGAATGCCATGACCCGCATCATCCGCTTCTGGCTGGGCCCGGACGGCTATGGCCCGCTGCTGGATGCGATCAAGCGCGGGGAGTTCTAGGTCATGTCCGCGCGCCCCGAGCTTTGGCAGATCCTGACCCAGCCGCTTGTGCGGCAGAACCCGGTGACGCTGCAGATCCTGGGCATCTGCTCGGCGCTGGCGGTGACGACCTCGGTGGCCACGGCGCTGACCATGTCGGCCGCGCTGACGGTGGTGCTGGTCATTTCGGCAGGTGTGATCAGCCTGATCCGGCGCCATATTCCCGATTCCATCCGCCTGATCGTGCAGATCGTCATTGTCGCCTCGCTGGTCATTGTCATCGACCAGCTCTTGCAGGCCTATCTGTTCGAGATCAGCCAGAGCCTGTCGGTCTTTGTCAGCCTGATCACCACGAACTGTCTGGTCATGGGCCGCACCGAATCCTTTTCGCGCCACAATCCGCCGCTGCGCGCCATGGTGGATGCGCTCGGCAACGGGCTGGGCTATTCGCTGGTGCTGACGGTCATCGGATCGCTGCGCGAGCTGTTCGGGGCCGGATCGCTGCTTGGCTGGCAGGTCCTGCCGACCGTCGATCAGGGGGGCTGGTATACGCCGCTGAACCTGATGTTGCTGGCACCTTCTGCGTTTTTCCTGCTGGGCGGTCTGGTCTGGGCGATCCGCAGCATCCTGCCCGAACAAGCCGAAACGCCCGAGTTCCAGCCCCCCGATGATCCCGAGGAGGCCGCATGACCGATCTGTTCTCGCTGTTCCTGCGCGCGGCCTTCGTCGAGAACATGCCGCTGACCTTCTTTCTGGGGCTATGCACCTTTATCGCGCTGTCGCGCAAGACAGGCTCGGCTCTGGGGCTGGGTATCGCGATGATCGGGGTGATGGGGGTGACGGTGCCGCTGAACCACCTGATCTATAACAGCCTTCTGGCGCCCGGGGCATGGGCCTGGGCGGGGTTGCCCGAAACCGATCTGTCCTATCTGAAGCTGATCGCCTTCATCGGGGTGATTGCCGCCACGGTGCAATTGCTTGAAATGGTGCTGGACCGGTTCTTTCCGGCCATCCATGCTTCTTTCGGGGTCTTTCTGCCCCTGCTGACCGTGCAATGCGCGATCCTTGGCGGCAGCCTGTTCATGGTCGAACGCAGCTATGACCTTGCTCAATCGGCGGTCTTCGGGCTTGGCGCGGGCTTTGGCTTTGCGGTGGCGGTGGTGATGCTGGGGGCGATCCGCGCGCGGCTGGCCTATGCCGATCTGCCCAGAGGGCTTTCCGGGCTGGGCATCACCTTCATCCTGGCCGGCATGATGTCACTTGGCTTTTCCGCCTTTGCGCAAATGGTGGCACCATGACCGAGATCGTTCTGGGCGCCGGCATCGTCATCTTGTTGATCGTCTTGCTGACGCTGGCGCTGCTGGCGACACGACAACGCCTGATCCCGCCCGAGGCCGTTCGCGTCACCGTCAATGGCCGTCAACAGATCGCGGCCTCGCGTGGCGACCGGCTGCTGGGGGTGCTGCATGGGGCCGATATCGGCATCCCGGCGGCCTGCGGTGGCTCGGGCACCTGCGGCCTGTGCCGCGTCGAGGTTCGGGGCGAAGGTGCTGGCGTTGCCCAGGCCACTGAAAAGGGCATCCTCTCTGCGGCCGAACGCAAGGCGCATATCCGACTGGCCTGTCAGACGACGCTGCGCGGCTCCTGCGAGGTCACGGTGCCCGATGCCTTGCTGGGGGCGACGGGTTTCACCTGCCGGGTGATCTCGAACCGTCAGCTTGCGCCCCTGATCCGGGAACTGGTGCTGGAGCTTCCGGCGGAGCAGCCCTTTGACTTTCGCGCCGGCAGCTTTCTGCAACTGACCGCCCCGCCCTATGAACTGGATTTCAGCCATATCCGCGTCGAGGACCGTTTTCGCGACATCTGGGAACTGGCCGACTGGCCGCAGATGCGTTCGGTCTCGGCCGAGCCGGTCACCCGCGCCTATTCCATTGCCAACCGGCCCGAGGATGTCGGTCGCGTGGTCTTCAACATCCGCCTTGCCGTGCCCCCCGCCGGACAGGAGCATGACCTGCCGCCCGGGGTGGTGTCCTCATGGCTGTTTTCGCGTCAGCCCGGCGACAGGATCGAGGCCTCGGGGCCATTCGGGGATTTTCACGTCCAATCCACCGAGCGCGAGATGATCTTTATCGGCGGTGGTGTCGGCATGGCCCCGCTGCGGGCGATGATCCACGAACAGATCGGGGCGGGAACCAACCGCAGGATGCGCTTCTTTTACGGGGCCCGCGCGGCGGCTGATCTGTTCTATGTCGATGAATTCGACGCCATCATGAAGGCCCATCCCAATTTCACCTGGACGCCCGCCCTTTCTGATCCCGCGCCCGGGGATCGCTGGAAGGGGGCGACGGGCTTCATCCATGATACCGTCCGCGCGGCGCTGTCTTCGCATCCCGCGCCCGAGGATTGCGAATATTATCTGTGCGGGCCGCCGGTGATGATCTCCGCCGTGCTGCACACATTGGCGCAATTGGGCGTCGAGCCGCATTCCATCTATAATGACGATTTCGGAGGTTGAGCGATGCCGATCCACCCCACCCGCCGTCAGATGATCGCCCTGGGCTGTGCCACGCTGGGGGTTCACACCGTGCAGGCCGCCCCCGCCATCATCGTGCCTGACCGTGCCGCCACCCACAGCATCGGAGGGCGCGCCTTTGCCAGCCATTGGCGCATCACCGCCCCTGTCAGCGTCGACCTGGAGGCCAGGCGCAAAGCCATCACGGCATTGCTGGACAGGATCGACCGGCAGATGTCGCCATGGCGTCGCGACAGCGATCTGACCCGTTTCAACATCGGCTCCGGTGAACGCCCGGTCGCGCCCGAGGCCGCCTTCGTGGCCCGCGCGGCGCTGGAGATGGCGCGCGACAGCAACGGTTGGTTCGATCCGACCGTCGGGCCGCTGGTGGCGCAATGGGGCTTTGGCACCATCACCGGATCACAGGCGGGCCACTGGCAGGCCCTGTCGGTTGAGGGGAACAGTCTGCGCAAGGAGTTGCCGGGCCTGACCATGGATCTTTGCGGCATCGCCAAGGGCCACGCGCTGGACCTGATGCTGGCACATCTTCGGGATGCGGGTCTGGAAGATGTGCTGGTCGATCTTGGCGGAGAGTTGAAAAGCGCCGGGCAGCATCCTTCGGGGCGTGACTGGCAGGTGGCCATCGAGGATCCGCGCCGCGAGCGTCAGGGTTTCGCGGCTGGTCTGCATCTGCCCGCTGACATGGCGGTGGCGACATCCGGGCTGCGCGCGCAGGGCTATGACCTGGGGCAGCGCCACTATGGCCATATCATCGACCCGCGTCTCGCGCGTCCTGCCCAGGGCGATCTGGCCTCGGTTTCCGTGCTTGGTTCCAAGGCCATGCAGGCTGATGGCTGGGCCACCGCGCTGTTCGCCGCAGGTGCGCAGGGGCCGGAAATCGCGCGGGACAGAGGCATTGCGGCGCTGTTCCTGTTTCGGAACGGTTCGGACCTGCGGGCCGAGAGCACCGGCGGTTTCGACCGCCATATGATATAGGGCGGGGCATGGAAATTCTGTTGGGATTTGGAATCATTCTGCTGGCAGTCCTTGGGCTTGGGTTGGGTTCGCTGCTGGGACGCGGGGCTGTCAAGGGCTCTTGCGGCGGAATGAGCTGTCTGAAGGATGTCGCATGCGAGGGCTGCCCGCATCGCCACGGGAAGGATCACCCATGAGCCAGGATGACACCCTGCAGGCACTGGTGCGCCGGGACATGCCGAGGCTGACCCCTGACATGCCGATCCGGCGTGCGGTGGCCATCCTGCTGGAACAGCGCAGCGCGGCGGCCCCGGTCGTGGATGACAGCGGGGCCCTGCGGGGCATCCTCAGCCAGAAGGATTGCTTTCGCCCCTCGCTGAATGCCAGCTATTATCAGGAATGGAAGGGCACGGTGGCGGATTTCATGAGCGCAGATGTCGCCACCCTGCCTGCCAGCCTTGACGTCATTGCCGCCGCCGAGGCCTTTCTGTCCCAGCCCTATCGCAGCTTTCCGGTATTGGACGGAGAGCAGTTGATCGGCATGGTAAGACGTTCGGACGTTCTGAAACGTCTTGTCGAACTGGGGTAGCGCCCCGACAATATCAGCACGCCACATCTGAACGTCCGGCCCAGAGCAGATGCGCCTCAATGGAGGGGCCGTCGACATGATCCGGCAGACCGGCGAGGAATGCCGTCAGGGAAGTCGTGCGCTGTCACCCTGAAGCTTCAGCTTCCAGTCTTCGATCAGCGTGCCCTTGGTTCTGAGACGGCTTGCCAGATAATACAGCCGTTGCGTCGCCGGACCCGCGGGCGCGGTTTCAAAGCGTTGCTTCAGATAGTAGGGCGGGATCGCCTGAAAGTAGAGCGTCGTCGAAACCGTGACCTCCCTGGGGTCGATGCTTTCGGGCAGGGTTATCCTGTATGTCAGTTCATCCCGGCCCGCCTTGACGCCGGCGTCAGCTGCGGCGCGGCCTTCCGGCATGGTCGCCTTCATGAAGGCTGCCGTGACCTCGGATGTGCCGAACCGTTTCTCGAATGCCTCCGTGCCCGGCTCTGCCGCGCCCCATGGCAACAGGCGGTTGTCCTTGGGATGATAGACCCGATGAACGAAACTGGTGGTGAACTGCTTCTCGGCGTTCTGGGTCAATTCCTCATAGATCTGGACCTGTGCCTGATCCTCGATCAGGTCGTGATGGGGCTGATACAGCGCCTCGGTCGCACCGGGGGGCACGACATCCAGGAATTCCGTGGCCAGCGGCGTGCCATCCGGCCCCAGGATCACACCAGCCTCATTGGTGCATCCCGAACACCAGACCGTCCGGCCACTGGCATCGGTGACGCGCAGTTCCAGAAAGGCGCGGCGGAATCCGACACCCGAAGGCAGGCGATGCCCGGTCTTGTTGTCGACACTGACGACCGCCTCGACCACATTGTCAGTCGCGCTCAGGCTCTCGATGCTGACATCTGCCGTCTCGTCACGTGCCTGCAGCGCCATTGTGTCGATCGAAAGCTGCGCGCCATTGGTGGCATAGGTCATCGGGTCCCGCGATCCCAATCCCATCTCTTCATCGAATTGCGACAGCATCTCGATCAGAAAGGCGTTCTGGCCAACGAAATTGTGTCGCTTGTAGCCATCGCGGAAGGGCACCTCGATCTCGTCATGGGGCAAGGAATTGGGCACTTCGGGCAGATTGCTGTCCTGGATCGAGGCGATCTGAGTGGTCAGGCCGTCGATGCTGATCTTGCCATCCAGAGTTTCGAAATTGTCCTTCATATGACAGTCCTGACAGGACTGCAGCGTGTCCTTGTCGGCATATTCGCTGTTCTGCCATTCAAGATATGTGGCCTGCTCGACCGAATGCTGGAAGCCGACCAGCGGCTCGCGATAGCTGGCATCATATTCGGAGCCGAGGAACGCCACCGCGTTCCGTGCCGCATCGTTCAGGATCTTCTGTTCTGCCGCCGTGAAGCCGGGCAGAGGCTTGTCCGTTGCAGCATCGACATTGGGCAGATTGATCGTGTGGCAGGCGCCGCACATCTCGCTGTCCTTGATGTATTCGTCGTGAACCGGCTTGATGCCCATGGCATTCTGCATCGGGCGTTCGCGGATATCGGCATAGGGGCCGATCAACTCATCCGCAGATGTCATGCGGAACACCCCCGTCGTCCCGTTCATCAGATAGGTGTCCAGCTTGTTGTAAGCGGGTTGGTCCCCGGCCTGTTGCGGCGGCGCAATGTGGTGGCAGACCGTGCACGAGATGCCCTCTCGCGCAAGATTGCCATATTCATGGTAAGGATAGCTGCCATCCGCGATCTGCTGTTCCAGTTGCTGCGTGGTCAGCGGAGCATGAAGCAGGGCATATTCCGGTTTGAAGACATTGGCATTCAGACCCTTGTCGGGATCGTTTTTCGCGTCGATCAACAACTGGCGTTGCCCCATCGCGCCGTGACAGGACAGGCAGGTCGTTCCAAGATTGCCCGACAGATCGCCCGCACCAGCCTGTTCCAGCAAGGCATACTCGGATTCCAGCTGCGCGTAGAAGATCGGGTCACGCCCGGCAAGCCCCATCGGCGACCAGCGCCATTCCCCGTATTCCGAGATATTGTAGCCATCGCCATAGTCGGGACCGTCCTTGACGAACATGGTCACGCCCGAGGGCGCGCCGCCCAGCCCTCCATGGCAGCCAAGGCAATTGTCCGAAGTCAGGAAATGCTGGGTGTCATCCGGGCGCGCGGGCACATGGTCCAGCCATTCGCTCGGCAAGGTCTGAAGATCGGTATGGCTGACATCGATCCCCTTTGCGGGCGGGAACATCTGGAGGAAGGCGCTGTTCACCTTGTCCGGCGAGGTCTTGACCGCTGCAAGATGGGCGGCGCGCATGGCCGCCGGATCATGGGCATCGCTGAAGTAGAGGTCGATGAATTCGGTCAGATCGGCGCCAAAGCCCGGTTTCTGCGGCTTGGGCAGATCACGCCAGCTTTCGTCGACGCGGAAGATCACCGGCTCACCCGGATATCCTTCGATGTTTTCAAGGGCCGAGAAAATCAGCTCTTCGGCGGCCGAGGCATGACAACGCATGCACATCCCGTCCCCGCTGGCTGCCAGAGGCGGACTGAAGGGCGGCGCAAAAGCATCAATGACCGGCTTGCGCGCGGCCATGTCGTCTGGATTGGCAAAATAGACCGAGGCAAAGAACCAGCCACCATGGGACAGCTTGCTGTCCTTGACCATCACGGTCCAGTTCAGGCCACCCGTCTCATAGGCATAATCGGCCATCTCATCGACGACCTTTTCAGGATCATCCGGGTATTGCTGCTGCAACTGTGCAAGATGCTCGTTGTATTTCGCCGAAGGTGGCGTCACCATTTCCTTGATCACGATGGCACCATCGGGGATCGCGCCATCGCGGCCCGCTTCAAGCCATGAGATGATCTCGGGCGAATAATACATGCGAACAGCCGGGTGGATGCCAAAGCTCATGTTGAAGACAAAGGGACCGGTATCGCGCCAGCTCTTGTCCCGTTTCCAGCCCAGTTCGACATATTCGCGCCGGGCGACCCAGGGGAACAGGCGTTTCTCGTAATCGATCAGTGGCAATGTGCTGGGCAGGGGCAGATCAGCGGCCTGACCAGATCCGACCGGAGCCGTGCTTTCCAAGGCGGCCAGCGGTCCTGTCATGGACAACAGGAAAGAGAGAGCGACCATCGGAATCCTGCTGCGCACCATGATCTACCCCCGATTGCAAAATGAGAAATATAAACGCCTATTAATGGAATCTGATAACCCAACAGGTGATTCGGATAAACCTTTTGCTTTGAACAGATTGATCGATTGCGGATTGCGGCAAATCCGCATGTGACGCATGATGTACGACCGATAAGCGATGCGCTCATTCTCTCTGGTTGCGCGGCATTGTCATGCCCAGCCGGTTCCAAACGTCCTTTTTGCCCTGCATTTCCTGGGTAAAGCGCGTGGATTCCCGGTGGCCCTGAGGGCAAGCTTTGCCCTTGAATACGGACTCACCGGATCTGGAGGCCGGAAATCATGCGCCGCGGCCATATTTCGCTGCCATGTTCGAAAATGTGCGCGGCTTTCATGGCAGAAGATACTGTTTCGACAGGCGCAAGGGGCATGGTTCTGCGCACCAGGCAGACGCGGAAATCAACAGATTTTCCAAAAACGAATAAAAACGAAAATACAGCTTTTCTTTTTAAACCAACTTTGGAAAGGTAGGTAACAGGAGGATTTGGGAGGATCCAACGTGAGTGAACGCTCGGACGTCTCCAGCCTTTCGGTTTATGGCGGAGGCAGGAATGGCTTCGCTGTCGCATGGGATGCGGTCGGGCCCGGCCTGTCCGCCATCCAGGCCGCGATTGTCCGGCCCGTCATCGGATTCTTTTTTGCCGCAAGCCGGTTTTCCCGCCACAGGCAGCGCCGTGATCACCCCCGCAGTCACCACTGTCCTGGATCAACGCGTATGCCGGCAGACCGGCCATGGCATGACGAACCCGGCAAGGGGCCTGGCCCGAATGCGCGACCGGGTCCGGGGGATGCGGGGGCCGTTGTCGGTCCGGGCCGAAATCTTGACGCACGGCTGGCCGCAAGGTGCATTGGAAGAAAGGACATCGCATGACCCTTGAGCTCAGAGACGTCAGCCATGTCGTGGGGGCGCAGACATTCATCCACCCGACGACCTTGACCCTGAAGAAAGGCACGATGAACGTGCTGCTGGGGCCGACATCTTCGGGCAAGACCACGCTGATGCGCCTGATGGCGGGCCTTGATACGCCGACAAGGGGCCGCATCTTCTGGAACGGCGAGGATGTGACCGGCCAGCGGGTGCAGGACCGCAAGATCGCAATGGTCTACCAGCAGTTCATCAACTACCCGGCAATGACGGTTTACGAGAATATCGCATCCCCGATGAAGCTGATGGGGCTGGACAGGGCCGAGATCGATCGCCGCGTGCGCAAGACGGCCGAGCTCATGCAGTTGACGCCGATGCTGCAGCGCAAGCCGCTGGAGCTTTCCGGGGGCCAGCAGCAGCGCTGTGCCCTTGCCCGGGCGCTGGTCAAGAACGCGGGTCTTGTCCTGCTGGACGAGCCCTTGGCAAATCTTGACTACAAGCTGCGCGAAGAACTGCGCGCGGAAATCCCCCGTATCTTCGCGGAATCCGGGGCGATTTTCGTCTATGCCACGACAGAACCGGAAGAGGCCCTGCTTCTGGGCGGAAATTGCGCCACCCTTTGGGAAGGCCGCGTCACCCAGTTCGGCCCCACTGCCGAGGTCTATCGCAAGCCGGCAGATGCCACCACGGCGCGGGTCTTCTCGGATCCGCCGATGAACTTCCTCGTGGTGGAAAAGCGCGGAGACGTCATGCATTTCGGTCAGGGAGAGCGTATTCCTTCGGTGGTCCAGGCCCCCGACGGCCAATATACCCTTGGCTTTCGGCCCAATCACCTGACGCTGGAACCCAGCCCCGGCGCGATCGGCTTCGAGACCACGCTTGGCGTGGTCGAGATCACCGGATCGGAAACCTTTGTTCATCTGGGTCATGGCGATGCGCGCTGGGTCGGGCTGATCCCCGGCGTGCGCGACCTCAAGCCGGGACAGGCGCTCAGGGTCTATCTTGATCCGTCACGGGTTTACCTTTTTGCGCAGGATGGCAGCCTTGTGGCCACTGCCCCCTATGCGGAGGCTGCGTGACATGGCCAGTATCACCCTCGACAATCTGGCGCATTCCTATCTGCCCGATCCGCGGTCGGAATCCGATTTTGCCCTGAAAGAGCTGAACCATGAATGGGTTGACGGCGAAGCCTATGCCCTGCTTGGCGCCTCGGGTTGCGGCAAATCCACGCTGTTGAACATCATCTCGGGTCTGTTGATCCCGTCGCAGGGCCGGGTGCTATTCGACGGAAAGGATGTGACCACCGCCCCCACTGCCGATCGCAATATTGCGCAAGTCTTTCAGTTTCCCGTCGTCTACGACACCATGACGGTCTATGAAAACCTTGCCTTTCCGCTGAAAAATCGCCGCATGGAGCCCGCCGAGATCCAGCGCCGCGTCCAGAAGATCGCCGCCATGATCGGCATGGAGGCACAGCTGAGCCACAAGGCCCGGGGGCTGACCGCCGACGCCAAGCAAAAGATCTCCCTTGGGCGCGGCATGGTCCGCGAGGATGTGAACGCCCTGCTGTTTGACGAGCCGCTGACGGTGATCGATCCCCACATGAAGTGGGAGCTGCGCACCCAGCTGAAAAAGCTGCATCAGGATTTCGGCCACACGATGATCTATGTGACTCACGACCAGACCGAGGCGCTGACCTTTGCCGACAAGGTTGTCGTCATGCATGACGGCCGCGTGGTGCAGATCGGCACGCCGCAAGAACTGTTCGAGCGCCCCGCGCATACCTTTGTCGGCTATTTCATCGGCTCGCCCGGCATGAATCTCTTCGACGCAGAGATCGAGGGCAACACCGCCCGCGTATGCGATGCCATCGTGCCGCTGGACGGTTTCTACACGGCGGCGGGCAAGATGCAGATCGGGGTGCGCCCCGAATTCGTCCGCCTTTCCACTGGTGACGAGGGCATTCCCGCCCGGATCCGCCGGATCGAGGACGTGGGCCGCCACAAGATCCTGCGCCTTGACGTCGCCGGACGCGAGATCAACGCCCTCGCGGCCGAGGGCGAGAACATATCGGCTGACAGCAACCGGATCACCTTCGCGCCGGGACGGATCAACGTCTATGCCGATGACTGGCGCATCTCACCGCAGGAGGGCACAGCATGAACAAGACCGTCAATCAAAAGGCGTGGTTTCTGGTCCTGCCGGTGCTCTTGCTGGTCGCCTTCTCGGCCGTCATCCCGCTGATGACCGTGGTGAACTATTCGGTTCAGGATACCTTCGGAAACAACCAGTTCTTCTGGGCGGGCCTCGACTGGTTCGATGACATGCTGCATTCCGACCGCATGTGGAACGCGCTGGGACGGCAGCTGATGTTCTCGGCGATCATTCTGGCGATCGAGGTGCCACTGGGCATCTTCGTTGCCCTGAACATGCCGAAAAGAGGCTTCTGGGCCTCGTTCTGCCTGGTCGTCATGTCCCTGCCCCTGCTGATCCCGTGGAACGTCGTCGGCACGATCTGGCAGATCTTTGGCCGCGTCGACATCGGCCTGCTGGGCTATGCGCTGGATCGGCTGGGCATCGACTACAATTACACCCAGAACAGCCTTGACGCATGGATCACGGTCATCGTCATGGACGTCTGGCACTGGACCTCGTTGATCGCGCTGCTGGCCTATGCCGGTTTGCGGTCAATCCCTGACGCCTATTATCAGGCCGCCAAGATCGATCAGGCCAGCCGCTGGTCGGTGTTTCGCTACATCGAACTGCCCAAGATGGCCGGCGTGTTGATGATCGCGATCCTGTTGCGCTTCATGGACAGTTTCATGATCTACACCGAACCTTTCGTCGTGACCGGTGGAGGCCCCGGAAATGCGACGACCTTCCTGTCGATCGACCTTGTGAAGATGGCGCTGGGTCAGTTCGACCTTGGCCCGGCTGCAGCATTCAGCCTGATGTATTTCCTTGTGATCATGGCGATCAGCTGGGTGTTCTACACGGTCATGACGACCCTTGATAACCGGGATGGCAAGTAGATGACCGATACCGCAATGCCGAAAGCCGCCCGGAAGATGCAAGAGATCGCAGGCGAAACCCCACCCAGGCAGCAGCGCAGGCGGCGGCTCTCGGGACGGGCCGTGGTGATGGCGCTTTATCTGCTGTTTCTGATGCTGCCGATCTATTGGCTGTTGAACATGAGCCTGAAGACCAATTCCGAGATTCTCGGAACCTTCAGCCTCTGGCCGCGCAATCTGACCTTTGCGAATTACCAGACGATCCTGACCGACCCAAGCTGGTATATGGGATATGTCAATTCGCTGATCTACGTGGTGATGAACACGGTCATCAGCCTTGCCGTGGCCTTGCCGGCCGCCTATGCCTTCAGCCGCTACAGCTTCATGGGCGACAAGCATCTGTTCTTCTGGCTGCTGACCAATCGCATGGCCCCGCCCGCCGTCTTTGCCCTGCCCTTCTTCCAGCTGTATTCCTCGATCGGTCTCTTTGATACCCATGTCGCCGTCGCCCTGGCCCATTGCCTGTTCAACGTCCCCCTGGCCGTCTGGATTCTCGAAGGATTCATGCGCGGTGTGCCCAGGGAAATCGACGAGACAGCCTATATCGACGGCTATTCCTTTCCGGCCTTCTTCATCAAGATATTCACTCCGCTGATCGCCAGCGGCATCGGCGTCGCGGCGTTCTTCTGCTTCATGTTCTCATGGGTCGAACTGTTGCTCAGCCGAACGCTGACCTCGGTGGATGCCAAACCGATTGCCGCCACCATGACCCGCACAGTCGGAGCCGCCGGCGTCGACTGGGGCGTGCTGGCCGCGGCGGGTGTCCTGACGATCCTGCCGGGGGCCTTGGTCATCTATTTCGTGCGCAACTACATCGCCAAGGGCTTTGCCCTGGGACGGGTGTGATGGCGGGACTGAAAGGAGCTTGCAATGCTTGACTGGATGGCATGGACATGGCCGACAGCGGTGTTTTTCCTGATCATTGCGGTGCTTCTGATCACCTTTACCGCGCTGGCGATCAAGTTCCCCGAGGTGCCGCGCAAGGGGATCCTGAGGATCGAGACCACGCGTGGGGATCGCCTGTTCATCACGCTGCTGGGCTCTGCCTTCATCAATCTGCTGTGGCTGGCCGCGGGTCCTGGCCCGCAGCCCTATGCGCTGATCCTTTGCCTGGTCTATGCCGCTGCGGTCTTCCGCTGGGTCTAGATGATGGCAATCCCCGGCGCAGGTCACCGCGCCGGACCGCCAACGTTCAACCGAAAGGGAGGAAAACTATAATGAACGTTCTTCTGAAATCTTCCACCGCGCTGGGGCTGGCACTTGCCCTGACCCAGCCGGCCTGGGCCGATATGGAGGCCGCCAGATCATTCCTGGACGCCGAGATCGGAGATATTTCCACCCTGTCCCGCGAGGAACAGGAAGCCGAGATGCAGTGGTTCATTGACGCCGCCCAGCCATTCCAGGGCATGGAAATCAACGTCGTCTCGGAAACGATCACGACGCATGAATATGAAGCCCAGGTTCTGGCCCCGGCGTTCACCGCGATCACGGGCATCAAGGTCAACCATGACCTGATCGGTGAAGGCGATGTCGTCGAGAAGCTGCAGACGCAGATGCAGTCGGGCGAGAATATCTATGATGCCTATGTCAATGACTCGGACCTGATCGGCACCCATTGGCGCTATCAGCAGGTCCGCAACCTGACCGACTGGATGGCCAACGAGGGCGCGGATGTCACCTCTCCGACGCTGGACCTTGACGATTTCATCGGACTGGACTTCACGACGGCACCCGATGGCAAGCTGTATCAGCTGCCCGATCAGCAGTTCGCGAACCTTTACTGGTTCCGCTATGACTGGTTCAACGACGAGAAGAACAAGGCCGATTTCAAGGAAAAATACGGCTACGATCTGGGCGTTCCGGTGAACTGGTCCGCCTATGAGGATATCGCCGAGTTTTTCACCGGCCGCGATCTGTCGCATATGGGCATTGAAGATGATGTCTATGGCAACATGGACTATGGCAAGAAAGACCCCAGCCTGGGCTGGCGCTATACCGATGCCTGGATGTCCATGGCCGGCATGGGCGACAAGGGTGAGCCCAACGGCCTGCCGGTCGATGAATGGGGTATCCGCGTCAACGAGAATTCGCAGCCCGTCGGTGCCTGCGTCGAACGTGGCGGTGCGACCAACTCTCCTGCTGCGGTCTATGCCGTGGACAAGGCGATCAAATGGCTGCAGGAATACTCTCCGCCCGCTGCTGCCGGCATGACCTTCTCGGAAGCCGGTCCGGTTCCCGCGCAGGGCAATATCGCCCAGCAGATGTTCATGTATACGACCTTCGTGGCCCCGCTGGTCGCATCCGATGCCGTCATGAACGAAGACGGCACGCCCAAATGGCGTCTGGCACCCAGCCCGCACGGCGTTTACTGGGAGGATGGCATGAAGGTCGGCTATCAGGACGTCGGGTCCTGGACGCTGATGAAATCCACCCCGGTAGACCGCGCGCAGGCGGCATGGCTTTACGCGCAATTCGTCACCTCGAAGACGGTCGATGTGAAGAAATCCGATGTCGGGCTGACCTTTGTTCGCGAATCCACCATCAACTCGGATCATTTCACCCAGCGGGCCGACAAGCTGGGCGGTCTGGTGGAATTCTATCGCTCGCCCGACCGCGTGCGCTGGTCGCCCACCGGCACCAATGTGCCTGACTATCCCAAGCTGGCACAGCTGTGGTGGCAGAACATCGGCGATGCGATGTCCGGGGCAAAGTCCTCGCAGGAAGCGCTGGACCAGCTGTGTGCCGACATGGAAAGCGTGATGGAGCGGATCGAACGTTCCGGCATCCAGGGAGATCTGGGTCCGGTCATGAACGAGCCGCAGGAGGCATCCTATTGGCTGGACGAACAGCCGGGCGCTCCCAAGCCCAGGCTGGAAAACGAGGATGAAGAGCCGATGACCATCGGTTACGACGAACTCGTCGCGTCCTGGAACTGATCAGCATTCAAACACAGGCCGGGGCGCAGAAATCCGCCCCGGCCTTTTGCGTCTGGCGGGACGTTCAAGGCAAGAACCCCATTCCGGCGGCCAAACGGGACGGGATCGGCGGCCCTGCCCTGTCCGATCAAGGACAGCAACTCATCGGGGGCAGCGAACATGGCTGCGTGCCCATGATTTCATGACCGCGCTAGAAAAGAAAATCCGCATCCACAAGATCATGCTTCCCTTCCAGCATGATCCTGAAGTCCGCGACCCCGTCACCGTCGGTATCGCCGGCGATGTAGGTATTTCCCTTCTTGATCCAGCTGCGCAATTCCTGCGCGGTCTCCGAGAAGCCTGCCGAATCTATCAGATTGAAAGCCTGATCGCCGCCAAGCCCGGTGTTGGCGTCGATTTTCCTGAGATTGATCCGATCGCCATCGGCATGCTCGAAATCGATGATGACATCGCCATCGGCCTGCCCGGTCGTGGCAAAGGCGAATGTATCGGCCCCGGCGGCCCCTTTCAGCATGTCCTCGCCAATGCCGCCGTCCAGCGTGTCCTTGCCGGTTCCGCCAAACAGCTCGTCATCGCCACGGCCACCCTCCAGGCGGTCATGGCCCGAGGCGCCATACAGCCTGTCGCTGCCGCTGCCCCCCCGAAGCGCATCATTCCCGTCGTCGCCCTTGAGCAGGTCAGCGCCCGTGCCGCCTTCGAGCTTGTCCTTTCCATCGCCTCCATACAGCCTGTCGTTGCCGCTGCCGCCATGGATCGTGTCCTTGCCATCCTCACCCTCGAGCTGGTCCTTGCCCGCGCCGCCTTCGACGAAATCGTCATCCGCGCCGCCATACAGGCTGTCATTTCCAGCGCCACCGCTGACCCAGTCGCTGCCCTTGTTCCCTTCGACCCAGTCATCTCCGTCTTCGCCGAACAGCTTGTCGGCATCGCGGCGGCCGAACAGGAAATCGTCACCCTTTCCGCCGCGCACGAAATCCTGTTGCGCGCTGCCAATCACGGTGTCAGAGCCCTGGCCCGCATTGAAGTTGTTTGTCTCCCCCGAGGTCATCGAGAGCCCGTCCAGCCCCAGGTGATAGTCATCCGGCAGCCTGACATGATCCTTGCCGCCCCGCCCGTGGTCGACCGGGTAACCGATGCCGACGCGTTCCAGAAGTTCATCGAAATCAAGCTTGTTGAAATCGACCACATCTGCACCATTGGTGAACACAGGTGTCACATTGACACGGACCGAACCGGTGTTCGTCCCGGCCACGGCAAACTCCAGTTCCTCGACGCCGATGACCGTATCGGTCCAGCCGAGCCTGGTGTTGGTCACCGTGATCTTGTGATTGGCCGGGTCGCCCTTGACGGAAATCTCGAAATCGTCGCGAAGAAACTTCTGGGCATTGGAACGCGGCACTGAAAGGCCCGAGTTGTAATAGCCCCCGTCGTCATAGACGAGCCGGTCAAATCCCTTGCCGCCGTCAATGACGGAGCCACCCTTGTACATGCCGGTCGGAGAACGGTCGATCTCATCGGGGTGATAGCCGTTGTTGCTGCGATAGTGGCTTGGGTAGAAGGTGCGAATGGTGTCGTCCTGATCACCCAGCGTTACGGTCTTGTCGCCCGACAGAAGATAGACAGAGAAAGCCCAGTCCTCATCGCCAAGGCCCGACTCGAGAAGCGGCAACAGATCCATTTCCGTCGGCTCGAAGAATGCGCCATTCTCGGACGTCCATAGCCAATCCTGCGAGGTGGTATAGCTGTTGTAGGGACCGTATCTGCGAAGTCCCAGCGATCCGACACTGCTTTCGTCCTCCTGCAACTCCCATTTGAAATAGTTCAAACCGTTGCTTTCGGTTGCAACCAGTCTTGCCACATTGCTGAGGGTGCTGGTCTCGTTCACGGCACCTTCGGCTGATGTGCCAAGCCCGTAGAGTGTCAATTCATCATGTTCGATGTCTTCACCGGCTCTGAAGCTGCGAAACCGCTCAAGGGTCTCCCAGGCCTCTCGCCAAGCAAGCTTGGTGTCACCCTCTTCGGTGCGGTAGTTCCAGTCCGGATGGCTGGTAGAATAGAACCCCAGGGTGTCATAAGCACTGGACATGCGCGCCATGAGGTTGTCGATCGAATTGCTGGCGTCGAGCACCATCCCGACCACTGGAAGATTATTGGCCATACCGCGTGAATCCCTGAAGAATTTATTCCGGGTTCAACCTTGCAAGACAGGCGGCCACAGGACCAGTTTTCACGGTCCAGCACCCAATCTGCCGACAATCTGTTGCGCGAAGGCCACAGGCTCGTGCATCCCCGTGCCGGGGTGATCATCGAACCCGACGGCACGGGCAGCCAGTCGCGCAGCCGGGGGTTTTGATCCTGGAGGTCCAACGCGCTCATGCGCAGCCCGGCGACCGTCCAAGAGGACGGCCACCGGAAGAGGGTGAAACCAGCGCAGGGTCGCGCGGATCGTTGCCGGGCCTTGGCCCGCTGGTCAGAC
The DNA here is from genome assembly GCF_028553745.1 of Paracoccus seriniphilus. Classification (NCBI taxonomy): domain Bacteria; kingdom Pseudomonadati; phylum Pseudomonadota; class Alphaproteobacteria; order Rhodobacterales; family Paracoccaceae; genus Paracoccus; species Paracoccus seriniphilus. The sequence goes on from NZ_CP067130.1 coordinate 343,956, forward strand.
CTTCTGTCCGACGTGGCGTCCGGCACCTTCGGGCAAGGGCATGCCGGCATGCGCCGTGGCATAGGCCGTCAGCCTTGCGGCAACCTCATCAGAGGGAAGCGCGCTGACCCGGGCCTTCATGTCCATATGCAGCAGCAGCGTCTCGACCGTCGCGGCCAGCTTGCCATCGGAGCCAAGCAGCCGGTGGAAGAGATGCATTTTCTTGCCCTCTCCCTTCAGCACCTGGGTGGTGATGGTCAGCGCATCGCCCTCATGCATCTCGTTCAGGAAACGGACATGGCTTTCGACGGTGAAATAGCTGCCGCCCGATGCGATGTATTCCGCGTCGCAGCCGATCATCTCCATGAAGCGATCGGTCGCCTGAGCCGCGGCCTCGAGATATTTCGCCTCGTTCATGTGGCCATTGTAATCGGTCCAGCTTTGCGGGATCCGGCGGCTGACGGTGACGGGCAGATCCGCGGGTTCCGGGTCGGGCAGCATGGCCTCGTGGCTGTTGATGGTGCCACCTGCGCCGCTGCCGGATTTCTTCAGCGCCCGCATCATGCCGACCAGGTTGTCGTCGCGCAAACGTTCCAGATCGCGGATCGACATATGGCCCGACTGTGCGTCGGACTGGCTGGCGATCAGATCCACCAGTTCATCGGTGAATTCGGGCACATCCATCAGCTTGGTCCAGGGCCATTCCAGCGCCGGACCGAATTGCGCCATGAAGTGCTTCATTCCCGCTTCGCCGCCGGCAATGCGATAGGTTTCGAACAGGCCCATCTGCGCCCACCGCAGGCCAAATCCAAAGCGGATCGCATCATCCAGTTCCTCGGTCGTGCAGATCCCATCCTTGATCAGCCACAGCCCTTCGCGCCAGACCGCCTCCAGCAGCCGGTCCGCGATATGGGCGTCGATCTCCTTGCGCACGACCAGCGGCTTCATCCCGACCGAGGTCAGCAGGGCGCTGGCGCGTTGTGTCACCGCGTCGGGCGTCGCCGCCGAGGGAACCAATTCGACCAGTGGCAGCAGATAGACCGGGTTGAAGGGATGCGCGACAATGATCTGACCGGGATTCAGGGCACCTTCCTGCAATTCCGAGGGCTTGAACCCCGACGTCGAAGAGCCAAGTATCGCGTCCCTGGGCGCATGTTGCTGGATCAGCTTGTGGATCTTGTGCTTCAGATCCAGCCGCTCGGGCACGCTTTCCTGAATCCAGACCGCATCCGATACGGCCTCGGCCATGTCGGCGTGAAAGCTCAGCTTGCCTTCCGGTGGCAGCGCCTTGTCATAGAGCGAGGGCAACGCGCGGCGGGCATTGGCCAGAACCTCGCCGATCTTGCGTTCGGCCTGGGGGTCGGGATCGAACACCCGAACATCCCAGCCATTCAGCAGAAACCGCGCGGCCCAGCCACCCCCGATCACCCCGCCGCCAATGATTGCTGCTGTCGTCATCTCTGCATTTCCCTCTGAGATTGGTTCGCTTGCAGGCGAGAGGGCCGCCCGATTTCCGGGACCGCCCTTTGCCGGTCAGTTACTTTGCTACCGGCGCGCGCTTGGTCAGGCCCAGCTTTTCACGCACGGCTTCGGGGCCGATGATTTTTGCGCCCATGCCTTCGATGACACCGACGGCCTTTTCGACCAGTTGCGCATTGGTGGCCAGAACGCCCTTTTCAAGGAACAGGTTGTCTTCCAGACCGACCCGGACGTTGCCTCCTGCCAGAACGGCGGCCGCGGCATAGGGCATCTGGTCGCGTCCCAGCGAGAAGGCCGACCAGTTCCAGTCAGCAGGAATATTGTTGACCATCGCCATGAAGGTATTGAGGTCATTGGGCGCGCCCCATGGCACCCCCATGCACAGTTGCACCAGCGCCGGAGAGGTCAGGATGCCTTCCTTGACCAGCTGTGTGGCAAACCACAGATGGCCGGTGTCAAAGGCCTCGATCTCGGGCTTCACGCCCAGATCGGTCATCATCTGGCCCATGGCGCGCAGCATGCCGGGCGTGTTGGTCATCACGTAATCGGCTTCGGCAAAATTCATGGTGCCGCAGTCCAGCGTGCAGATTTCGGGCAGGCATTCGGCGATATGCGCCATCCGCTCGCTTGCCCCGATCATGTCGGTGGCGGCAGCGTTCACCGGAAAGGGTGCCTCGGTCGAGCCGAAGACGATGTCGCCGCCCATGCCCGCGGTCAGGTTCAGCACCACATCCACCTCGGCCGCGCGAATGCGGTCGGTCACTTCGCGATACAGGTCAAGGCGACGCGAGGGCGCACCGGTCTCGGGGTCGCGCACATGGCAATGCACGACGGCTGCCCCGGCTTTGGCCGCATCGATCGCGCTGTCGGCGATCTGCTGGGGCGAACGCGGGACATGCGGGCTCTTGTCCTGGGTGCCGCCCGATCCGGTGATGGCAGCGGTGATGAAGACCTCGCGGTTCATGGTAAGGGGCATGTCCTGACTCCTGTGGTTAGCCGTCAAATCCGGGATGGCCTGCGCGCCAACGCCAAGAGCTGCCATGGTGGGCCTCCAGCGGTCACAACCGTCTGGTTCCCTGGCAGGTTGCGTGGATGAGCGAGATCCGCACCAGTGAATACCATTTCCTTGTAGCCGGGATTCAGCAGTCGCATCTTAACTATTTCTGCCATATACTGAATGAATGTCGCCACACCCGCCCCATGATTTTGAATTCCTGCTGTTCGATGGCTTTTCGAACATGGTTCTGGCCAATGCCATGGAACCGCTGCGCGACGTCAAGCTGCGCGGAATTTCAGGCAGTGTCGACTGGAGGGTGTCCACGATGGACGGCAGGGCCGTCCGAAGTTCCAGCGGCTTGCAGATTTCGCCCGATGGCGTCTTTGATCCCGACCGACCGGGACGACGGCTGTTTCTGGTCGCGGGCTATCATGTCCGAAGTCTGGCCACCCCGGCCTTGATCACGGCTCTGCGCAGGGCCGCGCGCGGCGCACAGCAGATCATTGCTGTCGATACCGCCGCCTGGCTGTTGGCTGCGGCCGGGCTGCTGGACGGGCAAAGCGCGACCATTCACTGGCAAGAACTGGATGATTTCGAAGAGACGTTTTCGCGTGTCGATGTCTCGATCAGCCGCTATGTCCGCGCGGGGTCCTTCATCACATGTGGCGGTGCCAGCACCACGCTTGACCTCATGCTGGACCTGATCAAGGAGTTGTTCGGCGCTGCCGTCGCTTTCGAGGCTTCGACGATGTTCCTCTATGATGCGGAACGCCAGGCTTCGCTGCGTCGCGGGGCCAGCCGGCTGGAAGGCAATGCGCCGCGGGCGCTGCTGGCCGCGCTGGACGTGATGTCAGCCAATATCGAATCCCCCCTGTCGACGGGCGAGATTGCATCGCGCAGCCTGATTTCGGAACGGACCTTGCACCGCGTTTTCCAGCAGGAACTGATGATGAGCCCGGGCAAATACTACCAGATGCTGCGCTTGCAGCGTGCCCGGCATCTGGCCCTGGAAACACGACTGCCGCTGGAGCAGATCGCCCTGCGTTGCGGGTTTTCCTCGGCACCTTCCCTCTCGCGCGCCATACGCAAGGAATTCGGCGTGCCGATCAGGCATCTTTCTTCACGGAAAGCATAGGACGACACGGGAAACGGGAATCCGACATGGCCGGCAGAGGCGAATTTCCCCGTCATCTGACCGGCGCGCGACAATCCAGGATTTCCGACACGATGGCCCTTGCGTAATCGGCATCCAGCGGTTTCCGATTGAGCAGGCGATACCAGAAAGCGCCGTGTACCATGGCCGAAATCACCTCGGGGTCGCGGTTGGGGGAAAGCTCTCCGTGCTCTTGCGCATGATGCAGCAGGGCGGTCATCATCCTTTCGCGGGGCTGAACGAAATCGGCAAGAAAGGCGTCTTGAAATGCGCGGTCCTGCTGCGCGGCTGCGATGAGTGCGCGCAGGATATCCCCATCGACATTCAGATGCTGAAAGACCTTGATCAGAAAATTCTCAAGCAAGGCCCGGCAATCCCCTGCCGTTTCCAGCATGGGGTCGGCGGCATAGTTGTGCGTTTCCTCGAACACCGCCTCAAGGACAAGTTCGGCCTTGGTGTTCCAGCGGTTGTAAAGCGTCTGACGCGCCACACCGGCCTCTTTGGCAATGGCGGCAATGGTGACCTTGTCATAGCCGTTTTCACGGATGAGCCGCAGCGCGGCCGCCTTCAGCGCGGCGCTGGCTTTGGCGTTTACCGGGCGCCCGCTTGCAACCTCTCTAGTCATGCAGATCTCCTGTTCAGCAGCGCCGGGCATGACGCGCCTTGATTATTAGACATGCGTCCATTAATTGCAAATAGACTGAAGTCCATTAATCCTGACAGGAACCCAGATGTCCCGAATAACCCTTTCTCCGAAACGCGCGGCGGCCGTCACGGCGGTTCTTGGCCTGCTGTCCCTGTTCCCACCGCTGGCGACCGACATGTATCTTGCCTCGCTTGGTGATCTGGCCGATGCGATGGGCGCCAGCCACACAGCGGCTGAATTCTCTCTTTCGATCTTCTTTCTTGGACTGTGCGTCGGACAGTTGCTGGTTGGCCTGCTGTCTGACGGCCATGGGCGCAAGGTGCCGCTTCTGGTCGGAACCGCGCTTTTCGTCGTCACCTCGGTGGCCCTGCCATTGATGAACGACATTCGGTGGTTCAACGCGCTACGCTTCGTTCAGGCCATCGGTGCCAGCGCGGGCATGGTCGTGGGGCGCGCCATCGTCAAGGATCTGTATGACGGACGGCGCGCGGCGCAGGTCATGACGGTTCTGGTGATGTTGCTGACGATCGGGCCGATCATGTCGCCAACGCTGGGAAGCCTGCTTCTCGAGATGTTCGGATGGCGCTCGATCTTTGCCGTCATGGCCATGATCAGCGCCGTGGCCTTTGTCCTGTCGCTGATCGTTCTGCCTGAGACCCTGCATGTCACAAAACGCAAGGCGCGGCCCTTCCTGAACGGCACGCGCACGGCGATCGAGTTGCTGACTCAGCGCAGCTTTGTCACCATGGCCCTTGTGGCGGGCTGCGTGCAGGGGGGCATGTTTGCCTTCATCACCGGATCATCGGGTGTGTTTCAGGGAATCTTCGGCCTGAGCGCGCTTGGCTTTGGCCTCATCTTTGCTCTCGTTGCGGCTGCGCTGATCGTTTTCGGCAAGGTGAACGGTCTGCTGTTGCGTCACCATGGCCCCGAGCAGATCCTCCGCGTCGGATTGCCCTGTTTCGTTGTCTCGGCCATGCTTCTGACGCTGGTCTCGGGAACGCAGTCGCTGTGGATCTTCATCCTGCCGCTCTGGGTTTCCATTGGCATGGTCGGGCTGCTTTCGGCAAATGCCATGTCGATCACGATGGAACAGGCCCATGCGGGTGCAGGCATGGGCTCGGCACTGCTTGGCGCCATGCAATTTGCCATCGCCTTTCTGGTGTCATCCTGCGTCGCCATTGGCGCAACGGGTTCGGCACTGCCCATGTCCCTGGGCATTCTGCTGCCTGCCTGTCTGGCGACAGTTCTGTTCCTTGTCTCTGGGCAGCGCGCCGAACAGCCGCAATCGGGCAGCGCGGCCATCTAGAAGGCTGCCCCTGTCACATTTCCCCACGTCCGGCCGGGACTGGACAGGGGCGGTGACGGCATGAGACAGGCAAGCCGAAGGGGGCTTCGTGGCCCTCTTCGGCTTTACCGGTTCTGCAACTTGTCAGGCAGCCGCTCCTCGGATGGCTGCCCTGTCTGTCCGTGGCGGGTGATGTTGCACCCGATTGCCCAGAGGCGTCAGCCCAGTTCGGGGGCGACAGGCACGACGATCCTGCCGCGCACCTGCCCTTCAAGGAACTTCGGGGCCGTGGCGATCACGTCATCCAGTGCAAGTTCGACCACCATCGATTCCAGCTTGTCCATGTCCAGCTCGCGCGCCAGCCGCTGCCAGGCCTCGATCCGGTCGGGGCGCGGGCACATGACGCTGTCGACGCCGGCCAGGGTGACGCCCCGCAGGATGAAGGGGGCGACCGACGCCGGAAGATCCATGCCGCCCGCCAAGCCGCAGGCCGCGACCGTGCCGCGATATTTCATCATCGAAAGCAGATTGGCCAGAACCGTGCTGCCGACGACATCGACGGCACCCGCCCAACGTTCCTTGTTCAGCGCCCGCGGCTTTCCGGTCAGTTCCTCACGCGCCACGATCGAGGAGGCCCCAAGCGATTTCAGGTAATCCGTCTCGCTTTCGCGCCCGGTCACGGCGGCGACATCATAGCCCCTGGCCGCCAGCAGCGCGATGGCGACGCTGCCGACCCCGCCCGAGGCACCGGTGACGACCACTTCACCGCTGTCTGGGGTCACGCCATGGGCCTCGAGCGCCATGACGCAAAGCATGGCCGTATAGCCCGCCGTGCCGATCGCCATTGCCTGACGCAGCGAAATTCCTTCGGGCAGCGGCACCAGCCATTCACCCTTGAGATGCGCGCGACCGGCCAGACCGCCCCAGTATTTCTCGCCCACGCTCCAGCCATTCAGCACCACGCGGTCGCCCGGTGCGTAATCGGGATGCAGGCTTTCGCGCACGATGCCCGACAGATCGATCCCCGGCACCATCGGAAAGCTGCGCACGACCGGCGCCGCCCCGGTCAACGCCAGTGCGTCCTTGTAGTTCAGCGTCGAATAGGCAACGTCTACCGCCACCTCGCCCTCGGCCAGGGGCGGCAGATCGATATCGCGCAATGCGGCGGATTGGGTGTCGTCGGTCTTTTCGATGACAATCGCGTGGGTCATGAGGGACTCCGTTCTGAAGAAATAAGCCGCAGGAAGCTGTCAGCGAACTGCCGCAGCGGCGCGGGGTTGCGTTCAAGCTTGGCGCGCAGGACAGCGCCTTCCCAGCCGGTCCAGAAGAATGCGGCCAGGCTGTCGGGGTCATGCGTGGCGTCGATTTCACCGACGCTCTGGGCGTCACGCAGGCAATCGGCGGTCATCCTCTGCCAGCCCTCAAGCACCGCGATCAGCATGTCGCGATAGTCCTCGGGCAGCGAGGCCATCTCTTGCCCGAGATTGCCGATCAGGCAGCCACGGGAAAAACTGAAACGTGCCATTCCGGCCTCGGCGTTCCGGGCGAAATCGCGGATGCGGGCAAGGGGCGAAAGATCGGCCCGCCCAAGGCTTTGGGCAATGCGCGCGCGAAAAAATGCGTCATATTCCGCGATCACCACGGCCCCGTAATCGGCCTTGGAGCGAAAATGGTGATAGAATGCGCCCTTCGTCACACCCGCGGCGGAGACGATGTCCTCCAGACGCACGGCCACATAGCCACGTTCGGTCAGTTGGGCCAGTCCGGCACGCAACAACGCCCTGCGCGAGGCTTGTGCGTCCGGCGCAAGGCGCGGGCGACCACGTGGGCGGGGCGCGGCGGGCATGGGGGAAGAATCGCTCATGGATATTTAATATACCATCCGGTATGTAAAATAAAGCGCCATGACTCCTTCTGCCCTGCGGCCGGATCTGTTGCGTGCGGCCGTCAGCCCGCCGGGCCAAAGCTTTCGTGGTGGATCTGCCCGGCCGGCACGCCAAGTCGCGTCAGTCCCGCGATCAGATCGGCGGTGAAACGCACTGGCCCGCAGATCATGTAATGCGCCGATGCCCCCGCCCCCAGCGCGACCAGATCGCGGGCGGTCACGCGGCCCTCGCGGTCGTGATGCGCCAGCCGCCGATCTTCGGGATCGGGCCGGGAATAATGGGTGCATTTTTGCGCATGGGGCGCGCGGGCAATCAGATCGGCAATCTCTTCGCGGAAGGCATGTGTGCCCCTGTTTTGCGTGCCATGAACGAACCAGAGCGGTCGCATGTCCGCCCCTGCGACATGAGCGTGCAGCATGGCCAGAACGGGTGTCACGCCAACACCCGCGCTGACCAGCACCAGCGGCGTATCACCATCGGGCATGAGGAAATCACCCGAGGGATTGCTGGCCGTGATGACATCTCCGGGCTGCAGGTGATCGTGCAGATATCCCGAAACCATGCCCCTGCCCTTGTGCTTGACACTGATGCGATAGTGCTTGCCCTGCGCTGGCCCCGAAAGGGAATAGCTGCGGCGCAACGGCCCCGGATGACCGGGGATCTCCAGCGCGATCGGCAGATGCTGGCCGGGCCTGAAATCGGCAAGCGGACCAGCCGCCACGGGGGCCAGATGAAACGAGGTGACCTCGCGGCTTTCCTGCACCCTGTCCAGAACCCGCAACTTCATGCCGTCTGCCCCGGGCATGCGCCATCGCAGCGCCAGTGCCGCCGGGCGTTCCACAACGCGGTCGATGGTCACAATGATCATGCGGCGCGCATTGGGATCATGGCTCTGCCTGCCATTCCAGATGATTTCGGCCCGTCCCGTCAGCTGCAGCAATCCGCCACTGTCAAAATCGACGAACAGCAGCCCGACGCGGGGATCCCGCAGCAGATTGCCGATGGTGTTGAAGAAGTCGTTTCCCGCGTAATCGGGAATGCACAGCCTGCCCTCGGCGTCGATATGGACGAATCCCGGCTCTCCACCCCGATGAGAGGCGTCATGGCCATCGCTGCCCTCTTCGCGCCCCGAAGACTGCCCCGATCCGATGAAAAACGTGTCGGCAGAGCGGATCCATTGTTTCTGGGCGTCGCTCGGCCGATCCGAGACGCGCGCGGTCCTGGCCGGTTCCGCGAACTTCGCAACGCGATGCCAATGCCGTGGTCGAATATGCTGGGCGCAATTGCCAAAGCTCTGCCGGACATCCAGCACCAGCGCATTGCCGTCCTGACGCAGGCGACCGTTGACCCGGTTGCGCCGCCGCGTCGCCGGATCGATGCCCAGAACGCCAAGCGACGCCCCCGGCATGAATCCCGACAGCAGCGGATCATCTGCCGCCAAGTGGCCCGCCAGCGTCAAGCTGTGCGGATCATGCGCACCGACCACACTGTCCCGGCCTTCAAGGATCGACACCCAGGGCAAACCGCCGCTGTCCACGCCAGCCACGACAAGGAACGGCAGCGAGGCAAAGAAGTCCCTGTGCTGCCGTGGCATGAAATCGCGAATGAAGCGTCCGGTTTCCGCGGCGCGCTCGGCGCGTCCGGCACGGGATTGCGCCTCGATCTCGCCGGAATGAAACGGGCTGATCGGCTGGTTCATGGAAATCTCCGGCGGAATCTGCCCGGTGCCCGATCTGATCGTGCACCGGGACTGGTCATGGTCAGGCCAGCGCCGGAGAGCTGGCCATCGCGACAAAGCGGGGCGAGGCTTCGATTCGGGTCAGCCATGCCTGCACATTGGGATAAGGCGCCAGCGCGACACCGCCCTCGGGGGCATGGGCGATATAGCTATAGCCCGCGACATCGGCCAATGTGGGTCGCCCCGCCGCCAGCCAGTCATGCCTGCCCAGATGCGCCTCCATCATGGCAAGCAACTGGTCGGCCTTGGCCTTGGCGGCTTCATGGTCCAGCGGCGCGCCGAATACCGTGACCAGCCGCGCGCAGCAGGGGCCCTGAAATATCTCGCCGGCCGCAATCGACAGCCAGCGCTGCACCTCGGCCCGCTCGATGGGGGTGTAACCTGCCCAATCCCCCAGATCGCCATATCGGTCCGCAAGATAGGTCGCGATGGAATTGGAATCGCACAGCATGACCCCATTGTCGTCAATCGCGGGCACCTGCCCAAGGGGACTGATGCGCAGATACTCCGGCGCCTTGTGCGCGCCATTGGCCATGTCCAGATCGACGGTCTCATAGGGAACATCGAGCAGGGCAAGCATCAGCTCGACCCGATGGCAATGCCCCGATTTCGGATGTCGATACAGCTTCACCGGGGCGCCATCGCGCGCATTTGCCTCTGTCATCACATTCGTCCCTTCATTGTGCGGTTCCCACGACGCCTGACGTCATGGCATCAGGATAAAAGCTGTCAGATCAGATAATAATACTCTAGATGTGAACTTCATTATTACTGATATTGAACCAATCACAGGGCCAGATGGATCGATTGCAGGCACTCAAGGTCTTCATGGCCGTGGCAGAGGCCGAGAGTTTCACCGCCGGGGCACGTGCACTGGGGCTCAGCGCCCCTTCTGCCACCCGCGCCGTCAACGAGTTGGAAAGATCGCTTGGCTCGCGCCTGTTCACGCGGACGACGCGGCGCGTTCGACTGACCGATCTCGGGCGTGGCTTCGCGGAAGAGCTGCGCGATATCCTTGCCCAGCTTCAGGCCGCCGAGGACGCGGTATCCGGGGCGGCCGAAACCCCAAGGGGCCAGCTGCGCATTACCAGCCCGCAGGAGTTCGGTCGCATCTATATCGCACCGCTGGTTGCCGAGTTTCTGGACGCCTACCCCGATGTCAGCGCCGAATTGCTGCTGATCGACCGGACCGTGAATCTGGTCGAGGAAGGATATGATGTGGCGCTGCGGATCGGTGAATTGCCCTCTTCGGGGTTGTCGGCGATCCGTGTCGGGGCCGTGCGTCAGGTGGTCTGCGGCGCACCGGGTTATTTCGCCAGATTCGGGCGACCGCAGGTTCCCGCCGACCTTGCCCGCGACCATCGTCTTGTCGTGACCGGCACCGCCCAGCATGAATGGCGATTTCGGCCCGACCGGCAAACCGTGGTCCGCTTTCAGCCAAGGCTGACGGTGAACAGCGTCGCCGCCTCGATCGAGATTGCGCGGCAGGGATGGGGACTGTGCCGCGTGCTGTCATATCAGGTCGCCGAGGATCTGCGTGACGGCAGGCTTGAGCCGGTGCTTGAAGGCGATGAACCCGGTCCCCTTCCGGTTCATCTGGTCCACCCCCAGGGACGAAGGGCACCGGCCAAGCTGCGCGTCCTGCTTGATTTCGCGGTCGAGCGGCTCCGTCAGCTTCCGGCGCTGCGCCAATAGATCCATTCGCCTTCGCCACGCCCGGCTTTCGCAATGCGGCGCAAGCCGGGCACGGCATTGTCAAGCTTCGACGATCTTGCCGGGGTTCATGATGTTGGCGGGATCGATGGCGCGTTTGATCTGGGCCATCAGATCCCAGCCTTCGCCATGTTCGGCGCGCATATAGCGCATCTTTCCGGTTCCGACGCCATGTTCGCCGGTGACGGTTCCGCCCAGATCCAGCGCGGCGGCATTGATCCTTGTTGCAAGATCCTTGGCGCGGGCGAAATCATCGGGATTTTCAGGATCGATCAGGATCGACAGGTGAAAGTTTCCATCCCCGACATGGCCCACGATCGGCGCGATCAATCCTGAAGAGGCGATTTCGCTCTTGGCGCGGGCGATACATTCCGCCAGCGCCGAGATGGGCACGCAGCAATCCGTCAGCACGGCCGAGCAACCCGGCATCAGCGCCTTGGCAGCGAAATAGGCGTTGTGGCGCGCCTCCCACAGCCGGTTCCGATCCTCGGTCCGTGTCGCGGTTCGGAAATCGGACACGCCATGGGCTTCGGCAATATCCCTGAAGGTTTCGACCTGTTCGCCGACACCTGCCTCGGTTCCATGGAACTCCAGAAACAGATGCGGTTTTTCGGGCAGGTCCAACTCGGGGCTGAGAAGGTTCATGCCCTTCATCTGGAAATCGTCCAGCAGCTCGATCCGCGCCATCGGCAAACCGCTCTGGATTGCAAGGATCACCGTATCGACGGCGCTCTCGACGTCTTCAAAGGCGCAGGTCGCGGCATGAATCCGTTCCGGCACCCCGAACAGGCGCACCGTCAGTTCGGTGATGATGCCAAGCGTCCCTTCCGCGCCGACGAACAGATGCGTCAGGTCATAGCCCGCCGATGATTTGCGCGCCCGGCTGCCGGTCCGGATGATCCGCCCGTCGGGAAGCACGACGGTCAGGGCCAGGACATTCTCGCGCATCGTGCCATAGCGCACCGCGTTGGTTCCCGATGCGCGGGTCGAGGCCATGCCTCCCAATGTGGCATCAGCCCCCGGATCGACGGTGAACATCAGCCCGGTCGCGCGCAATTCCCGGTTCAACTGCGTTCGCGTCACACCGGGCTGCACCACGGCGTCCAGATCGCGCTCGTTCACCTTCAGAACCCTGTTCATCCGGCTCATGTCGAGGCTGATGCCACCCTGCACCGGGATGACATGCCCTTCCAGCGAAGAACCGATCCCGAATGGCACGACCGGACAGCCGTGACGGGCACAGATCCGCACGATTTCCGAGACTTCTTCGGTGCTGTCGGGAAAGGCCACCGCGTCGGGTGCCCTTGGCGTGGAATAGGCAGCATCGCGACCATGCAGGTCCAGAATGGAAGGGCCGGTGGAAAGCCGATCGCCCAACAGATCGCGCAACGCATCGACAGCCTGCTGATGAGACGTCATCTTGATTTCATCCTTCATGCTTCAATCATCTCGGGCGGAGGGGTGGCAGCAGGGGCACCGATATTCATGGCCGCTTCGCGCCCGCCATAGCTTGCAATCAGCCGGTCCTGATCGGCGAATGCCTGATCGCTGGTCCGGGCAGGGTCGCAGATGCTGTTGAGGTCTTCGTAGAGCGCTGCAAGAACCCCGGCACTGGCCGGATCCTGCGCCAGATTGACCGTTTCCTCGGGGTCGTCCTTCAGATTGAACAGTTCTGCCGGGAACCCTTCGTAATGGATCAGCTTCCATGGCCCCTTGCGCAGCATGAAGCAGCCCGACACCGCGCCAACGGCATGATATTCGCTGAACACAAGCCGTTCCTCGTCTTCTGGCTCTGCGGCGATGTCATAGAGCGAACGACCGGGGCGTTCGCCTTCCAGCGTGGCCCCGAAATGCTGGATGATGGTTTCCGACACATCCAGCAGGCTGACCGGCGTGGCACATGTCGAGGCGCTGGCTCCCGGTTCGGCCACGATCAGCGGAACCGCTGCCGATTCCTCGTACATATTGGATTTGCCCCACAGACCGCGGGCGCCCACATTGTCGCCATGATCCGAGGTGTAGATGATCGTCGTGTCCTCGGCCAGGCCGTTTGCCTCCAGCGCGGCGACGATCCTGCCGACATTGTGGTCCATCCAGCTGCACAGCGCGTAATAGCACGCCCGCGCCATCTGCCGTTCGTCTTCGTCCTTCATCGCGACATCGCCGGTCAGGGCCGCGGCCTGTCGGGCGACCCAGGGATGCTGGACATAGCCGTCGCGCGGATGAAGCTTCAGTGGCGGCAGGCAGCCCCTGGGGTAGAGGTCGAGGAATTCCTGCGCGACGACCAGCGGGAAATGCGGCGCGACAAGGCCGACATACAGACACCACGGCTGATCCGGGCGGGCCGCGGCATCGGCCAGCCAGCGTTCGGTCCGCTCGGTCACGGCCGCGTCATAGCGGGTATAATTGCTTTCGCCGGGGCCGATATATTCCCCCAGCATCCGGCTGTCCTTCTGGACGCGTTCGCCTTCGCGGCGCAATGAACCCCAGACCATGCCGTGACCGCCGACGACCTGCATCGGGATATGTTCGACATCAAAGCCGGCGGGATCGGCGGCATCGCGATAATGCAGCTTGCCGATGGATTCGACCCTTGTGCCCTGATCCTGCAGCGCATGGCCCCATCCCCGGGGATTGCCGATATAGGGCATCGCATTGTCCCACAAACGGATGTCATGCACATAGCGCCCGGTTGCAAAGGCCGCCCGCGCGGGAACACAGATGGGCGAAGGCGTATAGGCATTCGTAAAGCGCACCCCCCGCGCCGCAAGGCGATCGAGATTGGGTGTCTTGACGAAACTTTGCCCGGCGCATCCCATGGCGCGGGCCTGATGCTCGTCAGACATGATGACGAGAAGGTTTTTCGATTTGGCCATTTTCAATCCGTATCGTCAGGGTTGTCTAGAAATTCGATGCTCTGCGCGGCCTGTGCCAGCGCGTGGATGGTGGGGAATATCATCTTGCGCTGTTGTGGCGTCAGCGCCGCGAAGAGATGGCGTTGCCTCTGGTCAAGGTCCGGCGCGATCCGGGCGTGATGCTCCTTGCCCTTGTCGGTCAGTTCGATCCGGAACTGACGCTGATCATCGGGCCATTGCGAGATGCGGATGTAACCCTGAGAAACAAGCGCATTTACCGTCTTGCTGAACTGCCCCTTGTCGATGCCCGCGCTTTTGCGCACCGCAGTCGAGTTGCAGGCGATGCCCATCGCGACGATCCGCAGGATGCGCCACTGGGGAAGGGACAGATTGCCATGGCGCGCCATGATCATCCGTGCCTGCGCGTCCAGCTTGGAACTCAGTTGAGAAATCTGGAAAGGCAGGAAGAGTTCCAGGTCAATCCCGCCCGCCTCATCGTGATGCTGATCGTTTGTCATGCCTCCTCCTGGGGCTGACCTTTGCGCAGCTTGGTGGACAAGTCAACCTTTTTTGGTTGACAAGTCTACCTTTATCTTTCAAGCCTTCGAGTGAGGGAGGACCAAATGATGTTCGCATTCAAACTTCTTGCCGTTTCCGTGGCCTGTGTCGCGCCTGCCGCGCTGCATGCGCAGGACTGGACCCCGCCGGGACCGATCAAGCTGATGATCGGCTTTTCGGCTGGCGGCGGTGCCGACAGTCAGGCGCGACTGGTGGCCCAGGCCATCGAAGAAAAATACGGCTGGACGATCCTTCCCGAACAGGTGCTGGGCAACAGCGGAATGACGCTGACCAAGGAACTGGCATCCCAGCCCAATGACGGGACGGCGATCGGCATGATCGTCACCGAAACGCTGACCTACAGTCCGCTGGCCATGGGCGAGCCCTCGCTTGCGGCAGATCATTTCACGCCTCTGGCGACCACGGGCGCCTTTCAGACCGGTCTGGTCGCCATGAAGGACGGAAAGTTCGACTCATGGGAAAAGGTCACCGAGGCCGCCGCCGCCGGAGAGCCGATCCGCTTCGGCGTCGCGACGGAACGTTGGGCGGATGTCGCCTATCTGCTGGGCAAGAACAACGGCATTGACTTCAATCTGGTTCAGGTTGCAGGCGGTGCCGACATCATGAGCGGTCTGCGCGGACATGACATCGATATCGGATGGGTTGCGGGCAATCAGGTCAAACCCGTGATACAGGGTGAAATGGTCGATATCGCGAATGCCTCGGGTCATGTAATGGCGCAATCGCCCGATGCGCCTGAAATCACTGATCTGGGCAGCAAATACGACCTTGACGGATATTTCATGTTCGTCGCCCCGCCCGATCTGGACCCGGCGGCGCGCAAGGCGCTTGGTAATGCCATTGCCGATGTCATGACAGATCCTTCCACTCAGGCCCATGCGCTGGCGGTCAAGAGCTTTGGCGGCCCCGATGTCATCACCGGCAGCGAGTTGGAAGCCGTATTGGCCCGGCTTTACGAAGAGGCCGAGGCCCTGCTGACGGATGCTTCGAACTGATCACTTAGCTTTGCCGCAGGAGAGTTAAGTTGAAACCCATCAAAGCACATGTCGTCCTTGGGCTGGGCGCAGTGATACTGGCGGCGCTGGCGATTTCACTGTGGCTGCCCAATGACAGCGCCACCGGGCTGATGGTCCGGCTGCGCGGCCGCACGCAGATCGGGGATGCCCTGGCCCCGACGGCAGCCTTCGTCATCATGGCAGTATCGGGCCTCATGCTGCTGTTCGAACGTAGCGACCAGACCCTTGAGGGCATGGGCCGCAGCACAGGCTTTCTTGCGGTGCTGGTGATCCTCTTCGCGGTCTCGCTGCTGCTGATGCGCTGGACGGGACCACTGGCGGTGACGATTGCCGGCTTTCTCGGCGATGTCGGCCACAGCTATCGTGAATTGCGCGCAACCTTCCCATGGAAACACCTGGGGTTCGCAACGGGCGGGACGTTCATGGTAGCCTCGTTGATTTCGCTGGTCGAGGGACGGTTCACGGCAAAGGCTGTTCTGGTCGGCGCGCTGACCGTTCTGGGCCTGATCCTTGTCTTCGACCTGCCTTTCTCGGACCTGCTTCTTCCCCCGAATGGTGATGTATGACCGATATCCTCCAATATGTTTGGCTTGGCATACTGGCCGTTTTCACCGGAACACCGCTGTTTACCGTCATGGGCATGGGCATTCCTGCCGCGCCGGTGATGGTCGCCGCCGGGCTGTTCACGGGGATCGCGGTCGGCGCGACGCCGGGGCTGGCAGGACCGATGGCCATGGCGATTTCGCTGCCGATCCTTTTGTCCTTCTTTGGCTTCACCCCGGACGCCCTGCTGCCGGTCTTTGGCTTTCTGATCGGCATCATGAAGGGTTCGACCGTCGGCGGGGCGGTTCCGGCGATCCTGTTCAACATGCCCGGAACGCCGGATTCGCTGATGACCACCTTTGACGGCCATCCGATGGCGCGGGCAGGACAGCCACGCCGCGCCCTGCGTATCGCCCAGTTGTCCTCGGTGTCGGGCGATACGTTTTCGGACATCGTGCTGTTTGTCTGCGCGCCCTTTCTGGCCGTCGTGGTCGAGGCCTACCTGGACCTTCCCGAAAAGGCCGCGCTGCTGATCCTGTCGATCTCTTTCATTGCGGCGGTGATCGGCGGCTCGGTCGGCAAGGGGTTGCTGTCGGTCAGCCTTGGGCTGATCGCCGCCTTCGTCGGCACCGGACAGGCGCTGTCGCCCCGGATGACATTCGGCATTGACGAGCTGTCGCGGGGATTTTCCGTCGTGGGTGCAATTCTCGGCGTTCTCATCATCGGAGAGACCCTGACCTCGCTTGAGGATCTGTGGATCCACAGAAAGAAGGCCCGGATCGATGAGAGCCTGCCGGATTCTGTCGTGGACGGGCTGGAAAAGGGCGACGTGAGGCGCATCCTGCCCCATGTCCTGCGCTCTTCGGTCGTGGGTTCGGTCATTGGCGCCTTGCCGGGCGTGGGCTCCGCCCTTGCGGCAACCCTGGGCTATACGATCGGCAAGAATTACCATGCGAAACGCATGAAGCCGGGGGATGCCGTCTTCGGAGCGGGCGCCCCCGAGGGCATTGCCGCGACCGAGGCCGCCAATTCAGCCGTATCAGGTGCCAATCTGATCCCGGTGCTTTCCCTTGGCATTCCGGGCAATGCCGCCGCGGTCTTTCTGATCCTTGCCGCAGACAGCATTGGCGGTTTCAATCCGGGACCGCAGGTCTTCCGCTTTGACACGGCCCAGATCAACCCCGAGCTGGTGATCGCTTTCGGCATCTTCACCCTGATGTCCATCGGCAATATCCTGAACTGGGTCATTGGCGGCAGGTTCATGCGCGCTATGGGAATACTGGCCAGAATACCCTTGCAGTATCTCTTGCCGGTCGTGCTGCTTGTCACCATGACGGCGATCTATGTGCAGGATACCAGTCTGTTCGCGCTCTGGGTCGCCTTTGCCTTCGGGATCGTCGGCTATGTGTTCCGACGCTGCAATATTCCCGTCCTGCCCTTCGTCATCGCGCTTGTTCTGGCCAGCCCTCTTGAACAAACCGCGCGCGAGGCCTTTGCCGCCACCGGTGGAGATCCGTTCTTCCTGTTCAACAGCCCGACCTCGACGATATTCATCCTGGCCGCCGTGGCCTCGGTCATCTTCTTCGCGCGGGCGGCGAAATGATCAGGGAACCGCAATCCGTCGGTATCCGGTGACGGCGTCACCCTGCGGGCGCAAATGCCCACCGCGTCAAGCGTTGCCGGAACATGCCCGGTTGTCTGGTGGTCGACAGTGTTTTCAGGGCGGGCCATTCTGCTCCGCCCTGCTTATGTCCGGCGCTACTTCTTTCCGGTATCGTCGGCTTTCAGGTTCAGCTTTGCCAGGCCGCTGTTGCCAAGGGGAACCGCCGCGAAAGGCCCGCCATGGTGCAGATTGCCGGGATCATTCAGGTCAAGCGGTCCTGCCTCGGCAAAGATTTCCTTGGCGAATTCTTCGGCGTTATCCTTGGGGCGATAGCCCAGATGGCTTGCCTTGGCGTTGTCGACCGGCGCCCGATCGTTGTTCGAAACGCCATAGACCACGGAAAACCCGGTAACCGGCGTATCGATCGCGCGGGTCACAAGCTGGATCAGGTCATCATAGCTGAGCCATGTACCCACTGCCCGCGGGTTCGACACCTGCGCACAGGACAGGATCCGCATGCAGACCGATTCCAGCCCGCGCTTGTCCCAATAGAGGCTGGCCAGATCTTCGGCAAAGCATTTGGCCAGCCCATAGAAGGTGTCCGGCCTGTGGGGCGCATCGATGCCGATGAAGTCGGTCTTCTTGTGCATGCCGACCGCATGGATCGACGAGGCATAGACGACCCGGCGCAGCCCGTTGCGATAAGCCGCCTCCCAGATGTTGTAGGCACCGATGAAATTCGGACCCAAAAGCGTTTCAAAAGGTGCCTCATCTCCGATGGCGCCGAAATGAACCACCATATCCGCGCCGGCGAGCAGATCCACCATGGCATCCAGATCCTGAAGATCCGCCTACACATAGCGTTCGCCGGGATAGGTCTTGCCGATGTCCCCGGCCAAATCCGTCGACACAAGCTCGTCACACAGCTTGGTCAATGGCTCGCGCAGGTAGGATCCAAGGCGGCCCGCGGCGCCCGTCAAAACAAGTTTCTTCATTCCTGGTCTCCTGTTTCTTCGGTCCGCACAAGCTGGGCAACCGCCGCCTCGATCCGGTCCATTGCCGTGGCCAGAACCGCTTCGGATGCGGCTGTGGAAATGCGGAAAAACGGTGACAGCTCATAGGCGCTGCCGGGTACGGCGGCGATGCCCCCGGCCTTCAGCAGCCATGCCGTCACATCTGCGTCACTCTCGATGCGCCTGCCATCCGGCGTGCTTGCACCGATCAACCCGGCGCAGCCGATAAAGGCATAAAAGGCGCCGCCGGGCGGATCCAGCGTCAGGCCGGGAATATCCGCGACCCTGGCCACGACCAGATCACGACGCGCCTCGAACGCCTTGCAGAATCGGCGCACCTCATCCTGAGGACCTTCCAGCGCAGCCGCAGCAGCCGCCTGAGCAATCGCGCAGGCCCCCGAGCTGATCTGGCTTTGCACCTTGGTCATCGCGGCCTCGAGCCGCGCGGCTGTCAGGCGAAAGCCATCCGCCGCCGGACAGGGCACCGCCACCGGCACGCCACCAAGGATCAGGACGATATCCTTGTACTGCCCGAAATAAGGCGCAGGCAGGATTACCTCGTCCCCCGGCTCCAGAGTGGCCATAATCGCATTGAAAATGACCTGCTTGGCACCGTTGGAGACAATGACCTGATCGGGCGTATAGGTCAGCGCGTTCTCATGCGCGAATTTGGCGATGATCGCGGCCTTCAGGCGCGCGGTCCCATCCGTCGGAGGGTATCGCGTCTCTCCTGCCCTGGCAGCGGCATGGGCGGCCTCGATGATATGCTCCGGCGTGTCGAAATCAGGTTCGCCCAGACCCAGATCGATCACGTCCTCGCCGCGCGCTCTGGCTGCCCTGGCCGCCTGACTGATCCATGCCGAGGCCGAAGGCTTGACCGCGGCCAGCCGTGTTGCTGCATGGGTCATGCCAGCGCCTCTTGCACCTGCGACAGCAACTGGTCAGAGCCCCTGGACAGGATCGCCGTATCGGTGCCGCAGGCGACGAAGGTGAAACCCTCGTTCAAAAGCCGGGCGGCAAATGCCGGGTCCAGAACCAATGTTCCGACCGGAACGCCCCTTTCGATCAAGCGCTTGGCCACGGGCATGATCAGGTCCCAGACCTCGGGTGCCATGGCCTGACCCAATCTGCCCATGTCCGCGGCAATATCGGCGGGGCCGAAGAAAATCCCCGAAACACCTTCGACATCGGCAATCGCCTCGGCCTGTTCGACCGCGTCGCGGGTTTCGACCTGCAGCAGGACGGCCGTTTCCTCGTGTATCCGGGCAGCATAGTCCGTGACGCGGCCGAATTTTGTCGCACGGGTCGACCCCGACACCCCGCGCAGGCCATGGGGCGGATAGCGGGTGGCGGCCACGGCGCGCCGTGCCTCTTCGACCGACTGGATCATTGGAAACAACAGGCCGGGTGCGCCAAGATCCAGCAGACGTTTGACCGCCACCGCATCATTCCATTCGACCCGCACGATCGGCACCGTCGAATAGCTCGAGAACGCCTGCAACTGGCCCAGAACGCTGAAATAGTCGTTCGGGCTGTGCTCCATGTCGATCAGCGCCCAGTCATATCCGGCCGGCGCGACCACCTCGGCGGCAAAGTTGTTGGCAAGGCTGATCCACAGGCCAATCTGCTTGTCGCCTTTGCGCAACGCCCTGACGAAACCGTTTTCTGCCAGCAGCATCAGATCACGGCCTTCTCGATGATGGGCCGGTTTGCCGGAATGCGGTCATAGGCAAAGGGCGACAGGTCAAGCGAGCGATATTCGCCATAGGTCAACCATTCCGCCACACCGCGCCCCATGGCCGGGGATTGCTGCAGCCCGTGTCCCGAAAAACCGTTCAGGAAAACAAAGTTCGGCAGTTCGGGATGCGGGCCAAGGATCGCGTTGTGATCAAAGGTGTTATAGGCGTAATGCCCTGCCCATTCCGATTGCACCTTGACCGCTTCGAACTGGGGAATGCGCGTGGCCAGAATGGGCCAGACGTGGTTTTCCCAAAGCGAAAAGTCCATGGCATAGTCATCGTAATCCACCGCCGGATCGATGTCGGAATGCCCCCCGCATTGATATGTGCCACCACCGTTTTCGCGCACATGCACGCCCGAAGGATCAATGGTCAGCGGCAGATCACGATCCAGCGGCTTGTCGGCCTTGAAGATCCAAGGATAGCGTTTGCGCGGTTCGACCGGAACATCGATTCCCGCCATGCGCGCCGTAGCCGCGGCACGCGGCCCCGAGGCATTGACCAACTGCCCGCAGGTGATGACCTCGCCAGATTTCAGCGTCACGCTTTCGACACGGTCGCCTGCGGCATTGCGGTTGATGCCGACGACCTCGTTCTGGACGTATTCAACCCCGCGCTCGCGCGACTGGCGACGCCACCAGTCAAAGACCGCGCCACCGTCCCAATAACCCTCGTCCACAAGATTGATCGAGCCAAGCACGATGTCATCGACATTGTAGAAGGGATAGGCGGCCGCGATCTCGGCTGCGGTCATCAGTTGGGTCGCCGCACCGGCGGCCAGCTGAACCTTCTGGCTGGCGCGCAGGACATCGGCAAAGCCTTCATTGTCGGCAAGATACATATAGCCGAAGGAACGGATCGACAGTTCGGGCACCCGTTCATCGCCCCCCATGTAGCTGCGGATATTCTTGACGAAATCCGCGGCAAACTGGCTGATCCTGACGTTCAGTTCGGTCGAGAATTGCTGCCGCATGCAGCTGTTGGTATGCGCCGTCGAGCAGTTTTCATATGAAGGATCGCGTTCGACCACCAGCACGCGGCCATCGAAATCCTTGTTGTCGCTGAGGAACCATGCCGCCGAAGCGCCCATGATCGCTCCGCCGACGATGATGACATCATAGGATGTCCGCTCGGGCGCCATTGTCTTCAGGTCCATTATACGTCCTCCCCGTTCTGGATCGCCGCTTCGACGGCGTTGATGTCGTCTGCCGACAACCCATAGATCTGTCGTGCGGTTTCAGCGGAAATATATCCGCGGGCAAGGTCGCGACGCACCGCAGCCTTGTCGCGCAGGGCCGGATCGCCGTAGCCGGCCCCGCCCGGGAAAGCCATGACCACGCGGCGACCATGCGGGACGAACTGCTTGCCCTTGACGCGCATCGGCGTGCCGTCGTCCTGGGCGATTGTCGTCGGGGCGCCATCCATTCCGCCACGGCTGCCCCGCGCCGGATGTTCACTGCGATCGAACATGGCCTGAATGTCGAATTCATGCCCTTCCATGGCGCCGACCTCCATGAACTGTCCCAGACCGCCGCGTGTCTTGCCGGCACCGCCTGAATCGGGGCGCAATTCCTTGCGCCAGATGATCACCGGACCGGCATGTTCGGTGGCCTCGATGGGCATGGTCATCACGCCCGAGGGGAATGCCGTCGCGTTCAACCCGTCAAACTGGGGCCGCGCACCTGAACCACCCGAATTGAAGGTCAGCACCTCGGAACGGCGCGCATGGGCCGGGGCCGGCGCATCGGTCCGGGGCCGCAGCGAGACCTGGAAATTGCACAGGCAGCCTGCCCCCTCGGCCGGCACAAGTCCGGGAACGATCTTGTCAAAGGCATTGTAAACCGTGTCCGGTACGAAATGCCCGACGATATGACGCAATGCGACGGGTGCCGGATGCAATGCATTCACGATGGTATTTTCGGGCGCCTCTATCTCGAAGGGCAGCAGCGAGGCGTGGTTGTTCGGAATTTCCGGCGCAATGGCGACCTTGAGCGCATAGCAGGCATAGGCCTTGGCATAGACCAGCGGGCAGTTGATGCCTTTCTTGTCCAGCCCGGATGACCCCGTGAAGTCCGAGACGATGCGGTCTTCGTGCACCGTGACCTTGACCTTCAGCGTGATCGGCACATCGAACCCGTCCACGGTCATTTCGCCGGTGGCCGATTCTTGCGGCAGCGCCGCGATACGTTCCAGGGTCGCCCGGCGGGAATTGTCCAGAATGAACCGCGCAATCCCGTCCAGATCGTCCAGCTGGAATTCCTGCATCATCTCGATCAGGCGACGGTGGCCGATCTCGTTGCAGGTGGCCAGGGCATACATGTCCCCGATCAGCTGGTCGGGTTCGCGCACATTGCCCCGCACGATACGCACCAGGGTTTCATCCACCTCGCCGCGTTCTGCGAATTTCATGATCGGCAGATACAGACCCTCTTCATAGACGCTTGCGGCATCGGCACCAAAGCCGCGACCGCCGATATCGACGATATGCGCGGTACAGGCAAAGAATCCGACCAGCGCGCCGTTATGGAACGAGGGGCTGACCATGGTGATGTCGTGCAGATGGCCGGTCCCTTCCCAGGGATCATTGGTGATATAGACATCACCCTCGAACATGTTGTCGCGGCCGATCCGGCGGATGAAATGGGCCACCGCATCAGCCATGGCGTTCACATGTCCGGGCGTGCCGGTGACGGCCTGCGCCAGCATCCGGCCATGCATGTCATAGACACCCGCGGAAAGATCGCCCGCCTCGCGGACCGAGGTCGAAAATGCCGTGCGGACCAGCGCCTGCGCCTGTTCCTCGACAACCGAGATCAGCCGATTCCACATCACCTGATAAGAGACTTTCGAATGTTCCTTGGCCATGGTTCAGGCTCCCTTCGTGATGATGTCGATGCAGCCATCAGGCTGGCGGATTGCATCACGGCTTGCTGGAATGATGATGGTGGTTTCGTCCTCGGTCATGGCCGCAGGTCCGGGCACGCGCTGCCCCTCGCCCACGCCGGCGCGCGCCACCACATTTGCATCGACAAAGCCCCCCGAGGCCGGATCGAACAGCTGACGCGTTTGGTCCAGACGGGCGGATGCCGCGCCATCCGTGGTGACCGAGCGGGCGACCTCTTCGGGCGGAGTGGTTGCATTCACCGACCAGACGGTGATTTCGACATCCATGCCGGCGACGGTGCGGCCGAACAGCTTTGCATAGTCCTCCTCGAAACGGGCCAGGAAGGTCGCGGCATCAGGTGCCATGGCCTGTTCTTCGGTCAGGGAAATGGGAATTTCCCAGCCCTGTCCCGAATAGCGCATGTAGACCTTGAACTCGGCAAGGATCGGGCTGACCTCGTCGCAGGTGCGCACAAAGCCGGTGGCCTCGTCTTTCAGCTCGCGCAGCAGTTTGCTGATGCGATCGACATCAAAGTCGCTGAGTTTCATGTAGACAGAACGGTTTGCCTCGAAGCTGAAGGGCGCGCGCAGGAAGCCGATGGCCGAACCGACCCCGGCACCGGGCGGCACGATCAGCCGTTCGACACCCAGCTTTTCGCACAGGCGTCCGGCATGCAGCGGTGCGGCGCCGCCGAATGCGATCATCGTGTATTCCGACAGATCCTCGCCGTTTTCGACGGCATGGACACGCGCGGCATTGGCCATGTTCTCATCGACGACCTCGGCCACGCCAAAGGCTGCCTCGACGGGTTCCATCTCCAGCGTGCCTCCGACATGGGCGGTCAGGGCAGTTCTGGATTTCTCGGGCGACAGCGGGATGGAACCGCCGGCGAAATTGCCGGGATCCAGCTTGCCCAGAACCAGGTCGGCATCGGTCACCGCGGGACGTTCACCGCCGCGTCCGTAACAGGCCGGGCCGGGTTCCGAACCCGCGCTTTCGGGGCCAACCCGGATCTGTCGCATGGCGTCCACATGGGCCAGACTGCCGCCACCCGCGCCGATTTCGACCATGTCGATCACCGGGATCGAGATGGGCATCCCCGAACCTTTCTTGAAGCGATAGGTCCGCGCGACCTCGAACACGCGAGAGGTCTTGGGCGTCTGGTTCTTGATCAGACAGATCTTGGCCGTCGTCCCCCCCATGTCGAAGGACAGCACCTTGTCCAATCCGTAGCGTGCGGCGATATGGGCCGCAAAGACCGCGCCGCCCGCCGGGCCGCTTTCCACCAGCCGCACCGGGAAATCGGCGGCATTGGCAATAGAGATGATGCCGCCGCCGGAATGCATCAGGAAGATGCGACAACCCACCCCTTCGCCACGCAGTCGCTCTTCCAGCCTGCCCAGGTATGAGGCCATGAGGGGTTTGATATAGGCATTGGCCACGACGGTGTTGAACCGCTCGTATTCGCGCATCTGGGGGCTGACTTCCGAGGAAATCGAGACCGAAACATCAGGCAGCCTTTCCGCCAGAACATCGCGGATCATCTGTTCATGCACAGGGTTCAGATACGAATGGATCAGCCCCACGGCCACGCTTTCAAAGCCGGCCTTGCCGATGCGGTCAACCACGGCTTCGACCTCTGCGCGGTCCAGTTCGACCATCACCTCACCGCGCGCGTTGATCCGCTCGGACACGGTAAAACGCATTTGCCGTGCCAGCAGCGGTTCGGGCAATGTCAGGTTCAGGTCATATTGTTCGAACCGGCTTTCAGTGCGCATCTCGATCACGTCACGGAAACCCTCGGTCGTGACCCCGCTTCCCCTGCCGCGCATTTTTGCATGATCGCACTGCCAGGGGCGCAAACGCGCAAGAAGGTAGGATCAAATTACATCACCGGTAATCTGACTGTGAAAATCCATCACTACAAATTTTAATATTTTCTATAGGTGATAGATTTTTGTGATCTATCTGCGAGCCTTCGCCACGTCGACGGCAAGTTCGGCGGCCATCGCGACAAAGCGGGGGGCCTTGGCCTTGTCGAACCGGGCAAAGAACTTCAGAGGTTCGGGATACCAATCGCTTCCAATCTCGACCAGCGATCCTGCGTCAAGCTGATCCCTGACAAGCACGGCCGGCAACAGTGCCGCCCCCATGCCGTCAACCGCCATCTGGACGCAGGATGCCAGGCTGCTTGAGTAGACGATCTGGTCCAGGGGCAGTTTTCGGCTTGCCGCCCGCTTGACCAGGCCATCCGACGCCAGCGTATGCCTGGCATGGGTAAGAACGGGCGAGCGCAAGATCTCGGCCAAACCGTTCTGTTCACCCCATTCGCGGACGTGATCCGGTGCCGCCACCCATACATAGCGACAGGTTTCAAGGGGAATCGAACCGCTTGACGCAATTGCAAAAGGTTCGGGCTGCAGGGCCAGATCGATCTCTCCTGACGCCAGTTTCTTCGAAATTTCCGTCGACAGCCCGACTTCCAGTTCAACGGAGACCGAAGGATAGGCTTCGCGGAACCGCCGCAGGAAGGGATGCAGCCAAGAGCAGGCAATCAGTTCCGTCACGCCCAGCCGCATCCTGTCCGCGATCAGATCCTGCCGTGCCGCGACCTCCAGAAAGGCCTCTGCGCTCCACAGAACCTGCCGTGCTGCGGCCACCAGCGTCTTGCCCCGCTCTGTCAGCCGGACCGCACCCGCGTCACGATGCATCAGGATGCCGCCAAGATCAGCTTCCAGCTTTGATATCCGGTTCGATATGTTGGGCTGGGTTGTCCCAAGGACGGCGGCCGCCTTGCGAAACGACCCCATATCGACGACGCAAACAAGCGCCTCCAGCTGCTTCAGGGTAAGATGACTGCTTATCATGATCCGGCATTGAATAACCTTTCTTGATAGGCTGTCAATCGCCACCCCCGGTTCCGAGCCAAAGCGCGTGGCGGGGCGGAACGGATTCTCCGACAGGGCATGGCGCGATCTGATGGTCGCGCAGCGGATGCAGGTTTCGCGACCTGCCAACCGCCCTGGATTGGAAACAGGCAACCATCACGCCGGCGCCTGTTTCCGAGTTGTCACTTTCGTCCGGCGACAATCCGATCAAGGATCAGCGCACAGAATAGGATGGCCAGTCCGGCAAGGATGCCCTGCCCCGCGGCGGCATATTGCAGCGCCTCTAGAACGTCCTCGCCCAGCCCCTTGGCGCCGATCAGCGAGGCCACCACGACCATGGCCAGCGAAAGCAGGATCGTCTGGTTCACCCCCGCCATGATGGTCTTGCGCGCCAGCGGAAGATCGACCTTCCACAGCAGGTATCGTGGCGATGCGCCAAAGGCCAGGGCGGCCTCTCGCACCGCCGAGGGCACCTGCTGCAACCCCAGAACCGTGAAGCGGATGACCGGAGGGCTGCCGAAGATCATCGTGGCAACGACGCCCGCAGGCTTGCCCGAGCCGATAAAGGCAACCACCGGGATCAGATAGACGAAAGAGGGCATCGACTGCATGAAATCCAGAACCGGCCGCACGATCGCAAAGGCGGTCGGACGACGGGCGCAAAAGATTCCCAGCGGAATCCCGACCGTGATCGAGATCAGCGCCGCCGCCCCCAGCAGGGCGATGGTGGTCATCGCCTTTTCCCAGAAGTCCAGCAGGCCGAGATAGGCCAGAGCAGCCCCCGTGAAGATCGCCACCCGTGCCCCGCCCGACAGATAGGCCAGCATCACGAAGACCAGCGCGACGACAGGCCATGGCGTGCCCACAAGCACGACCTCGATCCAGTCCAGCAGGCTGCGCATGCCCAGGGTCAGCCCGTCAAAGAAGCCGCGTCCGGCAGTCTTGGTCCAGTCAAAGCCGTTCTGCACCGCGTCACCGACATTCAGTCGCCAGTCGCGATTGGTCGGAAAGGAGTTGAGCAAGGAGAAGGCATCGGGTCGCGCGAATTTCATCACCGACAGGATGATGACCGCCGCAGCCAGCCCCAGCGACACCAGCAGGCGTGTGCCAGACCAGCCGCTTGCAACGCGGCGATCTGACCGCCAGCGCACGAATTGCGCCTCGAGCGTCCAATTCGCCAGGGAAGCAGCCCCGAAACGGATGACCAGCAGCAGCGCAAGACCCACTGCCAGATAGAACATGCCGTCCGCCGTGGCTGCGGCGGCCGCCTCATTGGCAGAGGCAAGGGCATCCTGCAGCGAACCCGCTGCGCGTTGCAGCGATTCCAGCGATGCCGCGCCCGAGGCCTTGGCGGCCTCGATCTGCTGCATGCGAAGGTCCAGCGTCTGGGCGATCTGCTCCGCGCGGATACGGGCATCGCGGCCAAGATCTCCGAACAGCCCCAACCCGATCTGGATGAAGGCGAATGTGTCCAGCAGCAGGAAGACAAGGAACCATGACCACAGGCCCCGCGCGCCGAACCAGACCGGCCCCAGCAAACCCGCGGCCCGGTTCAGCATGAAACGATAGCCCGGTGCCTGAAGCATGTAGCGGAAGGCCCGTTGATAATAGGGCACCGAGCGGCCGGTGAAAGTCGCCACGAGTTCATCAAGGCCTGCGGCGGTTTCCGGACGGATTTGCGTCGGATCGTTCTGTGTCATGACCTCACCTCATGCCTGGCTGCTTTGGATGGCGCGAAGCAGGCTCGCGCGGTTGATGACGCCGACGGTCGCGTGATCATCCCTGACCGCGACGATCCCATGTCCCTCGATGGCAAGATTCATCAGATCGCCAAGGTCCATGTCCGGACGGGCGGCATTCGCATCTGCCGGGACCGCGCCATGAAGGGCCTCGAACTCGGCGACGGGCTGCATGACCGAATGCGCCAGGATCAGGTTCAGCTTGGAAATTCCGGCCACGAAATCGGCAACATAGTCATCTGCCGGATTCAGGATGATCTCTTCGGGCGTGCCGATCTGGACGATCCGGCCATCCTTCATGATCGCGATGCGATGCCCGATGCGAATGGCCTCGTCCAGATCATGGGTGATGAACATGGTCGTCTTGCCCAGCTTGCGCGACAGATCCATGAACTGATCCTGCAACTGCTTGCGGATCAGGGGATCCAGCGCCGAGAAGGGTTCATCCATCAACAGGATCTCGGGGTCCGAAGCGATCGCGCGGGCAAGGCCGACGCGCTGCTGCATGCCGCCCGACAATTCGTGGGCGTATTTGTCCTCCCAGCCGCAAAGATCCACCATCTCCAGAACGCGATCGGCCTCTTCCCAACGTCGGGCCTTGCCGGTGCCGCGTATCTCCAGCGGCATGGCCACATTGTCGCGCACCGTGCGATGCGGCATCAGGCCGAAATTCTGAAAGACCATCGCGACGCGACGATTGCGCAGGTCGCGCAGTTCGGCATCGTTCAACCCCATCACATCGTCGCCATCGATGAAGATATGGCCGTCGGTGGGCTCCAGTAGGCGGTTCACATGACGCACCAGCGTCGATTTTCCCGACCCCGACAGACCCATGACGCAGAACAGCTCGCCCTGACGGATCTGGAAATTCGCATCCGCCACGCCCACCACGCAGTCAAACCTGTCCCGTACCTCGGCCTTGCTCAGACCTTCGTTCCGGATCGCCTGCAGGGCCTCCTTGGCGCGGGCGCCGAATACCTTCCAGACGCCGCGCGCATCAATTGCGATTTCGCCAGCCATGGCAGCTCCTTTTTCTGGATAGTTGGCCATCCGCAGCCCCAGGGGGCCGCGGCACCAGGGCAGCGGTGGTCAGTTCAAACCCAGCCAGCCGTCGACGACATCGCTGTTTTCTTCCAGCCAGACCGCGACGGCTTCATCGACTTCCTGCCCCTTGATCACGGTCTGATAGGTCAGCTGTGACAGGTCGTCGGCATCCATGTCGATCTTGCCCAGAAAGGCCGCGGCCGCCGGATTGCGCTGTTCCAGGGACTTCGAATAGGCCACGGTCACCGTCTTGACCTGATCGCCGGTGCTGATCGAGGATTTCGCGAACCAGTCGGCATCCTCGTCGGGCTGAACCATGTGATAGGCCGCCGGATCGTATTCCGGTTCTTCGATGAAGGTCACGTCGTAAAGCGCATGCACGAAATGGGGCGCATAGCAGTAGAAGACCACACCTTCCCTGTTGTCGATGGCATCCTTCAGCCGCGCGTAGAAGACAGCCTCATCCTCGGTCGAAGGTTCCAGGAAGGTCTCGATCCCATAGTCGCGCACCTTCACGCGGTTCAGATTGGTCGAGGCCCAGCCCGAAGCACCGACCCAGATCTCTCCCTTGCCATCGCCATCGCCGTCAAACAGTTCCTGTGCCATGGGTGTCGCAAGGTCATAGACGGATTTCATGCCATGCTCTTCGGCCATATAGGTCGGCACGCAAAAGCCCGAGCGCCCCTGGTAACTGCCTTCTGACAGGGCCACTGTGTCCTTCTGATCGACATATTCTTCGGTGAAGGAGGCCTGATTTGGCAACCAGACATCCGGATGCACGTCGATATCGCCGCGCCCGCCATCCATTGCGGCAAATATCACCGCATTGGCACCGGGGGCATATTCGGTCACGCCGCCCAGGCGGGTCTGGATGACCTGCGCGATGACGCGGCTCATGATCTTGGCACCGGGCCAACTTGGCTCGCCGACCTTGACGGTGTCCTGCGCGGATGCGGCCGTGGCCAGCGACAGTGCCGCCAGTGCCGTGAAAGCCTTGAGATATGTCATTCCAAGTCCTCTCTCTGTTGGGTGAATACGCCTTCAGGCGCGTGCCCGCTTGCGCTGCGGGTCTATGAAGGGAATATCGGTGACGGTTGCGCCAAGCCGCTTCATGCGACCATCAAGCTGGCCGATTTCCAGCCGTGCCCCGTTCTGGGCGTGTTCGACGCCAATCCGGGCAATGGCGATCGCATGACCCAGCATGGGTGAGCGCGTGGCCGAAGTCACGACCCCGACCTGACGTTCTCCGTCATGGACAGGGCTGGCGTGATGCGGGACATCATTGCAGTCCAGCAACAGACCTTTCAGCAGGCGACGCGGTGCAGCGGCATTGCGCTGCAGCGCCGCCTTGCCGGTGAAATCGGGCTTGGACATGTCCACGGCAAAGCCGAGCCCTGCCTCGAAGGCGTCAATGCCGGGTGCAAATTCCGCACCGGCGGCGGCCAGCCCCGCCTCGATCCTGATGATCGACAGCGCGTCGCTGCCCATCGGGGCTATGTCGAATTCCTCTCCGGCCTCGATCACCGCATCCCAGATCTTCAGCGCGTCCGCCCTGGCACAAAAGATTTCATAACCCAGTTCCCCCGTATAGCCCGAACGCGACAGCATGAAGGGGGCGCCATCGCGATCATGCAGGCGTGCGACCGTCACGCCAAACCATTTCAGGTGGTCCAACGCCGGGACGGTGGGCTGGGTAAAGACGATCTTGCGCAGCAAATCGCGCGAATGTGGGCCTTGCACGGCCAGATTGGGCATCGCGCCGCCCAGATGATGAATGCGGACCTGCAGACCCATCTGCTGCGCCAAGGCTTCCAGCAACCGTCCGCTTTCCTCCGATCCGCAGCACCAGCGGAACAGATCGGGACCAAGCCGGAACAGCGTGCCATCATCGACGACGGTGCCCGCGGCATCGCACATCAAGGTATAAGAACCGCGCCAGACGGCCAGCTTCGCGACATTGCGCGTCGTCGCCTGCTGCAACAGCGTTTCGGCATCGGGGCCGATGATGTCATATTTGCGCAGTCCGCTCATGTCCTGAACGGTCACGGCATTGCGGCAGGCCCAATATTCGCCGATCGTTCCCTGCGCGGCAAAGCTGACCGGAACCCAGAGATCGCGCGCCGGCGCAAAATGCTGTGTCAGCGGCGCCAGCCGGTCGTGAAAGGCCGAATTCTGGCTGATGGACATGGGGGCGTCTTCCTTTTCGCGATAGGCCACGGCACGGCGGATCGGAGTTTCGGGCCGATAGATGCGCACATGCACGTCGGTGGGGTTCCAGCCATTGATCGGATCGATGTCATCCGGGCAGGCAGTCGAAACACAGACCAGATCTTCCATCGCCTGCATGGCAACGTAATCGCCGGGGCGGGAATGGGATTCCTCGGTCATGATGTGATGCGTGCCGGGATCGATCCAGGTGTTCCAGAAGAAGTTGATCGCCGGCCAGGCCGCGCGACGGGCAACGCCATAGGGTGCCAGAACTTCGGATATGTTGTCCGAGCAGTTGACGTGCCCCGGGAAGCCGCGCTCCTCATAGCCGCGCGCCGTGCAGGCCAGCCCGAAGGTGTCATGACGTCCGCAGGTGTCCTGAACGACCTTCAGCAGCGGGGTCATGTCGCGGTCATAGAACTTGTCCAGCAATCCCGGCCCCGGATAGGCTCGCCGCACCATCGAGCGCGTCACGGTGCCGTCGATCATCAGTTCCTCGCCGCGATGCAGGCCATCGGCGCGAAATGCCGTGAAATCCGAACATTGCTGCCCCTCGACATCGATGATCTGCAGGAATTCGCCCTTTTTCAGCTCATAGGCCATGGCGGTGGCGCGCGGCAAGGTGAACTCATCACGGGTATCGCCCAGCAGGGGGGGCAGAAGCGGATCATTTCCGGATGCGGGTTGCAATGTCAGGTGGACCTGTCCCGTCAGATCGCCCGTGACCAGCGCAGCAGGCGTGACAGGCCGGAAGATCACCGGGGGTGCCGCCCTGCCCCGCGATCCAGCCGATCAGCGCATCGGCATCGCAATCGGCAATCTGCAGCGTGCCATGGGCGGCAAGGCCAAGGCTGTCCAACGCGGGCTGCCCGCCGGGACCAAAGGCGACGATCTGGGCCGTCACTCCGGCCGTCAAGGACAGGGAAAGCAGATCGCCGGGGCGCATGTCATGCATCAGGCCCTGCCGTGGAGCGATCCGGTGCAAGAGGGCTTCGCCGCGCTTGGCAAAGCCCGGAAAGGCCCGGCCAGCGGATCTGAAACCCATGTTGTCGAATTCGCGCAGCACTTCGTAACGAGACATCAACCGATCCGATCTTGCCAATGTAACTAGTTACATGATTGTTGAAACCAGTTACATCTGTCAATATATTTAGAGCGGACTGGCGCAACAAGACTGGCATCAGGCGATTGACAGGCAGGAAACAATGGGAAAATCGGGGCATCGGAAACGCGCGAACCTACGTGATGTCGCGACCGCTGCCGGTGTTTCGGTTGCCACGGTATCACGCGTTCTGAACAGCCCCCATACCGTCGCCGAGCAAACCCGCGAGCGTGTTGACGAGGCGATTCGCAGCCTGCAATGGGTGCCCAGTGCCGCAGCCCGGGCGATCAATTCCGGGCGGACACGCTTCGTCGGGGCCCTGGTCCCGACGTTGGATCACGACATCTTCGCCCGCGTCCTTGCCGGTCTGGAGCGGCAACTGGCCTGCCGCAGGCTTTCGCTGGTCGTCGCGACGACCGATGGCGACCCGCAGATCGAAACCAGCAAGGCCAAGGGGCTGATCGACATTGGTGCAGAAGGGTTGATCATCTCGGGCAAATCCCATGCTGCCGACCTTTACAGCCTGATCGAGAGAACGCGCCTGCCGACGGTGGCGACCTCTTGCTATGATCCGGATTATGCCCTGCCGACCATCGGCTATGACAACGCCAGGGCCGCCTGCGCGGCATTGGCCCATCTGGCGGAACTCGGGCATCGGCGCATCGCGGTTCTGCATGGACCCAAGGCCAACAATGACCGCACGCGCGCGCGGATCGCGGGGCTGACCGCGCAGCGTGGCGAATGCGATTTGACGTTTCTCGAGGTGCCGCTGTCAACGGCCGGCGGCTGCGAGGCGGTTCGCCATGTCCTGAAATCCGCGCGGCAGGCCACTGCCCTTCTTTGCCTGTCCGATGTTCTGGCCGCAGGGGCGATGTTCGAACTGCAGCGTCAGGGCATCACCATGCCAGAGCGAATGTCCGTCATGGGCATTGACGACCTGCCCGATTCAGCCTGCCTCTATCCCGCCCTGACGACCATTCACCTGCCCGTGTCCCGCATGGGTCGACATGCTGCGGATGCAATTGCATCCTGGGTGGAAACCGAGGAAGAGCCCGCCAGCCTGCTGCTGGATTTCAACCTTGTCGTCAGGGGATCGACGACAAGGCCCCGTGAACCTGAAACCTGAGCCGTCGCGGCATCTTTCCCGTGGCTCGGCAACGACAACTGGCACGGCAAGGCGGGTCTGTCGCAAAGATGCTGCAACCGCCTGTCAGCAAAACCGCCCCATTGGGTAAAATGCCGTTGTTTTACTGATCTCATGATCAGCCCCATTCTGTTGCGAATATCGAATTCGCGAAGAAAAGGGCGGCGTGGCAGATGAAGATCGGATTTATCGGACTTGGCAATGTCGGCGGCAAGCTTGCCGGCAGTTTGCTGCGCAATGGCTTCGACCTGACGGTCCATGATCTGGACGCGGATCTCGTGGCGACATTCGTGCAGCGCGGGGCGAAATCGACGACCGGCCCCCTTGCGATGATGCAGGATTGCGATGCGGTCATCACCTGCCTGCCCTCGCCCGCGGCCTCGGCCGAGGTGGTCGAGGGCATGCTGCCTGCCGTTGATGGTTCGAAGATCTGGATGGAAATGTCCACCACGGATGAGTCCGAGGTCAAGCGGCTGGCCGAGCTGATCAAGGCGCGGGGCGGCGCTGCGATGGAATGTCCCGTCTCGGGCGGCTGTCATCGTGCGGATACAGGCAATATCTCGATCTTCGCCGGCTGTGACCGGGCCACCTTCGAACGGATGCTGCCGACATTGACGACGCTTGGCCGCCGGGTGCTGCATACCGGCGAGATCGGCACGGCCTCGGTCCTGAAGGTGATGACCAATTACCTGGCAACGGCCAATCTGCTGACCTGCTGCGAAGCACTGGTGACCATGAAGGCCGCGGGCGTCGACATGAACACCACCTATGAAGCGATGAAGATTTCCTCGGGCACGTCATTCGTGCATGAAACCGAAAGCCAGCTGATCCTGAACGGTTCGCGTGATGTCTCATTCACCATGGATCTGGTGAAGAAGGACATAGGATTGTTTCAGAAGATCGCCGATCAGACAGGCGTCCCGCTGGAGATCAGCCCGCTGATGGTGCAGATCCTTGACGACGGCATCGCCCGTTTCGGGGAACGCGAGCTTTCCCCCAACATCATCCGGCGGCTGGAGGAAGCAACCGGGCTGGACATCCGGGCCCCCGGATTCCCCGCAGAACTGACCGATGATGAGCCCGAGGAACCGGGATATGAGGTCATCCCGACCGGGCTTTCCGCACCCATGATGGCAGCAGGATGAGCGGGGCAATGACAAGCGGGAACCTGACCCATTGGGCCGAACGCGCCGATCTGGCGGCGACCTTTCGTTGGGCCGCGCGCCTTGGCATGCATGAGGCGGTGGCCAACCATTTCAGCCTGGCGGTGAATGACCGTGGTACCGAATTCCTGATCAACCCGAACCAGATGCATTTTTCGCGCATCAAGGCTTCGGACCTGCTGCTGCTGGACGCCGATGACCCGGCGGCGCTGCAGGCGCCCAACGCCCCCGATCCCACCGCATGGGGCCTGCATGCCGCCGTGCATCGCAACTGTCCCCATGCGCGTTGTGTCATGCATACCCATTCGATCTGGTCCACGGTCCTGGCCTGCCTGGCCGACAGCAGGCTGCCACCGATCGACCAGAACACGGCAACCTTCTATGACCGCTATGTCATCGACGATGCCTTCGGCGGCCTGGCATTCGAAGAAGAAGGGTTGCGATGCGCCGACTTGCTGTCCGACCCCGCGAAGAAGGTGATGATCATGGGCAACCATGGCGTGCTGGTCATCGGCGATAGCGTCGCGGACAGCTGGAACCGTCTGTTCTATTTCGAACGCGCCGCCGAGACCTATATCCGTGCGCTGCAGACCGGACAGAAACTGCGGATCATTCCTCACGACATTGCCGAGAAGACCGCGCAGGAACTGGAAGAATACCCCGGTCAGGCCGAGGCCCATCTGGCCGAACTGCGCGCAATTCTGGACGAGGAAAACGACAATTACGCCTGCTAGGCCCCTTTGCACGGGATGATATCGCCATGAGCAACATAACCTTTGACCTTCGCGACAACGGCATGATCGTCGGCCTGCCCGAGGGAGAGACCTATTTCAACTATTACTGGCTGCGCGATGCTTGCCAGAGCAGCATCGA
This sequence comes from Paracoccus seriniphilus, assembly GCF_028553745.1. Classification (NCBI taxonomy): domain Bacteria; kingdom Pseudomonadati; phylum Pseudomonadota; class Alphaproteobacteria; order Rhodobacterales; family Paracoccaceae; genus Paracoccus; species Paracoccus seriniphilus. The sequence goes on from NZ_CP067130.1 coordinate 379,225, forward strand.
CCCCCAGACCCGCGAAAGGGTGTTCGATGTCACCCAGATGAAATCTCCGCCGCGCGCCATTTCGGCGATGGTCCGGGATGATGTTCTGGTGATCGACTGGCGTGACGAGGCGCAACCCTCGCATGTGCCCATGTCCCTGCTGACCGAAGTGGCCGCCAATGGTCGCGCCGCCGATCCGGCCGCCCTGCCGCGCAAACTGTGGTACAGCGACCATCTGCCCCGCATCACCCGCGTCGAACAGAACGCCGTCCTGAACAGCGACGAAGGTCGCGCCCGGTTGACGCGCGCCCTGATCGAGGATGGCATCGCCATCGTGACCGGCATGGACAAGACGACCGAGGCCCTGCCGCGTCTGGTCAATTCCATCGGCCCGGTTACCCCATCGGCCGAAGGCCTGTTTTTCGACGTCCGGGTCGAGATCGCGCCCACGAATCTGGCCTTCACCGCTGGCCCGCTGGAGATGCATACCGACCTGCCGGGCGAGGAAAACGCGCCCGGCGTGCAGTTCCTGCACTGCCTGGAGAATACGGTCGAAGGCGGACTGTCGCTGTTCCTTGACGGTGCCGCCGTGGCCGAGGCCCTGCGCGCCGAGGATCCCGAGGCGTTTGCCCTGCTGGCCAGTCACGAGATCCCCTTCTTCTATCGTCATGACAATTGGGACTATCGCGCCCATCAGCGCGTGATCGAGACCGATCCGGATGGCGAGGTGACCGGCGTCACCATTTCCCAGCATCTGCAGGACAATATGGACCTGCCCCAGGATTTGCTGGACGTCTATTACCCGGCTTTCGTCAAGTTCATCCGCATGATGCAGGAAGACCGTTTCACCCTGCGCTTCCGGTCTCAGGCGGGCAACTGCGTGGTGTTTGACAACCATCGCATCGTTCATGGCCGCGAAGGCTATGTCGCCGACAGCGGCAGCCGCCATCTGCGCGGATGTTATACGGATCGTGGCGCGCTGCGATCCACCTATCGCGTCCTGATGCAGAAGGGTGTGGCCGATATCAGCCCACCCGCCAGTGCTCTGGCGTGATCAGGTGGCGCGGGGCCGCCCCGCGCCTTTCCTGCAGGGTCAGTTCGCGAATGGCGGGCAGACTTTCATCTCCAGATAGTCTTCCAGCCCGGCACGTCCTCCCTCGCGGCCATTGCCCGACTGTTTGAACCCGCCAAAGGGCGAACCATAGCCCGCATCGCGGCCGTTGACATGAATGCCCCCGGCGCGCAGGCGCCGCGCAACGCGGCGGGCACGGATTTCATCGCCGGTTTGCACATAGGCGGCCAGCCCATAGTCGGTGTCATTGGCCAGGGCGATGGCCTCCTCCTCGGTATCAAAAGGGGTGATGACAAGGACCGGGCCAAAGATCTCCTCGCGCCAGATCGCCATTTCCGGGGTGACATCGCAAAAGATCGTCGGACGTACGAACCAGCCGCTTTGCAGATGTGGCGGCAGATCGCCGGGCCGCCCCGGCCCGCCTGCCAACAGGCGCGCGCCGCCGTCGATTCCCTTGCGGATCATCTTCTGCACGCGCTCATACTGGATTCCATCGAACAGCGGCCCGATATGGTCGCCCTCTTCGGCCGGATCTCCCACCTCTTGCGCCTCGGCTGCCTGACGGGCGATCTGCAGCGCCCGGTCATAGACGCTGCGTTCGACCAGCATTCGCGTGGGGGCATCGCAGCTTTGCCCGGTGTTGTAGAAGCAGCCCGCCACGCCTTCGCGAATGCGGGTCTCGAGATCACAATCGGCAAAGATCAGATTGGGCGATTTCCCCCCAAGTTCCAGCGTGACGCGCTTGACGGTATCAGCGGCGTCCCGCGACACGGCGCTGCCCGCCCTGGTCGAGCCGGTAAAGGACATCATCGCCACATCCGGATGGCGCGACAGGGCGGCACCCACGGTCGGCCCGTCGCCATGGACAAGGTTGAACACTCCTGCGGGAAAACCGGCCTGATCGATCATCTCGGCATAGATCTGCGCCGACAGCGGCGTATGCTCCGAAGGTTTCAGCACGCAGGTCGCCCCCGTCGCAAGGGCCGGAATGACCTTCAGCGCGATCTGGTTGACGGGCCAGTTCCACGGCGTGATCAGCCCGCAGACGCCAATCGGCTCGCGCGACAGCAGGTCGCCATTGGACAGGGTTTCCTCTTCCTCCAGTTCCTCCAGCGCCTCGATGAATGCCAGCAGATGGCCAAGCCCCGCATCGGCCTGAACATCGCGCGACATCGTGGCGGGCGCGCCCATTTCCATGGTGATTGCCCGCGCCAGGTCATCCAGACGCTCGCGCGTCACCTCGGCCAGACGGCGCAGCAACGCCAGACGTTCGGCCTTGGATGTCATGCCATAGCTGTCAAAGGCGACCCTGGCCGCCGCCACCGCGCGATCGACATCGGCGCCATTGCCTAGCGTCAGCACCCCGATCTGCGCATTGGTTGCAGGCGTCAGGATCGGCATGGTCGTGGCGGACCGGGGCGTGACCCATTGTCCGTCGATATAGAATTTGTCGATGGTGATCATCTCGATATCCTTCCGGGGGTCACATGGGTCTGGGCCATGTCCAGATGCAATTCGTCGCTGTCATAGGTCATCGAGGCAATGGCCTCATCGTCCAGTTCCAGCCCCAGACCGGGCTGGGTCGAGGGAATGATATAGCCATCCTCCCACTCGATCCCGCCCTTGACGCCCTGCATGCAGGGGCCGTCGAATGTGCCGATGCTTTCAAGGATCAGGAAATTCGGCGAGCAGGCCGCAATCTGGATATTCGCCGCCGCCACGATGGGCCCGCAATACAGATGCGGCGCAATCTGGGCCTGACGGGTTTCGGCCATTCCGGCGATCTTCTTGGCCTCCAGCAGGCCACCGACCCGGCCGAGGTTCATCTGCAGGATCGAGGCCGCGCCATATTCCAGAAGCCGTGCGAATTCATGTTTCGTGCAAAGCCGCTCGCCCGCCGCCACGGGGACCGAGGTGAAAGCCGCGACCTGCGCCATATCTGCAGGGTTTTCCGGCGGCACGGGTTCCTCGAACCACAGCGGGTCATAGGGTTCGATCGCGCGGGCCAGCCGCTTGGCACCCGAGACGGTGAACTGGCCATGGGTGCCGAACAGCAGATCGGCGCGATCCCCGACGGCATCGCGGATCTGGCGGCAGAATTCGACGCTGCGGGTGATATCCTCGCGCCGGGGCTGATGGCCGTCAAAGATGGTGAAGGGCCCGGCCGGATCGAATTTCAGCGCCGTGAACCCCTGATCAACCATGCTGACGGCGATTTCGGCAGCGATGGAGGCATCATTATAGGCATTCGGCCGGTCGGGGTCGGGATAGACGTCGCCCTGCGCCGGATAAATATAGGAATAGCTGCGCAGCCGGTCATGGACGCGCCCGCCCAGAAGCTCATGCACCGGCCGGTCGGCGGCCTTGCCGATGATGTCCCAGCAGGCCATCTCCAGTCCGCTGAAGGTTCCCATCACGCTGACATCGGGGCGCTGGGTAAAGCCCGCGCCATAGACCTTGCGGAACAGCAGTTCGATGCGGGCGGGGTCAGCCCCCTCGAAATGCCGGGCAAACATGTCGCGGGCCATGGCGCAGCAGGTCTGGGGACCGAAGGTGGCATTATAGATCTCGCCCACGCCGGTGATGCCGCAGGCGGTGGTCAGGCGGACAAAGATGAAATAGCGCCCCCCGTGACGCGGCGGTGGATTGGCAACGATGAAGGTTTCAAGTTTTTCAAGGCGCATGAATGTTCTTTCCTGGCTTGGAATGTGATCAGCCTGCGTCCTGCAGGATCATCTCGGCGGCCCGCATCGCCAACATCATGGTCGGGGCATTGGTATTGCCCGAGGTGATATTGGGAAAGGCCGAGGCATCAACCACCCGCAACCCCGGCACGCCATGCACCTGCAGCCGCGCGTTCACGACGGAATCTCCGGCATCATTTCCCATGCGGCAGGTGCAGCTTGGATGATAGACGGTGGCGGCGCGATCGCGAAAGTCCTGCAACAGTGCCGCGTCATCCATGGCCGCGAATGAGGCTCGTTTCGGGGCGCGCGTCACGGATTTCATCTCGGGCGTTTGCGCCAGCGCGCGGATGACGCGACCGGCCCGGATGGCGGCCTTGCGATCCTGTTCGGTCGCCAGCGAATTGGGCCTGATTGCCGGAGCATCGCGATGATCGGGCGAGCGAATGCAGACCGATCCGCGACTGCTGGGGCGACAGACCTGTGCCGAGATCAGATAGCCGCCGTTCCGGTCCATCTCGATTCCGCCTTCGGATGTGATCCGGTAGGAGGCCGGGTTGCAGAACAGCTGCAAATCCGGCGCCGCCACATCCGGCCCCGAGCGGACAAAGCCGCCAACCTGATTGACCGGCACCGACAGCGGGCCGCGCCGGGTCAGGACATAGCGCAGCCCGGCCCGCAACCGTCCCAGCCGATTGCCCAGGATGTTGTTCAGGGTTTCCCTGTTCGCGGTGAACTGATGGGTGATCGCCAGATGGTCCTGCAGCCCCTGCCCGACCTGGGGCAAATCATGACGCAGCGGAATGCCCCGCGATTTCAGCAAGCGTGCCGGACCTATGCCCGACAGTTGCAGGATCTGCGGCGAATTGATCGCACCCGCGCTGAGGATGACCTCCCTGCGGGCGGTGACCCGCCGGCTTCTGCCGTGTTGTTCAAAGCTCAGCCCGACGACCTTCGGGCCATTGAACTCCAGCCGGGAGACATGGGCATGGGTGATTACCCGCAGGGTCGACCGCTTCATTGCGGGGCGCAGAAAGGCATCCGCTGCCGACCAGCGCCGCCCGCGGCGCACATTGCTGCGGTAATAGCCCAGGCCCTCGCCGCCCTCGCGGTTCATGTCATCCATCACGTCAAATCCGGCCTGCCGGGCTGCCGTCAGGAAGCGGGCACTGAAAGGGTGCATCTGGTCTGACAGATCCTGCACCCAGACAGGGCCTCCCGCTGTCGCGCGACCCGCTGCCTCATGACCCGAGGGCGTCTCCATCGCGTCATAGATCCGCTGCACGGCGGGCCAGCCCCAGCCATCTGCGCCGGCCGCCACCCAATCCTCGAAATCGCGGGCCTGTCCGCGCACATAGGCCATGGCATTGATCGAACTGGACCCGCCGATCACCCGCCCGCGCGGCCAATAGCTGCTGCGCCCCGACAGGCCCTCATCGGCCTCGGTGTGATAGCCCCAGTTCAGAGCAGGATTGGCATAGTTGATCGCATAGCCGATGGGAATCTTGATCCAGAAACGGGCATCGCTGCCCCCGGCCTCCAGCAGCAGAACGCTGAAACGGCCATTGCGCGTCAGCCGGTCGGCCAGAACACAGCCTGCGGAACCCGCCCCGACGAGGATAAAGTCATAGTCATCTTCCGGCATCTTTGCGGCCCGCCCGGCTGTTGTCCTGTGCTGAACAATCAGTCAGCCCGCGTTCCGAATGACAAGCAATGGCTTTGACCGCTTTGACCCCATCTGAATTTGTGCAAAGCGATTTGCCTTGGCGGCCGATAGCCGTCACCATGGGACGAAAGACAGATGGATCCTCATGCGTCGTTTGCCCCATGTCACCTGGCTGCGTTCATTCGAAGCCGCCGCCCGCCACAGCTCTTTCAGCGCGGCTGCGGATGAGTTGAACCTGACCCCCGCTGCAGTCAGCCAGCAAATCCGCCTGCTGGAACAACATCTGGACATGCAGTTGTTCAAACGGCTGGCCAAGGGCGTCGAACTGACCGACATGGGGCAGGCCTATGCCCTGCCGATCCGCAAATCCTTCCTGACCATGCAGACCGCCACCGACGGGCTGTTTGGCAAGAAGCGCAAATCGATCATCCGGGTGCGGGCCTCGATCTCTTTTGCCGCGCTGCTGCTGGCCCCGCGCCTGAATGCCTTTCGCCAGCAGCATCCCGACATCGAGATCGAACTTTCGACCACCGTCTGGGCAGACCGAATGAGCGACGCCAGCATCGATCTGGACATTCGTTATGGGGATGGCGACTGGCCGGAGCACAATATCCATCGCCTGCAGGTCGCTGCGGCCACGATCATCTGCCATCCTGACTATGCCGCGACACTGGGCGACATGCCCTCGGCCGCGATCCTGACGGCGGCCGACATCGTGCAGGTCGTCGGCTCGGAAACGGACTGGGACCGCCTGTTCGAACATTGTGGCTTTGACCAGCCGCGTCCCGATCACTGGATGAAGGCGGATTCATCGCTGATCGCCCTGCAGATCCTGCGGGCCGGCCATGGCTGTTCCATCATCAGCCGCAGCTTCGCCCGACAGGATCTGCAGAGCGGCACATTGGTCGCACCCTATCCGGTCGAGATCCCGATGGGTGAAAGCTTTTTTCTGGTCGAACGCAACGATATGGGCCCGCGCGGCGATATCGAGGTCTTCATCGAATGGCTTTGTGGTCAACATCTGTAGATGTCGTTTTCGGATCGCAACGCCGGTGCGGGCCCATCAATGGCTGCCCTGGCCCCAGGCCGCGTGGCGCGCCCGGCGCAGCAATCCTGCCAGCAGCGCCAATCCGGCCAGATCGACCAGCAGCACCAGTCCCAGCAGACCCGGAAGCCCCAGGCCCGATGTGACCCAGGCCGCCACGGTCGGGGCCGCGCCCATCATCAGCAGCCCGATCATCGCGATCATGCCAAGGCGCCGGGCAAAGCCTGCGCCGGGCAGCCAATGTGCCGCAAGCAGCGGGCGCAGAATCGTATGCATCCCGTAACAGCCGCCCTGAACGATCAGCGCCAGAAGCGCGATCTTCAGCCCGCCTCCCGCAAACAGCAGCAGGGGCGGCACAAGCATGACCGAAAACAGCCATAGCGCGGCCCGTTCCGGGGACAGCCAGCCCTGCACCCTTTCCCACAACAACCGTCCGGCGATCTGCGCCGGGCCCAGCACCATCGGCAGCAACAGCGCCCCCGACAAACCGCGCGCATCTGCCAGTTGCGCGGGCAGTTGGAACAGCAGTGCCGCATGGCCCAGCATCAACAGCGCAAATGCCGTCCCAAGGGCGAATGTCCGCGCAGCCGGCACCCTGACGGGAACCGCGGCGGGCGCACTGTGCTGCGCGCCCTCGCCTCGTGGATCAGAGGGCAGGATCGCCGTTGCGAACAGCGCCATGACGGCAAGAACCATCATGATCCAACGCCACCCCAACCCGGTCGAGGCCAGAACACCGACCAGCGGAAAGGTCAGCAATGTGGCAAATCCGGCAATCAGCGTGATCAGCGTGATCGGGCGGCGTGCTTCGGCTCCGAAACGACGGATCATCAGGCTGAAGCAGGGATCATAGAGCGTCATCGCCATGGGTGCGCCCAGCAGGACCAGCGCCATGGTGAACAGCCAGACATTTGCCGCCCAGGCCGCAAGCATCAACAGCCCGGCCCCGCAAAATCCGGCAAGGCGCATGGCCGGTCCCGCAGCGCCCCGGTCCACGACCATTCCGGCAAGCGGAGACAGCAGCGCCCAAGCCAGGACACCTGCACTCATTGCCCCCGAGACGGCGACGGACGACCATCCGCTTTGGGCCAGAAGATGCGGCAAGAGCGCCGGCATCAGGTAGTAGAAGGCCGACCAGAACAGCAGTTGCGCCACCGCGTGACGCAGCACGAAGACACGATCCGCGCGCAAGTGATCCATGCAGTCCCCGGAAACGGGGTCGTCGCCAACAGCCACCAGATTCCTCCCTCTGCGTGTTAGCTGTCACGATCTGTCGTTGCCTGTCAAAGCATCTTTTGCCGGGTCCGGATGACTTGCGGCTTCCCTGCCCGCCTGCCACAGGCATTTGTGCGCGGCCTCCGGCAGGCAGACCGGAATCCTGCCTCTGCGTCCCATCGGGTGGCAGCGCGATCACTCCTTGCGCCGGATGGTTCCGACCAGTTCGGTCGCGGCTGTCAGCGTGTTGTAGATGGTCCCGTATTTCTGCAGGTTCCGGTGCAACAGATCCAGCCTCTGATCGCTTTCATCCGTATCGACGGTGATTTCATAGTCGATACGGATGATCTTGGGCGGGCTGTCCTGACGCCGCGCATGCAGGCTGATATCCATGCCGCGCAGATTGAAATCCAGCATCGGCAGGACCCGCTCGGTGCCCTTCAACATGCAGGCAGCAAGGCTTGCCAGCAACAGTTCCGCCGGGTTGAACGCGTCATCGCGCCCCTGCATGTCCGTATCCAGCACGATCCGCGCGCCCTTGGTGCCGGCCTCGGAGCCGTGATGGTCGATCCGCCGTGCGGTGACATTGTATTCCAGCATCTCGCCGCCTTTCCGTTATGATTCCGGCAGCCTAGGCGCCCAGCCATTGTTCCAGCCTGGCCGCATCGGGCAGACCGCCCGCGTGGACAAGCTTGCCATCGACGGCAATGCCGGGGGTCGACATGACACCCGCCATGGCGATGGACTTGGCGTCCGCGACCTTTTCGATCGCGACCTCGACGCCCAGTTTCGCGGCCGCCTCCTGCACCATCCTTTCGGTCGCCTCGCAGCGCTTGCAGCCGGGGCCATAGATCTTGACCGTTTTCATGGTCTTTCCTTTCATGTGGCAGAATGCTTGGAAATCAGAGCAGGAAGTTGAACAGATAGCCCGTCGCCAGGATCCCGACCGACACAACGGCGATGAAGATCGCGATCAGCCGCAGCGTCAGGACCTGCTTGAGGATGATCATCTCGGGCAGGGACAAGGCGATCACCGACATCATGAAGGCAAGCGTCGTTCCAAGGGCCGCACCCTTGCCCAGCAATGCCTCGACGATGGGAATGACCCCGGCGGCATTGGTATACATCGGCACGCCCACGACCACCGCCGCCGGAACCGACCACCAGGCCTCGCCGCCCATGATCTTCAGCATCATTGCCTCGGGGACATAGCCATGGATCGCCGCGCCGATGCCGATGCCCACCAGAACCCAGATCCAGACCTTGCCGACGATCTCGCGCACCTGCTCGGCACCGGTTTTCAGCCGGTCGACGAAGGTGATCTGTTCTTCCGGCAGGTCACCGACGGGGGCGGCGGTCATCTCGCGCACCCAGTCCTGCAAGAAGCGCTCCAGCCCCATCTTGCCCAGCACAAAACCCGAGACGGTGGCGATGGTAAAGCCGAAGACAAGGTAGATCGTGGCGATCTTCCAGCCGACAAGGCCATAAAGCAGCCCCAACCCCACCGGCCCCACCATCGGCCCCGCGATCAGGAACGAGAATGTCACACCCAGCGGAATCCCCGCCGAGACAAAGCCGATGAAAAGCGGCACTGACGAGCAGGAACAGAAGGGCGTAAAGACGCCCAGCAGCGCGGCCAGCGGATAGCCCCAGATCTCGCGCTTGCCGGCAAGAATGCTGCGGGTCTTTTCGGGGCTGAACCAGCTGCGCAGCACGCCGGTGACAAAGACGATACCCGTCAGCAGCAAAAGCACCTTGGGCACGTCATAAGCAAAGAAGGCAATCGCCTCGCCGGTATGGCTGTGGCGTTCGACGGGAAATTGCGCCGTGATCCATTCGGAAAAGGGGACAAGCTGGCCATAGGCCAGCCAACCCAGAACGGCAAGGCCGGCAATTCCGGCATACCATGTCCGGTCCGACAAGGGCTGTTTCAGATGACCTTCATGGGGTTCCGAACTCATGTCATTTCCCTTTCAAGGATTTTCTCTGCCGTCAGGACGGCAGAGATGACGGCCATGATTTCCCGAGGCAGATCGGGATTGCGCCGATAGCGAACCCATTGCGCATCCCGCCGGTCGACGACCAGTCCGGCCTCGCGCAGCACTTTCATGTGGCGTGACATGCGGCTCTGGCTGGCATTCAGCCGGTCCATCAGTTCGCAGACGCAATGCTCTCCACCGTCCCAGAGGATGGCCAGCGCGGCGCGGCGGGTCGAATCACATAGGGCGTTCAATATCTCTTGCATGTGTTCATTCATATGCGCCCACCCGCATATGCGCTTTGATCCATGTCAAACCTTTTGACAGAATCTCTCTTGCCTGGCCGGGAATCGCAGGCCCGGGAAACCCGAACCCCAGCTTGCGTGACCTTGCCACACACCTCGGCGCTTCCCGACCGTTCGGGGTGCCAGAGCCAAGGGCAATACTGCCGTTTGAGACGGGTAGAAACTTTCGATGAAATCTTCGTATGACAATGTCTTGACAGCAAAGATCAGATACATGACGTAGCGCGCGACGGCGGCGGCAGAAGATTGACTGCCGCGGCCTCTGTCGGCGGAACACCGACCGGGGCTCAGCTCGTCGTCATAAATCTGTTTCACACAACGCGCGGTGCCTGTATGGAGGCCCCCGAAATCAAGCCGGAGGGGGCTCGTGCCCGACAAGAACTTCGAACCGAGGCATCTCGAGACCCTCGATCGCGACCTGGATCGCCTGTCCCGTCTTGAGACGGCCAGTTCCTTTATCACCCGCCCCCTGGCCGCCCCGGCCGTGGCAGCGGTGTTCATCCTGCTGACCGGGCTTCTGGCGGCGGTGCTGGTCGAAGGCACCAGCAGCACGCTGGTCATCGTTCTGGCGGCCACGATCGGCGCCTATATGGCCGTGAACATCGGGGCCAATGACGTGGCCAACAACATGGGACCGGCAGTCGGTGCGAATGTGCTGACCATGGGCGGGGCCATCACCATTGCCATCATCTTCGAAAGCGCCGGGGCTTTGATCGCCGGCGGTGACGTGGTGTCAACCGTGGCCAAGGGGATCGTGTCCCCGGCCTCGGCGGAATCGCCGGAAGTCTTCGTAAAGGTGATGATGGCCGCGCTGTTCTCGGCCGCGCTCTGGGTCAATATCGCCACATGGATCGGAGCGCCCGTCTCGACGACCCATTCCGTCGTGGGCGGCGTCATGGGGGCGGGGATCGCTGCAGCCGGGTTCGGCGCTGTCAATTGGCCGACCATTTCGGCGATTGCGGCAAGCTGGGTCATCTCGCCCGTGCTGGGAGGACTGATCGCGGCGGCCTTCCTGTGGCTGATCAAGGCGCGCATCATCTATCAGGCTGACAAGATCGCCGCGGCGCGGGTCTGGGTGCCCGTGCTGGTGGGGATCATGGCCGGGGCCTTCACCGCCTATCTGGCCCTCAAGGGGCTGAAAAAGCTGATCCGGATCGATTTTCTCTCGGCGCTTGGTGTCGGTCTGGTGGTCGGCATTGCCGTCTGGCTGATCCTGATCCCGGTGATCCGCAGGCGCGCGCGGGGGCTGGAAAACCGCAATAAATCGCTGAAAACCCTGTTCGCGATTCCGCTGATCGTCTCGGCGGCCTTTCTCAGCTTTGCCCATGGTGCCAATGACGTGGCAAATGCGGTCGGCCCGCTGGCAGCCATCGTCAGCGCCAGCACGACCGGAGAATTCACCTCGAGCATCGCTATCCCGCTGTGGGTCATGCTGATCGGGGCCTTCGGGATTTCCTTCGGGCTGTTCCTCTTCGGGCCGAAACTGATCCGCATGGTCGGCAATGAGATCACCAAGCTGAACCCGATGCGGGCCTTCTGCGTGGCCCTTTCGGCGGCCGTCACCGTCATCGTGGCCAGTGGCCTTGGCCTGCCGGTCAGTTCGACCCATATCGCGGTGGGCGGTATCTTTGGTGTCGGCTTCTTCCGCGAATGGTATGCCGAACGGCGGCTGCGCCTTGCCCGTCAGGACATCCCTGACCTGCCCGCGTACAGCCCGAACGAACGTCGCCAGCGCAAGCTGGTCCGCAGGGCCCATGCCATGACCATCGCCGCGGCATGGGTCGTGACCGTGCCTGCCGCGGCCATCCTGTCGGGCTTGCTGTTCTTGGCTATTCGGCTGGCAACCGGCTGAGCCCGCTCCTGCGTTCCGCGCCGGCTGCCGGCCAAAGCTGCCGGCCTCAACCGGCCTCTTGCGCGGTTTCCTCTGCGGCTTTCTCTACGGTGGCCGCAGCACCGGCCCCGGTTGCCAGCTTCAGCTGTGCCCAGGCCTGCGCCGCATCATTGGCCGCCGAGGCTGCCGCGATCCGGGCCGAAGCCGTGTTGCGGTCGGTTTCCAGCAGGTCGAGCAGCGTGATCGCTCCATTGCGATAGTTTTCCTGCGCAAGGGACAGCGCATGGCCGTAATCGGCAGCAGCCTTGTTCAACAATGACGCACGCTGGCGATAGCGGGTCAGGTTGGACTGTGCGACCTCGACCTCTTCTACGGCATCCATGACGGCGGCCCGCCAGGCGATCTCGGCCTGTTTCGCGGCCGAGATCTTCGCATCGCGACTGGCGCGCAGGCGCCCTTGGCTGAGGACCGGCAGCGACAATTGCGGCCCGAAATCCCAGGCATCCGCCCCGTCGCTTTCCGCGCTGCCACCCAGAAAGCGGGTCTCCAGCGAGATGTCAGGGCGCTGATAGTCCGGACCGACAGCATCACCGCGAAAGGCACCGTCCAGCTTTCATAGAGAACCGCAAGACAAAGGACCACCACCAGCGCCGACAGCGTATAGAGCATGACCTCCTGACTGCCCGCCAGCCTTTCCTGATAGCTCAGCCCCGTTCAGGCCGGTGCATAGGATCCGTCCAGCCCCGCGGTCAGTTCCTCCATCACGGCCATCGCCTCGCCCGAGCTCAGCCCGGCAGATGCCTCGCCGGAAATCTTTAACGCGCGGGTGCCGCCATATCGCGCCAGTTTCGGCGTGATCGTTTCCCATTCACGCGTCATGAAGGCCGAAAGCGAAACGCCAAGGGCCTCGGCCATATCGACATAGATCAGATCGGCGCGCACGATGGTCGTCAGCTCATCGCTTTGCCCCGCTGTGACCAGATCCCCGACCGAAACTGTCGACACATCCGCGCGACCGGCAATCGGACTGGTGATGGTTGTCCAGGACAGCTCGGTCTGCGCCAGTTTCAGCGCCGCCTTGGCAGCCTCAAGCGTCGCCTTGGCCTCGGCCAGACTGGCGCGGGCGGCCTCGACTTCCGCCTCGGTATAGCCGCGCCCCGACAGTTGCTGGGCACGATCATAGGCCGATTGCGCCACCGGCAGATTGGCCTCCGCCGTTGCCAGATCGGCCCGGGCCGGGGTCTCGGCGGCGATATAGATTGAATCATCGCCCCGGAACAGCGGCCCCCCCACCTCCAGCATCTCGGCGGGAATATAGAGAATTTCCTCGATCCCCCCTCCGACGCGGGGGCGCAGTTCGACCTCCTGCTAGGCGACTGCACGACCCGGCAAGGTGGTGACACGCGGCACGTCCTGCAGGCTGAGTTCGACAACCCCCACTTCAAGCGGTCCCGACGCCCCCATGGGGGCACCCTACGCCAGCGCAGAACATGCGCAGGCGACCAGCGCAGCAGCGGCAGCTGCAATTTTCCAGATTGCGGGTTTCATCGAATTTGGAATCCTTGACTATGCCATCCGTTTGGTTCCTGCTATGCAAACCCTGCGCAGTTGGCACGAATTTATCGCATGACGCTTTCGTTACGACAGAAACGCCGGCAGGAAACCGCCCGGGACATTCAACGAGCTACGCTGGAACTGGCACTGGCCCGCGGGCTGGAACATGTCACGACCGAGGAAATCGCTCAGGTCGCGGGTGTCAGCACGCGAACTTTCTTCAATTATTTCAACAATAAAGAAGCAGCTGCAATCGGGATCCCCCCAGGCTTTCGCGATGAAGACACGACCGCCCTGCGAAACGGTAAAGGCTCTCTGGCGGCGGATCTGAAACGTTTTCTTGACCGGCATATTCAGTTGCTGGCAGCGGATATGGACGTCTTGCGCATGGTGCGGCAGGTCGTTCATGCGAATCTGAAGGCCCGACTGGCCCTCGATAGGATTCTGGAGACGGAATATGACGAGTTGGCCGATTGCCTGCACGCCCGTCTGGGCGACCGGGATATTGCCCTTGCGCTTGCCGATCATGCCGTGTCCTGCACCAAACGGGCGATAACGCTGTGGGAAGGCCAGCAGGATATGACTCTTGCGGCCGCGCTGGACAGGGCATGGGCCAGCCATATTGCGGCCGCAGGGATCTTGCATTCCTCCGGCTGACCCATTCATTGCTGTCCCCCGACATCTCACGGGGCGGTCATCGCATTGACACCTGATTGATTTACATTTCATATCAAGACGTTATCCACATAAATCAGCGCAGCCCGCCTGCGTCACCCTTTTCGAACGCAATCAAGACTTCGGAATTCACAAGTGTGAACTCAACCTCTGATTGTATAGTCGGACACCCTCAGCCTTCCTGCATGACCATCAATCCAAAGTCGTTTTTCTCGTGGCCATGGAATGATACAATCCAGGCGAATGTCCCGAAGTTCAGCACGCGGCAGGCCAATGCAGACATACCCCCAGTCCACTGCGACCACGCGCGCCCACGACAGGGAAGAATGCCCTTACCGGATTCTTTTCGTCGAGGATGACCGGAAACTGGCTTCTTTTCTGGCTCGCTATTTCGGTGAAGAGGGGTTTCAGGTCCAGATAGCCGGTGACGGGCCAACGATGCGCGAGGCATTGGCGGCAGAAGATTTCGAAATCGTCGTTCTCGATATCGGCCTGCCGGGCCGGGACGATGGCTACGCCCTGGCCCGTGAACTCAAGAAGGAGCATGACCTGGGCGTGATGTTCCTGTCTGCGCGCCATGAAGCCTTGGACCGGATCGTCGGACTGGAAATTGGGGCCGATGACTATCTTGTCAAACCGTTCGAACCCCGCGAATTGCTGGCACGCGTGCGGGCGATCCTGCGCCGCATGCCCGGTGACCGCTCTGGCCCTGCCGGGACCGCGACGCAGGCACCGGCGGGGCCGAATGGCAAAGGCACCACTTTGACATTCGACGGCTGGCGGCTCGATCTGGAGGCCCGCTCTCTATATGATTCAGAGGGTCGCGAACAGGTTCTGACCACGCAGGAATTCAACCTGCTCAGCGTGCTGGCGCAAAGGCCGGGGCGGGTTCTGAGCCGGGACCAGCTGCTGGACCTGACCGCCAGCCGCCACTGGGCACCCAATGATCGTTCGATAGATGTGATGATCGGCAAGATCCGACGAAAGATCGGTGATTCCGGTCCGGATTATCGCCGTATCCGCACCATCAGGGGGGTCGGTTACATGTTTTCTTCCTGCCCCTGAACCTCGCAGCGACATGGCAGATCAAGCACCGCGCGCGCACCGCCCGAAGCGGCATTCTCGATGCGAAAGCTGCCACTATAGACCAGCGCCAGTTGCCGGATCATCGGCAGACCCAACCCCATTCCGTCAGGCTTGGTGGTGAAACGTGGCTCAAGCGCATGTCCCAGTTCCTCGGGCGAAAGCCCGGGCCCATCATCTTCGACGGTCAGGCGCGCATAAAGTCCGCCTTGCCAGACAGATTGCAACCGGATCCAGACCGTGCCGCGTCCGGATGTGGCATCACGCGCATTGATCAGAAGATTGGCGATTGCCGATTCCAGTTGCCCGGAATCGATCGGCGAAATCAAAGCCTGTTCGGGCAGATGCAGCGTCAACTGCATGTCCCGACACAGGCTGCGTGACAACATCGCAACCGAGGCGGCAATCGTCTGGCCCAGGTCGGTGCGTGTGTCGCGCCTCAGGCCGCTGCGGGCAAAATCCATGAGTTGTGCGACCAGGTCGGTGGCCGTGGCCGTGGCCTCCAATGCATCGCTGGCATAGGGCTTCAGCCGGTCGTCTTGCTGCAAGCGGTCATTTATCACCGCAAGATTGGCCCTGATTACGGCCAGCATGTTCTTGAAGTCATGGGACAGCCCGGTGGCCAGTTGCGATACGGCTTCCAGCTTGCGGTGCAAGGCCAGTTCCTGTTCGATGCGCAGCTTGTCCTGTCTTATCTGTGCCAGTTCAAAACAGCGCTTCAGAACCTGCATCAACTCATCCAGAAAGAAGGGTTTGCGCAGATAATCATAGGCCCCGGCTTGCAAGGCAGCCACCGCGCTGTCGACCGAGGCGTAGGCAGTCATGATCACAAGGATCAGATCAGGCTGCGACTGCTTCAGCTGCAGAGCCAGTTCGGTGCCGTCTTCCTGTCCAAGCCGCACATCCAGAAGCACGACGTCGATGGAGTTGGTGGCCAACGCCGCCCTTGCCGCCGCGCCGTCACCCGCCAGAAGGCAATCCACCCCTTCCAGTGCCAGCGCACGCGAGGTCGCAATGGCGAAATCCTGATCGTCATCGACCAGCAAGAGACGGCGGCTGGGGGCGGACATGGTCATCCCTCGGCCTCGGGAATGCTGACGCGCATGATCGTGCCACCGGGGCCGGTGCGCTGAATCCAGGCGTCACCGCCATGCATCTGCGCAACCCGCCGCACCAGGGGCAGCCCCAGTCCGACGCCCGAGGGTTTGGTAGTGACCAACGGATCGAAGGCACGCGCGCGGATCTCGGCAGGCAGACCAGGGCCGTTGTCCTCGACCTCGATGATGCAGTGGTCCCCTTGACGCATGGCCCGCAATTGAAGCCGGGGAACATGATCCGCCACCACGACGGATTCGGCTGCCTGCCAGCCGTTTTCAAGCAGGTTGCAGATGGCAAACTGTAGTCTTGCCGGATCGCAGCGCAGATGCATGCCTTCCGGCACCGTCAGGGAAATCGAGCCATGAGCCGGATGTTCCGAGATCAACGCGCGCAGCCATGCCTTCAGGTCAACCGGCATGGTTTCATGGGCCCCCTCGCGCGCGAAGTCCAGCAACATGTCGATGATCCGGCTGCACCGGGTGATATTGCGGCGGATGCGCTGCACATCCTCATCCGCCTCGGGCCCCAAACCGGGATGTCGCGACAGAACCTCGACCGAACTGCTAATCGTTCCAAGGGGATTGCGCAACTCGTGACTGACAATGGCCGAGACCTCGCCAATGGCGGCCAGTCGCTGGCGAATGGCCAGTTCATGCTGGGTGGCGCCCAACCGTTGCAACGCGCCCAGCAGGTTTTCTTCGGTCAGGCGACGGCGTTCATGTGCCATGACGATCCAGAAGGCGACCAACCCTATCAAGGGGGCCGCGCCAAGAAGGAAATTGGTCGCAAGTTGAGGTTCATGCAAGCGATCAGACAGCAGACGCGCGGCCAAGAACAGGCAGCCCAGCATGGCCATGAGAGTGATGAAGACCGCGACGATCTGCCAGATGCGCTGGCCCATCCGGGGCGGCACACGGTGCAACCGCACGGAAGGGGCCTGCGCGTCAACGACCTCTGGCCGAGGAATGGGAGGTCTCTTGCAAAAGTCACGACAGTGAGGTTCCAGACTGCAACACAACGAGCAGATCGGTCGTTCATAGAACGTGCAATAGACCATGTCGCGCGGTTCATAACCATGGCTGCAAATGGCGCAATCACAGGACTTGGCATGACCAAAGTCATGTGGTGTGCGGGCCGAATATCCGTGTCCCTTCCGGAACATGCCCAACAGGGTGGCGACCAGCAGCGACACTGCAAAGGCAATCGGCGCGGACCATGCCTGTGCCAACGGTCCCGTGACCCCGAGAAACAGAGCAAGCCCTACAAGACCGCCGATCGCCATGCCGCAACAGCCCACTGGGTTGAAATCGGGTAGATAGGCCCGTCTGAATTCGATCCGGCGCGGACTGAGGTGCAGGGGTTTCAGGATTGCCAGGTCGGCAAAAATCGCCCCAAGCGACGCCAGCGCCAGATTGGCATAGATCGCAAGGACCGCCTCCAGCGTGGAAAACACGCCCATCATCATCAGCGCACAACTGACCGAGACATGGAACAACAACCAGACCAGCCGTCCGGGGTGATAGCGGGCAAGGCGCAGAAACAGGTTCGACTGGGCCAGAGACCCCGCATAGGCATTGGTCACGTTAATCTTGATCTGGGCAATCAGCACATAGACCGTGGCAAGGATCAGCGCTGTCACCGGCTGGAACATATATTCATAGGCATGGCGGAACATACCGATCGGTTCGGCGGCGATGGCCGGGGTGACGCCGTCATTGATTGCCAGCCAGGCCAGAAAGCTGCCCATGATGATCTTGGTGCCACCAATCAGAATCCAGCCGGGGCCGGCAAGGATCAGCGCGCCCCACCAGCGCAGCTTCGTGGTTGCCTGCGGCGGGGGGAGAAAGCGCAGGTAGTCGACCTGTTCACCGATCTGCAGGGTCAACGCACAGAGCACACCAATCGCCGCGCCAAGGGACAGCATGCTCATTTCCGGTCCCGGCGATGCCAGCCATTGTCCCACGACGGCGGGTTCCGTCGCCCATGCGATGGCCAGAAACGGCAGGATGGCCAGCCCGATCCACGCCGCCTGCGTAATCAGTTGAAATCTTGAAATAGCCGTCATTCCCCTCGATGCCACAGGCAGGATGACAAGGGCCGACAACAGGTATCCCAGCGGCAGTGGCAGTCCAAATGCCATATTCAGGGCCTGCCCGATGATCACGCCTTCAAGCGCGAAGAAAATGATCGTGTAGCTGGCATAGATCAGCGAGGTGATGGCCGAGCCGATATAACCAAATCCCGCGCCACGAGTCAGAAGGTCCATATCCACATTCGCCCGCGCGGCGTGATAGGCGATGGGCAGGCTGACAATGAAGATGAAAACTGACGCCAGAAGCACCGCGATCACGGTGGTCTGCACCCCCCATGACAGCGTCAACGCCGCGCCAATCGCTTCCAGTGCCAGAAAGGAAATACCCCCCAGTGCCGTATGCGTGATGGTTGCCGGGCTCCAGCGACGGTGGCTGGCAGGTGCATAGCGTAGCGCGTAATCCTCGATTGTCTCATCTGCGACCCAGGACTGATAGCTGCGCGGTGCGGGGTCCAGCCCCGGAAAGCTGTGTGCTGTTGCCTGCGCGGCCTCGGTCCCTTCTGCCAATGTCGTCATTCATTCCCCCGCCCATTGGCGGTACGGCCCGCAATCACATGCGCGAACGGGCCATTCCCCCCTCTTGTCGGCAAAGCCTAGCTGGCTTGAGGGCATCTGTGAATTGCTACGTTTCGGGCCGCGGCGCACGATGCGCAGGCGATTACAAAAAATTACAATAATTGCATCTTCACCGGTATTTGCGATTACGTGGCGCGGTCAATCTGATCCAGGATCCGCCTGCCTAAAGAGGCAGCGCGCGACGACGATGGGAGGAATGACATGCCGAGAACAGTCTTTGAAGTCGATCTGAACAAGGCCCCTGAAGACGCAGCGATGAAACCGCACAACCGCTGGCATCCCGATATCCCGATGGTGGAAACCTTCAAGCCCGGCGAAGTGATGCGCGTGGAATGCTATGACTGGACGGGGGGGCAGGTCGGAAATAATGACAGCGCCAATGACATCCGCGATGTCGATCTGACCCGCGTCCACTATCTGTCGGGACCTTTCGGCTTTGAAGGGGCCGAGCCGGGTGACCTGCTGGTTGTCGATATTTTGGATATTGGTGCAAAAGATGAGTCCCGCTGGGGGTTCAACGGTCTGTTTGCCAAGGAAAATGGCGGCGGCTTCCTGACCGAACATTACCCCAAGGCCACCAAGTCCATCTGGGATTTCGAAGGCATCTATACCACGTCCCGCCATATCCCCGGGGTGCGCTATCCCGGCCTGATCCATCCCGGCCTGATCGGCTGTCTGCCCGATCACAAGCTGCTGGCCGAGGCAAACCGCCGCGAGGCCGAACTGATTGCCACCGATCCCGACCGGGTTCCGCCGCTGGCCTGCCCGCCCGATCCTTCGACAGCTCTGATGGGGCAGATGTCGGGTTCGGCCGCCCAGAACGCCGCCAAGGAGGCATGGCGCACCGTGCCGCCGCGAGAACATGGCGGAAATTGCGACATCAAGAACCTGTCGCGCGGCTCGAAGGTCTATTTCCCCGTCTATGTGAAGGGCGGCGGTCTCTCGATGGGCGATATCCATTTCAGCCAGGGTGACGGCGAAATCACCTTCTGCGGAGCCATCGAGATGGCAGGATGGATCGACATCAAGGTCGACATCATCAAGGACGGCATGTCGAAATACGGCGTGATCAACCCGATCTTCAAACCCTCGCCTATTGATCCGCATTTCGACGACTATCTGATCTTCGAAGGCATCTCGGTCGACGAACATACCGGCGAACAATATTATCTGGACGCTCATGTCGCCTATCGACGGGCCTGTCTGAACGCGATCGAATATCTGAAGAAATTCGGCTATTCGGGCGAACAGGCCTACATGATCCTGGGCACTGCACCGGTCGAGGGACGTATCGCCGGGATCGTGGACATCCCCAATGTCTGCGCGACATTGGCCATTCCCACGGCCATCTTCGATTTCGACATCAGACCCAATGGCGATGGCCCGAAACGCGCGGTCCCCGAGGTCAAGGTCGCCGAGTCGACCTGATTTCAAGGATCAGGCCCTTTCCGCCCCGTCTTCGCGGGGCGGGTCAACCGGAGGCAAGCTTCATGTTACTTGGATTTTTGCTGTTCTACGTCGGTGCGGTGCTGTTCCTCAACGGCCTTTGGCTGCTGGGCAAGATCGAGGATCGCGAGATCGTCGCGGTCAATGTGCTCTCTGGCCTTGCTGCCGCCGGCGTGGTCATTGACGGTGCCTTTGGCTCCGAGGCCGATGCAGACAGTATTCGAGGGGCGGCGCTGACCCTGATGTTCAGCGGCACCTACCTTTGGGTTGCCTATAACCGTCTGGCCAATGTCGATGGGCGCGGCCTCGGATGGTTCAGCCTCTTCGTATCGCTGACCACGGTGCCCGTCTTCTTGCGCGCCATCGCATCTGCGGGATCGGCAAGCGAGGTCTGGCTGGCGACGAACTGGCTGATCTGGGGAATCCTGTGGTTCATGTATTTCCTGCTGTTGGCCCTGCAGCGCCCGATCCTGCGCCAGACGGCATGGGTGACCCTGCTGGCCGGGATCGTGACCGGCTGGTTGCCGGGCTTTCTGCTACTTGACGGCCTGATGTGAACATCCGCGCGGCCGGATCCATGGCGCCGGGCTGCCCCGAACAGGAGAAGAGGAGGAACAACGTGCCAGTCTATGATTTCACCTGCCCCGAACACGGCATTTTCACCGGGATCACAAGCTATCAAGACAGCCTGGCGGGGCTGTCTTGCCCGCATTGCGGCGCACGCAGCAAGGCTCTGCCCGCGTTGCCACAAATCAGCACGGTCTCAAGCGCGTTGCGCAACGCCTCGGCACGGGCCGAAGCAAGCTCATCGGAACCGCGGGTGATGAAACGCAAGCATCTGCCCAGTTGCGGCTGTGTCATGTGCAAGCAGAAACGCCCGCCCACCTCGCGGCGCTGGATGCTGGGCCAGTGCTAGCAACTGTGTCTATTCTTGGATCTTAACCTGCCAAGGGATGCCGGTTTTGATGATCGCGTTGGCGATTGTGACCAGCCTTCGTGCGATTGCGATGATGATGAGTTTGTGTGGCTTTCCGCGCTCTTTGAGACGCTTGGCGACTGGCTTGAGAACTCGATTGTGGCAGGCGGCGACGAGTGCAGCCTGAAACAGAACATGTAGCAGAGACCGTCGTCCGCCCGCAGTCGTTCTTCTGCCTTGCATCGCCCCGCTGTCGTGCGGGACTGGCGTCAAGCCCGCCATGGTAGCTCACGCCCGCTCTCAGGTCAGAATGCCATGAACCGTGCGATGAGTTCCGCATCGATCCGGTCGCTCTTCGCCCGCGTGCCCCGAGACAACGCGAAGGCCTTGGTCTGCACCGGAGGCAACTGAACGGCGGCGATTTCTACGGTAACCGCGCCATTGGCACCGCAGCTTATGCGGCTTGACTGTCGGGGACGGAGGTCATCGGCACCCAGTTCCAGGGCTGCAACTCATCGATCCTGCTAATCCTGTGATCGTGGATGCGGCCGAGAATGTCGGCGTGATCGGTCTGTTGGAAATGCTGCAGGACGAAAGCCTTCGCCCACTGATGTGCATCGTCGGCGAGCCGACGCTGATGAATGTCGTCATAGGCCACAAGGCCAAACGCTCGATGCGAGTCACCATCACCGGGCGGGGATGCCATTCCTCGCCGGCTCCGCAGGGCGTGAATGCTGTGGAATACGCCGCGCGGCTGATTGTCCGGATGCAGGATATTGCCAGCCGTCTGGCCTCGGCGGGTGGGCAGGATCTTGATTACGATATCCCCCACAGCACTGCGCATACGGGTGTTGTCAAAGGTGGCACGGCACTGAACATCGTGCCGGACAGCTGTGTATTTGACTGTGAGTTCCGCGTCTTGCCCAACGAAAATGCCGATGCGCTGGTGCAGGAACTGCGCGACGGCGCAGATGAGCTTGTGCCACAGATGCAGCGGATTGCACCGAAAGCCGGCATCGAAATCGAAGTCTTTGCCCAGTTCCCGGGGCTGGACACCCCGCTCGATGCTGATGTGGCGGCCCTGACAGAGCGGCTGACCGGATTGGGTTGCGCAACCGGGCTGCCCCGCCAGCGCAGCATGTTCGGAGCGCGCGGTTCGGGGCGTGCGGATCGGGATTTGCCGTCAGACCATCCGCCCCAGCAGGTCCAGACATTGCTTCAACTGGGCCATCTCGACGAATTCATCGGCAATATGGGCGCAATTTGCATTGCCCGGTCCGCAGACGATCACCTCGAAACCGGCCTGCTGGATAATGCCTGCCTCTGTGCCATAAGGGACGGTCGAGGGGGCATTCGCGCCGCAGGCCGACAGGATCTCGGCCAGAAATGCGCTGTCCGCAACCGGCAGCAAGGCGGGGAAGAACGCCTCGCGCGTCAGTTTGACGATGATTTCATCCGCGACATTGCGCCCGCAACAGGTCAGACTGGCAAGGCGCGCATCGAATGCGGCAACCAGATCGTCAGCCTCATCGCCGGGCATCAGCCGCGCATCCCATTGAAAGCGGCAGCTTTCAGCCACCGTGTTGTTGGAAGTGCCGCCCGAAATCGTGCCGACAGTATGGGTGCTGAAATTCGGCACATAGGGACCGGTCGCATCTGCTGCGGCGGCATTGGCCTGCATCACTTCGTCCAGCCAGTTGACCAGCTGCGCGGCAACCGTGATCGCGCTGATGCCCTGATCGGCCATGCTGGCATGGATGGGGCGACCCGTCACCTCGACCAGAAAGGTCACTGCACCCTTGTGCTGATTGGCCACCTGCATCTGCGTCGGTTCGCCCACGATCACCCTGCGCACCGGTGGAAGATGAGCGGTCGCATGCTGCACAAGACTTTCAACCGATCGGCAGGTGCTTTCCTCATCCGCTGACAGGAACAGATGAATGGGTCGGTCCAGCCGCGCGCCTGCCCGCGCGGTCATCAATGTCAGGGCGCAGGCGACAAAGCCCTTCATATCGGTTGTGCCGCGACCAAACAGCCGCTCGCCCTCACGCCGCAGCGTGAAGGGATCGCCAGTCCAGATCTGGCCCTCGGTGCTGACCACATCCAGATGACCCGAAAGCACCAGCCCCCCCGCGACATCCGGCCCAACCGAGGCGACGATTCCATTTTCCCCATTGATCGGCGAGGGCACGATCTGCACCCGCGCACCATGTTTCTTCAGCAGTTCACTGACATGGGCGACGATCTGGGCATTGCGCTGTCCCGGCACACTGGGGATGGCGACCAGATTCGCTAGCTTGGCGATCGCTTGCGTCAACATGTCCATGGCGGTTCTTTCGTGTCTCTGTCGAATGCGCAACTGCGATCACAGATTTTCACGCCGTGCAAGAGGATTTTCGACACCCGGCGCGCTTGATCTTCGCCGTCCTTCTGGCACAAGCTTTCGCGCAGACCTACGGTTGCTGCGGATGAGAAGGAGGCCCCATGACTGCCACGGCACCCAAAGCCGAAACGGATCCCGAAAGCCTGAGCGCCTCCATCTATGCCGAACTACGTGTCAGGTTGATCACCGGCGCATTGAAACCCGCCGAGGCCGTGTCGATCCGCAAGCTTGCCGACAGTTTCGGCGTCTCGGCCATGCCGGTGCGAGAGGCGCTGCGGCAACTGGCCTCGGAAGGGGCACTGAACTCCGCAGCGCGCAAGGCCTATCGCGTGCCGGACCTGACCGCGCAACAGGCGTCGGACCTGTTTTTCGTTCGCGGCGTTCTGGAAGGCGCTGCTGCCGAGATCGCCGCCACGCGGATCACAGCCAATACACTGACAAGGCTGGAAAAATATGTCGTCAAAATGGAAAATCTGTGGAAGGCGCGCGATGCCACGGGATTTTTGCTGGCCAACTACAAATTCCACAGCACCATCTATCAATGCAGCGGCAACAGCGCACTGGCACTGAGCATTGACCGTCTTTACGTGCAAACCGGCCCCTGGCTGGCACATGGCATAATCAATCTGGTGAATCCCGACAATTGGCTGGGAGAGCATACACCGATCATCGAAGCCCTGCGCAAGGGTGACGCCAAAACGGCCCGCCAACTGATGGAAGAGGACGCTTTCTGGGGCGTCGAACTGTATCGCCACACGGCCTGACGCAACCCGCGCCAACTCGGCCAGGCCATGCGCAAAATCCGGGCAGGGAAACCCTGTCCGGCAGCAAGGCTGTTTTCGCGCAGCAAAAATCATCGCCTTCATCCAAAAATCCTTTTGCCCCCAGCGAAATCACATGCTAGCAAAACTGTGATCACAGTTATACGAACCCGGAGCAAGCAATGAACGCCTTTTCCAGACAGGACGCCCAGGGGCTGCGCCAGCATCTGACCGAGTTGACATCCCGCGAGACGGACGAAGCCTTTGGCATGCCGCCGAATTTCTACACCTCAGAAGAATTTCATGAGCTTGAGAAGGAACAGATCTTCCGCAAGGAATGGGTCTGCATCGGCCATGTCGGGGAAATCCCCAATCCCGGCGATTTCATCACCACCGAACTGATCGGCGAACAGCTTCTGGTCGCGCGTGACGACGAGGGCGAGATCAATGTTCTGTCCAATGTCTGCCGCCATCGCGGCAATCTGGTCGCCAATGAAGCCAGTGGCAACCGCCGCAGCTTTGTCTGCCCCTATCACGCCTGGACCTACAAGCGCGACGGCACACTGAAGACCGCACCGCTGATGAAAAAGGCCAAGGCATTCGATGCCGCCAAATGCAGCCTGCCCAAGCTGAAAACCGAAATCTGGAACAATTTCATCTTCGTCAATCTGGACGGATCGGCCGAACCTCTGGCCCCGCAACTGGCGACGCTGGATGGCATCCTGCACAATTATCACCATGAATTGCGCAATCTGCTGTTCAAGGATGAGGCCGTCTGGGGAACGAACTGGAAGAACCTCACCGAGAACTTCATGGAAGGCTATCACCTGTTCGCCACCCATCCCAAGACCCTGCAGCCGATGACCCCGACCCAGCTGTGCCGCAAGGTTCCGGGCGAAGGGCGCTGGACGGCCTATCGCTCCTATTATGACCCCGAGTTCCCGCCGCGCGGCCCCTTCCATGAGGACATGACCGAGGATGAACAACGCAACAGTGTGCTGTTCAATATCTTCCCCAGCTTCGTGGTTGCCGTTGCGGCCAATTACACGCTGTTCCTGTGCCTGCGCCCCAATGGAGCCGGTCAGGTCGCGATCCGCTGGGGTGTCTGCGGGCTGAAGACGGATCCGCTTGATCCCGAGGTCGTCGCCTATGTCGATCTTTGCAAGGCTTTCAACGCCGAGGACCGCGAAAAGCTGGAAACCCTGCAAGCGGCACAGAATACCCGCTATTTCTCGGGCGGCCCGCTGGCACCGGACGATCTGGAAGGCACGATCTGGGATTTCCTGAAATATATGGAGAGCCGTCTGGGCGTTAAGCGCGAAGCCATCGCCGCCGAATAGGAACCGAACAGCACGGCATCCCGCGCGCCCGATCTCCCGGGCGCGCGGCTTTTATTTCAATAGCGATTTCAGAACCGTTTCGGGCGCAGCAATGACCTCGGGCGCCGGAGATTTCCCCGCCTCGATCAGCCGTTTTCCGATCATGTAGTCGCGCGGGGCATTCATTGCATCCACCGCCAGCAGATGTGCGCCATTGTAATACCAATGCGAGACCGATCCCGGCCTGTCACCGGCCCGGACGATGACATTGTCATAGCCTGAATTCAGACCGGCGATCTGCAATTTGACATCATATTGATCCGACCAGAACCATGGCTTCGCGACATAGGGCGCATCAGCCCCCATGATATTCGCCGCCACCGCTTCGGCCTGATCGATCGCATTGGGCACGCTTTCCAGTCGCACCCGCGTCTTACCCATCGGGAATGACGCGCAATCGCCAGCCGCCCAGACATGGGGCGCCGAACACCGCCCGAAGGCATCGGTGCTGATGCCATTCTCCAGCGCCACACCGGCCTGATCAGCCAGCGCGGTATTGGGGCGGATGCCGATACCGGTAATGACGAAATCGACATCAAGGGTCTGACCATCACTCAGTTCGGCCTGCCTCACATGGCCTTCTCCGGTCAGCCTGGACAGGCCGATGCCTTCAAGGATGCGCACACCATGGCCTTCATGCAGCGCCCGGAAGAAGTCCGAGGTCTGCGGGGCCGCAACCCGCTGCAGGATCCGATCCGCCATCTCGACGACAGTGACATCCAATCCCAGCTTCGCAGCAACCGCTGCCGCCTCCAGCCCGATATAGCCGCCCCCGACGATCAGCACGCGCTGCCCCTGACGGAAATTCGGGGCCATGGAGTCAATATCGGCAAGCGTGCGCACGCAGAAAACCCCGGCCAGATCGCCGCCAATGGCCGCCGGCAGGCGGATGGGGGACGAGCCGGTGGTCAAAACCAGCTCGTCAAAAGACATGTCTTCACCGCCGATCGACAGACGGCGCGCCGCGGGGTCGATCGCTGTCACCTTCTCGCCAAGGCGCAAAGTGACATTGGCCTCGTCATAGCTGGCCTGCGGCTTCAGAAACAGGCGTTCGCGCTCCATCTCGCCCAGCAGATAGGCCTTGGACAGCGGCGGTCGTTGATAAGGCAAGGCGGGCTCGTCGCCGATCACTGTGATCGGCCCTGAATGCCCAAGCGCGCGCAGCTTGAAGACCAGCGCGCTTGCGGCCTGCCCCGCCCCGACAACAGCGATATGCGTCATGCCGGTTCTCCTTCGTACAGAAATACCCAGGCGATCAATATTCGATCACGGCGCGGATCGACTTGCCTTCATGCATCAACTCGAAGCCGTGGTTGATCTCTTCCAGCTTCAGCTTGTGCGTGATCATCGGGTCGATCTCGATCTTGCCGTTCATGTACCAATCAACGAATTTCGGAACATCCGTGCGCCCTTTCGCGCCACCGAATGCCGTGCCTTTCCAGACGCGACCGGTGACAAGCTGGAACGGACGGGTCGAAATCTCGGCGCCCGCAGCGGCCACGCCGATGATGACCGACACGCCCCAGCCACGGTGCGAACATTCCAGCGCATCGCGCATCACATTGACGTTGCCGGTCGCGTCAAAGGAATAATCCACGCCGCCGATCTGGTCCGCACCCTTCCTGGTGAGGTTGACGATCTCTTCGACCACCGTGCCGTCGATCTTCGACGGATTCACGAAATGGGTCATGCCGAACTTGCGGGCCATCTCGGCCTTGTCGTCATTCAGGTCCACACCGATGATCATATCGGCACCGGCCATGCGCAGACCCTGAATGACATTGAGACCAATGCCGCCCAGACCGAACACCGCCGCAGTCGAACCGATCTCGACGCCCGCCGTGTTGATCACCGCACCAATGCCCGTGGTCACACCGCAGCCGATGTAGCAGATCTTGTCAAAGGGCGCATCCTCGCGCACCTTCGCCAGCGCGATCTCCGGCATCACCGTGTGGTTCGCAAAGGTGGAACAGCCCATGTAGTGATAGATCGGCGTGCCATCGAGCATCTTGAACCGCGTGGTGCCATCGGGCATCAGGCCCTGACCCTGCGTGTTGCGAATGGCGGTGCACAGGTTGGTCTTGCCCGACAGGCAAGAGGGACATTCGCGACATTCCGGCGTATACAGCGGAATGACATGATCTCCGGGTTTCAGCGTGGTGACGCCTTCGCCCACTTCCAGCACGACACCCGCGCCCTCATGGCCGAGGATACAGGGGAAAATCCCTTCGGGATCGGCGCCCGAGCGGGTGAATTCATCCGTGTGGCACAGGCCGGTGGCCTTCACTTCAATCAGAACTTCACCCTTTTTCGGGGCTTCCAGTTCCACTTCCATGATTTCAAGCGGCTTTCCTGCCTCTAGGGCGACGGCGGCGCGGGTTCTCATTCCGGATCTCCTTGGGATTTTTTGTATAGACTTATTTGGTATTTGTGTGGAAAATAATCGCCGGGGCAACCGTGGTCAAGCGCGCCGCAACAAAAACCGGGGGAATTGAGCCATGCAAATTCTGAAACACAGCGAACTTGTCGAAACGCCATGGAAGAACGGCGGCGGCATCACCCGTCATATCGCCAGGGGCATGGGCGCGACCAAGGCGGCCTGGACGATCAGCCGCGCCGATGTGGCGGGTGACGGACCATTTTCCGATTTCAGCGGCATGATGCGGGTGCTGACCGTGGTGTCGGACGGAGTGATGGCCCTGGAAAGTCCGGTCGGAACGCTGCGCGCCGAGCCATGGAAGCCCCTGCATTTCGATGGTGGCTGGCAGATCCACTCTCGTCTGCTCGATGGACCGCTGACCGATCTCAACCTGATGTTTGATCCCCAGTTCTGCGAGGGTGAGGTTCTGACCCGGCAAGGCCCGCTGGCGCGGCAGATCAGCCGCCCCGCCCCTGGCATCCTTGCCTTTCACATCCTTTCGGGCGCGCCGCGGATCAATGGCAAGGAACTGATCAGGGGCGACAGCGCAATCTTCGGCGATGCCGACGCAGAGATCCGGCTGGACCGGGACGACGCCCTGCTGGAACTCCGCGTCAGCTATCTGGATCACAGCGAAGCCATCAGGCTCTGCATCGCGGAGCGATAGGCGGCCACGATCTCGTCGCGACGGATGTGGCGGCCCGATTGCACGGCGTGCCGCCCGGCTGACCACAGGTCGGTGACCACGTCATCCTTGGCGGCAAAGACCAGCCCGTCCAGAATCTGATCCTGACGCAGGGCGCAAAGGGCAGGCGCATTGCTGTCTATGGCGACCAGATCGGCCAGTTCGCCAACCGCGATTTCACCCGCGCCACGTCCCAGCGCCTGCGCGCCACCGCGCGCCGCGCCGCTATACAGCGTGTCCCCGACCGAGCCTTCCTCGACCACCATCACGTTGCGGGCGATGTCGCGCAAACGCTGCGAATATTCCAGGGTGCGCAATTCTTCGGTCATCGAGATCAGCACATTTGAATCCGAACCGACACCAAAGGCCCCGCCGGCAGCCAGATAGGCGGGACCATTGAACGGCCCGTCGCCCAGATTGGCCTCGGTCACCGGGCACAGACCAGCCACTGCGCCCGATTGTGCCATGGCCCGCGTTTCCTCGGGCGTCATATGGGTCGCATGGATCAGGCACCAGTCGCGCGTCACATCGACATTCTCCAGCAGCCATTCAACCGGCCGCGCCCCCAGCCATGCCGAGATATCGGCGACTTCCCTGGGCTGTTCGGCAATATGGATATGCACCGGACCACCCTGATGCGCAGCCAGCACCGCAGCCAGATCCTCGGGCGATGTGGCGCGCAGCGAATGCGGTGCGATGCCGACGCGGCAATCTTCGGGCAGTTCGCCAACGACCTGCCTTGCCCGTGCCACCAGTTCATTGAAGCGCCCGACCGAATTGCCGAACCGCGCCTGACCGGCCTGCAGATCCTGCCGACCCGCGCCGCCATAGCTGTAAAGCACCGGCAGATGCGTCAGCCCGATCCCGGTCTGACCCGCAGCCGAGGCGATCCGGGCCGAGAGTTCGCCCAGATCATCATAGGGCGCGCCGCCGGGCTGATGGTGCAGATAGTGGAACTCTCCGACGCTGGCATAGCCCGCCTCCTGCATCTCCAGAAAGACCAATGCGGCAATCGCCTCGACATGTTCGGGCGTCAGATTGGCGGTAAAGCGATACATCAGATCGCGCCACGTCCAGAAGCTGTCCTTGCCCGCCATGCGGTATTCGGTCATCCCGGCCATCGCCCGCTGAAAGCTGTGGCTGTGCAGATTGGACAGCGCCGGCAACAGGGTATCCACGACAGTGTCCGATGGCTGATGCGGCTGGTCCGTTTCGATCTTTCGGACCCGGCCATCGGCAAGCTCCAGGCGGACATTTCTGGCCCAGCCGGTCGAAAGTCTGGCTTGTTTTGCAAAAATCATTTGGCACCCTCGCAATTTTATGTGTAGACATAAATCACATTATCACATACTAGAAAAGTGAAATCTGGCGACTGGTGAGCAGAAATGACCGAAAACAGCACGCTTCTTTTGGATTTGACCGCCGCGACCATGGTCGAATCACCCAATCCCTACGGCCTGATCGAAGATGCGGCGATTGCGGTCGTGGATGGCATGATTGCCTGGGTCGGCCCGCGCGTCGATCTGCCGGCAAGCTTCGAATCACTGCCGCGCAACAGCCTGGGCGGACGGCTTGTGACCCCCGGCCTGATCGACTGCCACACCCATATCGTTCATGGCGGCGACCGCGCCGTCGAATTCGAGATGCGGCTGAACGGAGCCAGCTATGAAGAGGTCGCGCGCGCCGGAGGCGGAATCGTCTCGACCGTCAAGGCCACCCGCGCCGCCACCGAGGACGAACTGCTGACACAGGCCCTGCGCCGGGTCGATGTGCTGATCGCCGAGGGCGTGACCAGCATCGAGGTCAAATCCGGCTATGGGCTGGATATCGAGACCGAGTTGCGCATGCTGCGTGTCGCCCGCGCCATCATGGCCAACCGCCCGATCCGCGTCATGACCACCTTCCTTGGCGCCCATGCCACCCCGGCGGAATACGCCGGGCGCAACGACGCCTATATCGACGAGGTCTGCATTCCGGCCCTGCGCGCCGCCCATGCCGAGGGTCTGGTCGATGCCGTGGACGGTTTCTGCGAGGGCATCGCCTTCCAACCCGACCAGATCGCCCGTGTCTTCGACGTGGCGCGGGAACTGGGACTGCCGGTCAAGCTGCATGCCGAACAGCTGTCCAATCTTGGCGGAGCCAGACTGGCGGCCAGCTATGGTGCACTGTCGGCGGACCACATCGAATATCTGGACGAAGATGGCGTCAAGGCGATGGCCGAGTCTGGCACCGTGGCCGTCATTCTGCCCGGCGCCTTCTATACGCTGCGCGAGACGCAGGCCCCGCCGATCGATCTGCTGCGCAAGCATGGCGTGCCGATGGCGCTGGCGACGGACCTCAACCCCGGCACATCGCCGCTGAACTCGCTGCTGCTGACGCTGAACATGGGCTGCACCCTGTTCCGCATGACGCCCGAAGAGGCCCTGCGCGGCGCCACCCAGCATGCTGCCCGCGCCCTTGGCCTGACGGATACCGGCACCATCGCCGCAGGCCAGCGGGCCGAACTGGCGGTCTGGGACATCCGGCACCCTGCCGAACTGGCCTATCGCATCGGCTTCAACCCCCTTCATTCCCGTATTTTCGGAGGCAAATCGTGACCACTCTTACCCTGACCCCCGGCGCAGTCACCCTGGATGCTCTGGCCGAAATTTACTGGAATGAGGCCTCGGTGCGGCTTGATCCCGCCTGCCATGCCGATATCGAGCTGGCCCATTCGCGCATTGCCAAGGCTGTTGCCGGAACCGATGCCGTCTATGGCGTCAATACCGGCTTTGGCAAGCTGGCCTCGGTCAAGATCGAATCCGGGGATACGGCCACGCTGCAGCGCAACCTGATCCTGTCGCATTGCTGCGGCGTCGGACCGGCGATCTCGCGCCGCCATGCGCGGCTGGTCATGGCGCTGAAACTGCTCAGCCTGGGGCGCGGCGCATCAGGCGTGCGTCTTGAGGTCGTGCAGTTGATCGAAGCCATGCTGGACAAGGGCGTGACCCCGGTCATCCCGGCGCAGGGCTCGGTCGGGGCCTCGGGCGACCTCGCGCCGCTGGCGCATATGGCTGCAGTGATGATGGGCCATGGCGAGGCAGAATTCGGCGGCAAGGTCATGCCCGGAGGCAAGGCCCTGGCCGCTGCCGGCCTGACCCCCGTCGAACTGGGGCCCAAAGAGGGTCTGGCGCTGATCAATGGCACCCAGTTCTCGACTGCCTTCGCGCTGGCCGGGCTGTTCGGTGCATGGCGCGCGGCGCATTCCTCGCTGGTCACATCGGCCCTGTCCACGGATGCCATCATGGGCTCGACCGCACCCCTGCAGCCCGAGATCCACAGCCTGCGCGGGCACGCCGGGCAGATCGAGGCAGGCGCAACGATGCGCGCGCTGCTGTCGGGATCGCAGATTCGCGAAAGCCATATCGTCGACGACGCCCGCGTTCAGGACCCCTATTGCATCCGTTGCCAGCCGCAGGTGACCGGGGCGGCCATGGATGTGCTGCGCATGGCCGCACGCACGCTGGAGACAGAGGCCAATGCCGCCACAGACAACCCGCTGGTGCTGATCGATGCCGATGTCATCGTTTCGGGCGGGAATTTCCACGCCGAACCGGTCGGATTTGCCGCCGACATGATCGCGCTGGCCATCGCCGAGATCGGCGCCATCGCGCAGCGCCGTGTGGCCCTGATCGTCGATCCCGTGCTCAGCTTCAACCTGCCGCCCTTCCTGACGCCCAATCCGGGTCTGAACAGCGGCTATATGATCGCCGAGGTCACGACCGCCGCACTGATGAGCGAGAACAAGCATCTGGCCAATCCCTGCGTCACCGACAGCACGCCGACCTCGGCCAATCAGGAAGATCATGTGTCCATGGCCGCCCATGGCGCGCGTCGTCTGGGGCAGATGGTCGGCAATCTCAACCGCATCCTGGGCGTCGAATTGCTCTGCGCGGCGCAGGGGATCGATTTCCGCGCGCCGCTGGCGACCAGCGAGACCCTGCAACGCGTCGTGACGCGGGTGCGTCAGGATGTGGCGACCATGGGCGAGGACCGTTATCTGGCACCCGATCTGGAGTGTGCCGCCAGCATGATTGCCTCGGGCGATATCGTCACCGCAGCGGGCATCGACATGCCGGAGTTGGCGGCATGAACCCGGTCGAGATCAATCGGGGCGACAGCCCCATCGTGCTGGGCCTGCCCCATACCGGAACCCATGTCCCCGACGATGTCATGGCCAATCTGAACCCGCGCGGGCGTGGGCTGGATGACACAGACTGGCATATCCATCAGCTGTATGACGGTCTGTTGCCCGGCGTCACCACGGTGCGGGCGACCTTTCACCGCTATGTGGTGGATGCCAATCGCGATCCCTCGGGTGCTTCGCTCTATCCGGGGCAGAACACCACGGGGCTGGTGCCACTGACCGATTTCGACGGTCAGGACATCTGGACCACCCCGCCCACCGAGGCCGAGATCGAGGCACGCCGTCAGGCGTTCCACGCGCCCTATCACGCCGCCCTTCAGGCGGAACTGGAACGCGTGCGCGACCTGCATGGCATTGCGATCCTGTATGACTGCCACTCGATCCGCTCGAAGATTCCCTTCCTCTTCGAGGGCACCCTGCCCGATTTCAACATCGGCACCAATCTGGGCACCACCTGCGCGCCCGAAATCGAGGCCGCCACGCAAGAGATCTGCGCCGCCGCCAGCGGCTACAGCACGATCACCAACGGGCGCTTCAAGGGTGGCTGGACCACCCGCCATTACGGCCGCCCCGCCGAGGGCCTGCATGCCATCCAGATGGAACTGGCCCAAAGCACCTATCTGACCGATGAAGCCGCGCCCTGGGACTATGATCAGGCCAAGGCCGCGCGTCTTCGCCCCCATCTGACAACCATCCTGACGAAACTGGCCGAACTGGCCCCGACATTGAAAGGCAAATCATGAGCGATCCGCGCAAGAACACCCGTGACGTTTTTCCCGCAACCGGCACCGAACTGACGGCAAAAAGCTGGCTGACCGAAGCGCCGCTGCGGATGCTGATGAACAACCTGCATCCCGATGTGGCCGAGAACCCGCATGAGTTGGTGGTCTATGGCGGCATCGGACGCGCCGCGCGCACCTGGAAGGATTTCGATACCATCGTCGACTCGCTGCGGGCGCTGGAAGAGGATCAGACCCTGCTGGTGCAATCGGGCAAACCGGTCGGTGTCTTCCAGACCCACAAGGACGCCCCGCGCGTGCTGATCGCCAATTCGAACCTCGTGCCGCATTGGGCCACCTGGGACCATTTCAACGAACTCGACAAGAAAGGTCTGGCGATGTACGGCCAGATGACGGCGGGTTCGTGGATCTATATCGGCAGCCAGGGCATCGTTCAGGGCACCTATGAAACCTTTGTCGAGGCTGGCCGCCAGCATTACAATGGCGACCTGAAGGGCAAATGGATCCTGACCGGCGGCCTTGGCGGCATGGGCGGCGCCCAGCCTCTGGCGGCGGTGATGGCCGGGGCCTGCTGCCTGGCCGTGGAATGCAATCCCGACAGCATCGATTTCCGTCTGCGCACCAAATATGTGGACGAAAAGGCCGAAACGCTTGATGAAGCGCTGGAGATGATCAACCGCTGGACCGCCGCCGGAGAGGCAAAATCGGTCGCCCTGCTGGGCAATGCGGCAGATGTCTTTCCCGAGCTGGTGAAACGCGGCATCCACCCCGATATCGTCACCGACCAGACCTCTGCCCATGACCCGATCAACGGCTATCTGCCGCAGGGCTGGACCATGGCGCAGTGGAAGGAAAAACGCGAAACCGCGCCGAAAGAGGTCGAAAAGGCCGCCCGCGCCAGCATGAAGGTGCAGGTCAAGGCGATGGTCGATTTCCATGCCGCTGGTATCCCCACGGTCGATTACGGCAACAATATCCGCCAGATGGCGCTGGAAGAAGGGCTGGAGAACGCCTTTGACTTCCCCGGTTTCGTGCCCGCCTATATCCGCCCGCTGTTCTGCCGCGGCATCGGCCCCTTCCGTTGGGCGGCGCTGTCGGGCGACCCCGAGGATATCTACAAGACCGATGCCAAGGTGAAAGAGATCCTGTCCGAGGACAAGCATCTGCACAACTGGCTGGACATGGCGCGCGAGCGGATTTCCTTCCAGGGCCTGCCGGCGC
This sequence comes from Paracoccus seriniphilus, assembly GCF_028553745.1. NCBI lineage: Bacteria > Pseudomonadati > Pseudomonadota > Alphaproteobacteria > Rhodobacterales > Paracoccaceae > Paracoccus > Paracoccus seriniphilus. Next base: position 414,215 of record NZ_CP067130.1, read on the forward strand.
GGATCTGCTGGGTCGGACTGGGCGTGCGCCACAAGCTGGGCCTTGCCTTCAACGAAATGGTCCGCAATGGCGAGCTGAGCGCCCCCATCGTGATCGGCCGCGACCATCTGGACTCCGGTTCGGTGGCCTCGCCCAACCGCGAGACTGAATCCATGAAGGACGGGTCCGATGCCGTGTCCGACTGGCCGCTGCTGAACGCGCTGCTGAACACCGCTTCGGGTGCGACCTGGGTATCGCTGCATCATGGCGGCGGTGTCGGCATGGGCTTTTCTCAGCATTCCGGCATGGTCATCTGCTGCGATGGCTCCGAGGACGCCGACCGGCGCATCGCGCGGGTGCTGTGGAACGATCCGGCCACCGGCGTCATGCGTCATGCGGATGCAGGCTATGAAATCGCGCAGGACTGCGCGCGCGAAAACGGGCTGAACCTGCCCGGCATCCTGTAAGAGACAGAGCCGGCCGCCGGAATTGCCGGCGGCCCGCTTTCATCCATCAACGCCGCATCAAGACCTGACCGCATCAAGGCCGGGCCGGATCAATACTGGGTCGTCAGCCGATGCCCGGGGCGATAGGTCAGCCGCACATAGGTGACGGCCTTGCCTTCCCACCAGGTCGAGCGCTCGATGGTAAAGACCGGATCCCCGATCGCGCAGGCCAGATAATCAGTCAACCGCTGATCCGCCAGCTCGGCAGACAGGCTGATCTCGACCTTGGAAAAGGGCACCGTCGCCAGCAGCCATTCGCTAGGCCGGTCCTGAGTGAAGTCGATCTCTTCCGCCTGTGGCAGCGCGTCCAGATTGATCCAGCGATCTTCATGTTCATAGGGCACGCTGTCAGCGTAATGCATGCAGACCAGATGCAGTGCCATGCCCTCGGGCCGCAGGTTCAGACGCGCGCGCAGCCAGTCTGGCGCAGGTTCGACCGAACGCTTGACCAGCGAATAGCGATAGGCCGCGCCCCTTTCCTCGATTTCGTCCCGAACGACCGGAATGTCGAAACGCGCCTGGCGGATCGGGGTCATGCGCACGCGCGTCCCCGCCTTGCGGCGACGTTCGATAATGCCGTCGTCGGCAAGCTCTCGCATGGCGCGGTTCACCGTCGCGCGCGCACAGCCATAGGTCGCCGCCAGATCCACCTCATTGGGGACAAGATCACCCGGCCCCCATTCGCCCTTGGTGATCTTTGACAGCAGATCGGCCTTCACGTCTTTATAGGTGGCTTTCATAAACTGACCCGTCATTAGGCGTTAAGACTATTTTATCGTCATATACAGCAGATGTAATCGCGCCCCAAGCCGACGAAGCCCGTCTTTGCAAAAGCCAGACTAAACAATCGCACAGCGGGGCTGCACTTGACCTGATGCGCTTCTTCCACGCATCCTTGTATAAATCTAGACATAATGCAATCTGCGAAGACAAAAGTGGCGACCATGAATCCCATACTGACTATCGTGCTCAAACGTTTGCTGATTGGCCTGCTGACTTTGTGGCTTGTCACGATCATCATCTTCGGTGCAATCGAACTGTTACCCGGAGATATCGCCACGGAAAAACTGGGTCAGGCGGCGACCGAGGAAAGCCTTGCCGCCTTTCGCGAACAGTTCAATCTGAACGGCCCCGTCTATCAGCGCTATCTGTCATGGCTGGCGGGCGCGGTAACCGGCGATTTCGGCGTGTCACTGGCCAACCAGCGCCCGATTTCCGAGGTCATCGGCCAACGCACCGCCAATACCTTCTTCCTTGCGGGCTATGCGGCGGCCATCTCGGTTCCGATCTCGATCATCGCCGGGATGATGGCGGCACTTTACAACGGATCCTGGTTTGATCGCCTGCTGTCCAGCACGACGCTGGCGGCAATTTCCTTCCCGGAGTTCTTCGTCGCCTATATCCTGATCCTGATCTTCGCGGTCGGCCTCGGCTGGTTTCCCAGCCTTGCCAATATAGATGCCAACGCCAGCCTGGGCGAGCGATTGTACAGCACCTTCCTGCCGGCAATGACGCTGACGCTGATTGTTCTGGCCTACATGATGCGCATGACGCGGGCCGCGATCCTGAACCTGCTGGCCCTGCCCTATATCGAGATGGCCCACCTCAAGGGCATCAAACGCTGGCGCGTCATCGCCGTTCACGCCCTGCCCAACGCGCTGGCCCCGATCATCAATGTGATCGCATTGAATCTGGCCTATCTGATCGTCGGGGTGGTGCTGGTCGAGGTGGTCTTCGTCTATCCCGGCCTGGGTCAGGTGCTGGTCGATGCGGTCTCCAACCGCGATGTGACGGTCGTGCAGGCTGCCTGCCTGATCTTTGCCGCGACCTATATCCTGCTGAACCTGCTGGCGGATATCCTGTCCATCGTTGTCAATCCCCGCCTTCTGCACCCGAGATAACCCATGCACAAACTGTCTCTTCAACTTCGCGACGCCCCCGTCTCTGCATGGATCGGCATGTTCATCGTCGCCTTCTACGCGGTGCTGGCCATTGGCGCGCCCCTCTTTGCGCCCTTTCCCGAAAGCGCTTCGGTGGGCGCACAGTATCAGCCCTGGGTCGCGCCCCATTACCTGGGCACCGATGCCCTGGGTCGTGATGTGCTGTCCCGCCTGATCTATGGCGCGCGCAACACGGTCGGCATCGCGCTGGTCACGACCGCGCTGGCCTTTGCGCTTGGCGCCAGTTTCGGGCTGCTGGCCGCCACGATCGGCGGCTGGTTCGACGCCATCAGTTCGCGCGTCGTGGATATCCTGATGGCAATCCCGCCGCTGATCTTTGCGCTGCTGATCCTGACCATCACGGGAACCTCGGTCACGGCGCTGATCCTTGTGATCGCCGTGCTGGACAGCACGCGGGTCTTCCGCCTGGCGCGGGCCGTGGCGCAGGGCGTGCTGACAATGGATTACATCGAGGTCGCCCGGATGCGTGGCGAAGGCCTGTTCTGGCTGATCCGCAAGGAGGTGCTGCCCAATACCGCCGCGCCGCTGATCGCGGAATTCGGCCTGCGCTTCTGCTTTGTCTTCCTGTTCATCTCGGCGCTGTCTTTCCTCGGGCTGGGTATCCAGCCCCCGACCGCGGATTGGGGCGGCATGGTGCGCGAAAGCGCCAAGCTGATCGCCTTCGCGAATTTCTCGACGTGGCAAACCGCGACCTTCGGCCTTGCGCCGCTGTTGCCCGCCGGTGCCATCGCATTGCTGACAATCGGTGTGAACCTTGTGGTTGACTGGGTTCTGCACATGTCCTCTGGCCTGAAGGAATAGCCCATGTCCGATCTTTTGCTGGATATGAAGAACATCGCGATCGAGGGTCGCTCGGACAGGCAATGGAAACCCATCATCAAAGGCGTCGACCTGGGCCTGAAACGGGGCGAGATCCTGGGCCTGATCGGCGAAAGCGGCGCGGGCAAATCCACGCTGGGACTGGCCGCCATGGGCTATACCAAGGGCGGATGCCGGATCAGCGGCGGCAGCATTTCCTTTGACGGGCAAGAGCTTGTCGGCGCCTCTGAAGAAGCCCTGCGCCAGCTGCGCGGCAAGCGCATCGCCTATGTCGCGCAATCGGCGGCAGCGGCCTTCAACCCGGCCTTCAAGCTGATCAATCAATATTGCGAAGGGCCTGTCCAGCACGGCGTCATGTCACGCGCCGAGGCCCAGTCCGACGCGATCGAGCTGTATCGCAAGATCCGCCTGCCCAATCCCGACAGCATCGGCTTCCGCTATCCCCATCAGGTTTCTGGCGGACAGTTGCAGCGGGCGATGACGGCGATGGCCATGGCCTGCCGTCCCGATCTGATCATCTTTGACGAACCCACCACCGCGCTGGACGTGACCACCCAGATCGAGGTTCTTGCCGCGATCCGCGACATCGTGCGCGAATACAACACCGCCGCCATCTATATCACCCACGATCTGGCGGTTGTCGCGCAGATGGCCGATCGCATCAAGGTGCTGCTGTGCGGCCAAGAGGTCGAGGATGCCCCGGCGCGCGAAATGCTGGCCAATCCGCAGCAGGAATACACCAAATCGCTTTGGGCCGTGCGCGATTTCCGTCGCGAACCCCGCCCCCCGCGCGAGGGCGGCGAGTGCACGCTGCTGTCAGTGCGCAATGTTCACGCCTCTTATGGCATCGTGAAAGTGCTCAACAATATCAACCTGGATATCAAGCGCGGCAGCACCGTGGCCGTGGTCGGCGAAAGCGGGTCGGGAAAATCGACGCTGGCGCGGGCGATCATGGGGCTGCTGCCGCCCACCGATGGCGAAATCCTCTATGACGGGACGCCCCTGAACAAAGTCGGGCGAAAACGCTCGCGCGGGTTGCAGCGTCATTTGCAAATGATCCACCAGATGGCCGATACGGCCCTGAACCCCAAGCAGCGCATCCGCGAAATCATCGGCCGTCCACTGACCTTTTTCCTTGGCCTGAAAGGCGCAGAGAAAGAGGCCCGCATCCGCGAATTGCTGACGCTGATTGAATTGGATCCTGATGAATTCATGGACCGTTTGCCCTCGGAACTGTCAGGGGGGCAGAAACAGCGCATCTGCATTGCCCGAGCCCTTGCGGCCGAGCCCGATTTCATCATCTGTGATGAGGTCACATCGGCGCTGGACCAACTGGTGGCCGAGGGCATCCTGCGGCTGCTGGACCGGCTGCAAAAGGAACTGGATCTGACCTATCTGTTCATCACCCATGACATCGCCACCGTGCGCTCGATCGCCGATGATGTGGTGGTCATGCAGAATGGCGTCATCGTCGAACAGGGCACGAAGGACGCGATCTTCACGCCGCCGCATGCGCCCTACACCGAGTTGCTGCTGTCCTCGGTCCCGGAAATGGACCCGGACTGGCTGACGCAGCTCTTGCAGGAACGCGCAAATCCGGCGGCGAAGCAGCAGACCGCCTGAGACGCCGCCGGCCCGACATGGCAAGGCCCGCCCGTTTCAGGGGCGGACCTTCATGGCCCTTTCATGGCGACAGCAGGAAATCATCTTCGACAAACGACATGTTGTCCGCAACCTTGATGGAGAAATCCACCCCTCCATCCGCCGCAACGGGCGCGCCGCCCAACGGCCGGGGCAGCTCTTTGAAAGAAATGGACAAGATCGCACGTCCGATGCAGGGTCGAGGTCAGGATGAATTGCCCGAAGCTTTTCGGCGAAAGTCTCATCTCCCGAGACCCTGCCCACCAGACCGCCGAAATCCACGCCAGCATCGCCATCATGAACCGCTGCACGGCCTTCGGAAGGGCCGGGGCCGTCGCCTGAACTCGGGTGGAAGCGGTCGCAGCCGGGTCAAGGCCTGATTTGCGCACCATCGTCACTTGCAGAGCAGCGCCCATCTCATTACCTAGCGAATAGTTACCTAGGTAATGAAAGTATCATCATGTCCCTTTCTTTGCGCAAACAGTTCCTGCCAGCCGTCATCGGACTGCATCGCGAAATCCGCAAACGGTTCAACCTGCGCGCAGCCGCGCTGGACATGACCTATGCGCGGGCCGAAGCGCTGGTCGCGATCTCGGCAAATGAGGGGATCACGCAGGCCGAGTTGGCCGAGCGCCTTGATATCCGCACGCCCTCCATGACCAGAACGCTGGATCACCTGGAGAAACAGGGGCTGATCGAGCGGCGCGCCGTTTCCGGCGACAAGCGCATGCGATCCCTGTTCCTGACCGACAAGGCCCATTCGCAGGCCAGCCGTGTCGTGGGCTTCATCGAGGAACTGCGGCGCGAACTCTATCGCGATATCGACCCCGAGGATCTTCAGAAGGCCCTGAATGTCATCAGGCACCTGCAGCGAAATCTGGACCGGATGAACGGCTGATGTCCGCCAATGGCACGCAGACGGCCGGGGCCATGCCACCGGCAGACAACCGGGTGCAGACCACCGCGGTCTATATGTTCGCCGCCGCCTTCATTGCCCTGTCGCAATCGCTGGGACAGGGGTTCCTGTCCGCGAATATCTCGACCCTGGCCGGAGAACTTGGCGCCTCGGTCAGCGACACCACATGGTTGATGGTGGCCTTCATGGCACCTCGGGCCGCGCTTCCGCTGATGCTGACCAAGGTGCGCATGCAATATGGTCTGCGCCGCTTTGCCGAGGTCTCTATCGTGGTCTATGCGGCGGTGGCAGGCATAAGCCTGTTCGCCACCGATCTGCGCTCGGCCCTGTTGGTGGAACTGTTGTCGGGAATCTCCGCTGCGCCGCTGTCCACTCTGGCCTTCATGTATATGCTGGAGCCCCTGTCGCAGCAGAACAAGCTGCGCGTCGGCCTGCCGCTTGCGATGACCTTTATTTCGCTGGGGACGCCGCTCGGGCGGGCGCTATCACCCTATCTGCTGGAAAATGGCAGCTGGAACAACCTGCTGGTCATCAAGCTGGGCATGTCGATGACCTGCCTGGCACTTGTCTTCCGCCTGCCCCTGGCCTCGGCCGAAAGGATGAAGGTGATCGGTGGGCTGGATCTGATCAGCTTTTCGCTGATTGCCGCGTCATTTTTCGGATTTGTCGCCTGTTTCACCACGGGGGCGATCTATTGGTGGACCGATGCGCCATGGATGGGCGTCGTCCTGGCGGCAGCGATCGCCGCACTGGTGACGGCCTTCGTGATCGAATTGCAGCGCAAGGCCCCGCTGGTCGATGTGCGCTGGCTGATGACCCCGGCCATGCTGCAGTTCACCGCCGCGCTTTTCGTGTTCAGGATCATTCTCAGCGAACAGGCCAGTGGTGCGCCGGGGCTGTTTCAGGCCCTGGGCTATTCCCCGATCCAGATGGCCCCGCTGTTCTGGATCATCTCGGCCGCGACGCTGGCGGGGGGACTTGTCTGCTGCCTTGTGCTGAGCCCGCCGCATGTGCCCCTGGTCCATCTGCTTGCCCTGGGTCTGATTGCTTTTGGCGCCAATCTGGATGCCGGCGCAAACCCGCAGATTGCCCCATCGAGCATGTATCTGAGCCAGGCAATCATCGGCTTTGCGGGCATGCTGTATCTGCCCTCGGCCATGGCGGTCGGACTGATGTCTGCGCTGCAGCGCGGCCCGCAATACATCCTCAGCTTCATCATCATCTTCCTGTCCAGCCAGATCCTTGGCGCGACGATCGGCAGCGGATTGTTCCGAACGCTGATTTCGATGCGCACCACGGCCCATGCCCAATGGCTGAAGGAACAACTGGCCACCGGTGACGCAATGGTTACACAACAGCTGCAACAGATCGCCGCGACCCTGTCGCACAGCATGACGGATGCCACGCTGCTGCAAAGCCGGGCTGCCGCGCAGCTTGGAAGCACCGTGGCACAACAGGCAACCATTGCCGCTTACAACGATGTGTTTCACCTGATCTCGCTGCTGGCGCTTGGCGCGGCGGCGGTTCTGATGGGGCATATCCTGCTTGTCACAATGCGCAAACGGATGGCCCGGGCGCCATCGGTTCCCGCGCAATGAGAGGTCCGAGATGACGTCGTTCAAACACCATTTCCCGACAGCCGCCATCCTTCTGACCGGCATCGCAGGGGTTCTGGCCGTTCTCTTTGCATGGCAATTGCCGCCATTCGGCAGCACGGAAATCCGCACCGACAATGCCTATTTGCGCGGCAATGTCACCACATTGTCGCCGCAGGTGTCGGGCTATGTGACCAGGGTGCGGGTGCAGGATTTCCAGCAGGTCGAGGAAGGTGACATCCTCGTAGAACTGGATGACAGGACCGCACGGCAGTCGCTCGCCCAGGCGCAGTCTTCCCTTGCAGCGGCCAAGGCCAGGCTGGCCTCGAACGCGCAAAGCATACGCTCGGCCGAGGCTGTCCTGCAGTCACGCAAGGCAGCGCTGGGATCGGCAGAGGCCACGCTGGACAAGGCCCGTGCCAATGCACAACGTCAGGCGAAGCTGAAGGAAAAGGGGTTCATCTCGACCTCGGAAAGCGAGGACAGCACATTGTCGCTGCGCCAGGCAGAAACTGCATTGATCGCAGCCCAGAGCAATGTCGCCGTCGCCCGAGAGGATGTCGAAGCCCTGAAGATCAATATCGACTTGCTGAACGCGCAACTGGCCAGCGCCAAGGCCTCGGTAGAGCTTGCCCGGATCAATCTTGAACATTGCATTGTCCGTGCCCCCCACAAGGGCAGGTTGGGCCAGATCGGAGTGAAACCGGGTCAATATGTGTCGGCGGGAACCTCTCTGATGTCCCTTGTCGCGCCCGAAACCTGGGTCATCGCCAATATCAACGAGGGCGAACTGGCGGATCTGAGGGTGGATCAACCGGTCAGCTTCACGGTCGACGCCCTGCACCACCAGCGCTTTCACGGCCATGTCGCGCAGATCTCTCCGGCCACGGCTTCGGAATACAGCGTTCTGGGCAATTCGACCGCGACGGGGAATTTCACCAAGATTGCGCAACGCCTGCCGGTGAAGATCGAAATCGACCCCGATCAGCCCGACCGCGACCGCCTGGCGCCGGGAATGTCGGTGGTTCTGCATGCGCCGCGCCTTGCATCGCGCTGATGGACGCCCCCCGGTCGTGTTGACCGGGAGCCGTCAGGGCTGTTCTGCCGCACCGGGCAAGAGGCCCTCTGGCAGCAGGCAGATCGGTTGGTCCGGTCAGAGGTCCAGCACGACCGGTCCCTTGGGGCGCGAGCAGCAGATCAGCACCTGACCGGCCTCGGGCTCCATCAACGGGTCTTCGAAATATTCGACCTCCCCCGAGATCAACCCGCATTTGCAAGAATTGCAGATGCCGGCACGACAGACGAATTCCGGCTCCAACCCGGCATTTTCAGCCAGTTCCAGCAGCGATTCCGCCGAGTCATCCCAGGCCGCAGTGACATTTGACCTGCGAAAGGTCACCTCGCCCGCCGCGGTAGCAGCGACCGCCGCGGGCGGTTCCGAGGGCTCATCGGCCGAGGCCCAGGCGTCCGGATTGGTCAGGAAGGTCAGCGCCTGAATGGTCGGTGCCGCACGTGAGGCCGCACGAGAGGTCACCGGCTGCGCGGCCAATGTCTCCAGTGAAGCCGATTTCCCGAAGAACTCATAGGAAATCCGTGCCTTGGGCACCCCCAGTTCCTGCAAGAGCTGATACATCGCGACCATGAAGGGCGTCGGGCCGCAGATATAGGCCTCGTAATCGCCAATGGGCAGATGCTTGCGCAGGAATTCCCTGTCGATCACCCCCTCGGCGTCAAACGACCCCTTCTTGCGGTCCGCCTCGCTGGGGTTGTGATAGACGAAAAGCGGCGTGATCCGCGCGTTCGCACAGGCCATCACCTCGTCGCGCAGGGCATGGACATTGCCGTTCTCGCAGGCATGCAGGAAATGGACCTCGCGATCCGTTTCCCGCAGACGGTGCAGCATCGAGACCATGGGCGTCAGCCCTACCCCGCCCGACAACAGCAGAACCGGCCGCGTGCTGTTCTCGTCCAGAACAAAGCTGCCGCGTGGCGCGGCAAGCTGGATCGTATCGCCCTTGTTCACCTGGTCATGCAACCAGCACGACCCGACCCCATCCGGCGCGCCATTCACACCTGCCTCGCGCTTGACGGTGATGCGGTAGTGGCGCGTTTCCGATGGATCGGAAGAGACCGAATAGGTCTTGAGAACCGGCCCGTCACGGCCCGGCACCTGCAGGGTGACATATTGACCCGGCTTTACCGGCCAGAGCGGCGCATCATCGGTGGGCTCCAGGCAGAACGAGGTGATGATCTCGCTCTCGGTGACCTTCTCGGCGACGCGAAATTCACGAAACCCCTGCGCCATGTCACTGACTCATCTTGGCATCGACCATCGCCTCTTCGGCGATCATGGCCTCCAGTTGCCGCCGGAAACGCAACTGGCCCGCATCAATCGCCAGATCGATATGGGGCGACGTCTTCTCGGTCATGCCGATCTGCACCTCGTTCAGCACCGCCCGGTCTTCCTCGAAGGCATGACGAACGTCTTCGCTCATCATCCTGGACAGTTCTTCGTCATCGGGCCGGATGTTGCGCAGCTGGAACCAGTAGTAGCGCGTCTCGTTCTCGGTCGTCGGAGTCATGAAGTTATAGCTGTCCATGACAAAGGTCTTTTCATGCAGCGTGCCATCGACGCCGCCGGTCCCTGCCGGGGTGAACACGGCGCGGATCAGCGCATGGCTGGGATAGCGGACCTCGTAATGCTGAAGACGGTCGCAGTTGCCTTCGAATTCGACAATCTTCTTGTAGAAGGGTGCAGGCTCGTGATCCATCATCCAGCGATGCACGATCACCCCGGTATCTGTCTTGGTCACGCGCAGCGGCGTGTCCTTGGTGGCATCGGCAGCGAAAGAGCTTTCATGCACCCATGCGACATGAGTGGGATCCAGAAGGTTGTCACACATCAACAGATAGTTGCATTTCAACTCCATCGCGGCACCGCGATTGATGCCCCATTCCGGGCTGTCGAAATTCGGAATATCGATGATGTCCTCGGGGTCGGCGATGGCGGCATTGCCCATCCAGATCCAGACCAGACCATATTTCTCGTGCACCGGATAGGGGCGCACGCGGGCCGCCGAAGGAATCCGGCCGCCGCCGGGTGCCCAGACGCATTGCCCCGCACAATCGAAGGTCAGCCCGTGATAGCCGCATTCGACATTGTTGTCCTTGATCCGACCCTTGGACAGGGGCAGCTTGCGATGCGGACAGGCATCCTCCATCGCGATCACTTCGCCTTCATCATTGCGGAACATGCAGATCTTTTCGCCCAGCACCTTGACCTGCTGCAGCGTGTTGACGATCTCGTCGCTCCAGGCGGCGACATACCATGCATTTTTCAGAAACATATGACTTCCTAGCTGACGTGATATCTTGGGCTGAGATGACCCAAGGTTACGTCAGCAGGATTGCCAAAAAAAACCGACCTTCTGGCCGCTTATCGTTTAGCCATGCTATACGGTCAGACTGATGTCTCGGCCAGAATCCAGTTCAGGAAATGGCGCGATTTTTCGTTTTCCAGCATCATCGGCCCCCAACAGATATAGTAGTGCTCGGGCATACTGACGGATTCTTGCGAAATGCGGATCAGCCTGCCCAGACCCAGATCAACCGAGGCAAAGGACAGTTGTGCCAAGGCGATTCCCTGCCCGCTGGCAGCGGCTTCCAGCGCCGAACTGGACAGGGAATGGACCGAAACCGGCTTGTTTTTCGGCCCTGGCAGCCCCTGCGCCTCAAGCCATGTTCCCAGCCGCGGCACGGTGGTGGAATAGGCCGGACCCCAGTCGATATCCACCCAGGGCAGATCAGGCAGGCTGGCGGGGTCCAGCGCCTCGGGGTGCGCCTTGAGGAATTCGGGCGAACAGACCGGAAAGCAGACATCCTGAAACAGCGCGCGCGCATGGGGAAACATATCTGAAACAGTGCCATAGGTCAGACGGAACATATGGTCCAGAAATTCCGGCTCGGGTTCGCCATGGGTGGCATCAAGGCGAATCGACGTCTCTCCATAACGTGCCTCGAAACTGTGCAGACGGGGCTGCAGCCATTTGGACAGCAGGGTCGGCAGGCCGGACACGTGAATGTCCAGCTCGGACGCTTGCTGGGCCAGCAGCACCTGCGCCTGTTTCAGCTTGTCAAAGCCCGCCGTCAGAACGGCATGATAGGATTTCGCCTTGGGCGCCAACGCCGCGCGGCGACCGTCCTTCATGATCAGCGGCATCTGCAGCTGGTCTTCCAGCAGCTTGATCTGCTGACTGATGGCGCCGGGGGTCACGCCCAGCTCGCGCGCGGCGGCATTGACCGAGCCAAGTCTGCCAAAGCTTTCGAATGCCTGCATGGCGCGTAGCGGAGGAAGGATGGATCGCATAGTTTGCCTAAAGTATCTGGGTTGCGAACATCACATCTCAGGAATGCTGAACGGTACCGCTGCAAAACTGGTTTGTCACGTCCCAGTCAGTCACTTAGCGTAATTTCAGCGCATTTTAGCGCAATAAGAACAGACATAAACCCAGCCGACAACGCGACTTCCTTGTCGCATGCCAACAGGGCAGATCCGCCAGGAGAGATTCATGACATTTTCGACCAACCGCCGCAGTCTTATGTTGGGGGCCACCGCGCTGGGGGCCGCCACCGTTCTGGGTCTTTCCGGCAAACCCCTGCGTGCCCAGACACCGTCTTCGGGCGGAACGCTGCGCCTCGGCATCGGCGGCTTTGATTCCGGCGAGACGTTGAACCCGCAGGCGACGGAAACGAAATACATGCAGCACCTGCAATGGCAGCTGCGCAACAACCTGGTCGAGGTCGGCGCCGGTGGCGTTCTGGTCCCCGAACTGGCCACCAGTTGGGAGGCCAATGACGATCTGACCATCTGGACCTTCAAGCTGCGTCAGGGGATCGAATTTCACAATGGCAAGACCATGGATGCCGATGACGTCGTCTTCTCGGTCAATCTGCACCGCGGCGAGGACAGCTTCTCGCAGGTCAAGGCCCTGGCGGCCGTCATCGCAGATGTTCAGGCCAGCGCGCCAGACGAGGTGACCTTTACGCTGAATGCGCCCAACGCGGGCTTTCCCGCGGTTCTGTCGCTGACCTGCATGTATATTGTCCCGGCCGATGACATGAATTTCGACGCGGGCATCGGTACCGGTCCCTATATCCTGGAATCCTACGAGCCCGGCGTGAAATCCGTCGTGCGCAAGAACCCCAACTACTGGAAGGAAGGGCGCGGGCATTTCGACTCGGTCGAAATGCTGGCCATCCGCGACGTGAATGCCCGGACCACGGCGCTGCAAACCGGCCAGATCGATGCCATGAATGCCGTGGACACCACCACCGCCCCGTTGCTGGCGGCCATGCCGGGGATCGACCTGATCCAGACGCAGGGCAAGGTGCATTATGCCTTCAGCATGCTGACCACCGATCCGCTGTTTTCCGATCCGCGCGTGCGCAAGGCGATGAAACTGTCGATCAATCGCCAGGATATCGTCGACAAGGTTCTGAACGGCTTTGGTTCGATCGCCAATGACCAGCCGATTTCCAGCGCCTATCAGTATTACGATCCCTCGCTGGCGCAGCATGAATATGACCCCGAACAGGCCAGATCGCTGCTGAAGGCCGCAGGGGCCGAGGGGCTGACCACCACGCTTCACGCCTCGGACACGCCCTTCACGGGGGCCGTCGACGCCGCGCAATTGTTCAGCGGCCATGCCGCCGCCGCCGGCGTCAATATCACCGTCGCACGCGAGCCCGAGGATGGCTATTGGACCAATATCTGGGGCAAGAAACCGTTCTTCGCCACCCGCTGGTCCGGTCGCGCGAATGAAGACCTGATGCTGTCGCTGGCCTATTCCCGCGAATCTCTTGGCGATTACAATGAAACCAACTGGGACAATGAGGCCTTCAATCTGGCGCTGAATGCCGCGCGCTCGGAAAAGGATGATGCGAAACGTCGCGCCCTTTACGCCGAATGTCAGGCCATCATCGCCGAAGAAGGCGGCATGATCGCGCCGGTCTGGGCCGATCTTCTGGATGCCAAATCCAGCAAGCTGTCCACCGGAGAGAAAATCTCGGGCGACTGGGATCTGGATGGCAACCGCTGCGCGGAACGCTGGTGGTTCAACGCCTGATCCGTCACGAACGGCCGCCGCGCCCCCTGTCCGGCAGGGCGCGCGGCGGCTTCTGCAACACTGAAAAGTCACAAGAATGAATGAAAAACTGAATGCGCTTCTGGCGCAGTTGCAGCCGCAATTTGCCGAGCGGCTGGTGACCTCTGAGGCCATGCGCGAACATCACGGCAGCGGCGAAAGCCATCTTCCCCCCGCATGGCCTGACGCGGTGATCATGGTGCGCTCGACGCAAGAGGTCTCGGATGTGCTGGCCGCCTGCAACGAACACGAGGTGCCGGTGATCCCCTTTGGCGCGGGCTCATCCATCGAAGGGCAGATCCATGCGCCTCATGGCGGCATCAGCCTGGACATGTCGGCCATGGATGCAATCCTGTCGGTTGAAGAGGCCGATATGGATTGCACCGTGCAATGCGGTGTCACCCGCCAGGCCCTGAACGAGCATCTTCGCGCAACGGGGTTGTTCTTTCCGGTCGATCTGGGTGCCCATGCGACCCTGGGCGGCATGGCGGCCACGCGGGCCTCGGGCACGACAACGGTGCGCTATGGCTCGATGCGCGATCTGGTGCTTGGACTGACGGTCGTCATGCCCGATGGAGAGATCATCAGGACCGGGGGGCGGGCCCGCAAATCATCCGCAGGCTATGACCTGACCCGCCTGATGGTCGGCTCGGAAGGGACGCTTGGCGTCATTACCGAACTGACCCTGCGCCTGTTCGGCATCCCCGAGGCCTCGCAAACCGCCATGTGCAGCTTTGACAGCATTCAAGAGGCCACGGAAACCGTGGTCATGGCCTTGCAATGCGGGCTGGCGCTGAACCGGATCGAGCTGGCCGACACCCTGCAGATGCAGGCGATCAACCGCTACTCCAGGGCCGATCTGCCGGAATCTCCGACGTTGTGGGTCGAAATGACCGGCGCGGCCCCCACGGTCGAAAACGACATGGATACATTCGAAGGGCTGGCCGAAAGCGCCCGCAAGTTCGAACGCGCCACATCTGCCGAAGACGCCAGCCGCATCTGGCGTATCCGTCATGACGCGCTTTATGCCTCGCGCGCACTGCGTCCCGGCATCAAGGGGATTTCCACCGATGTCTGTGTGCCGATCTCGGCCCTGCCCTCATGTATCGGCGCGATACAGGAGGTGATCGCAACGACCTCTATCCAGGCACCTTTGGTCGGTCATGTCGGAGACGGGAATTTCCATCTGGTCCTGCTGTACGATCCCGCAGATGAGGATGAAATCCGCGAAGCCCGCCATATCAACGGCAGCCTGATCAAGATGGCGATCGAAATGGGTGGCACCTGCACCGGCGAACATGGCGTCGGGCTGGGCAAGAAAGCCTATCTGCCCGCCGAACATGGCCCCGCCCTTGGTGTCATGCGCCGCATAAAGCGCGCGCTGGACCCCCAGAACATCATGAACCCCGGCAAGATCTTCGATCTTTAGTGCACAGGACATCGCATGACCGCATCCTTTCCCCGTGACCTGATCCGTCAGGAAGTCGCCAATCTGCCCACCTACAATGCCGGGCTTGCCATGGACCGCTTCAAGGCCACCTATGGCATCGACTGCCTTGCCAAGCTGGACAGCAACGAAAGCCCGCTTGGCCCCTCGCCCCGTGCCATCGAGGCCATGCAACAGGCGGCTGCCGGAGTGGCGCGCTATCCCGATGCCGCGAATATGTCCCTGCGCGCGCTGGTTGGGGAACTGACCGGCACACAGCCGGAAAACGTCATCTTCGGCAATGGTTCGGAAGACCTGATCGGCGCGCTGTTTCGTGCCGTGATCCGTCCACAGGATCACGTGGTGACGATCTGCCCCAGCTTTGGCCTGCATGAATTCGGCGCGCTGACATTCGGCGCAAGGGTCACCAAGGTGCCCTTCAACGACGATTGGTCCTTCCCGGTCGAGGCCCTTTGTCAGCAGCTGCAGCGGAAACCGCGTGTGCTGATCTTTTCCTCTCCCAGCAATCCCGCCGGACCTGCCATCTCGGAACAGCAGTTCCGCCGGATCCTGACCGCAGCCGACCCCGAGACATTGATCTGTTTCGACGAAGCCTATGTCGAGTTCGTCGCGCCCGGCCAACGCTTTGACGCCTTGGCCGTGCTGGCGGAAAGCCGCAATCCCGCCATCGTCCTGCGCACGTTTTCCAAGGCCTATGGTCTTGCAGGGGCGCGGGTCGGCTATGGCATCGCCAGCGATCCGCAGTTGATTCAGGCGATGATGAAGACCCGCAATCCCTTTGGCGTGAACGCGCTGGCCGCCAGTGCCGCTGCCGAGGCATTGAAGGACAGCGCCCATCTGGCCCGCGTGGTCGCGCAGGCAACGCAGGAACGCGAACGCATCGCCGCCGCACTTTCTGCCAAGGGCTTTGCCTGCGCGCCATCGCAGGCGAATTTCCTGTTTTTCGATACGGGTGCCCCGGCCCATATCCTTGCCGAAAAGCTGCGCGGCAAGGGCGTGCTGATCAAGGCATGGCAGGAAGCGCCCTATGAAAACTGGGCCCGCGTCACCATGGGATCACCTGCCGAGAACGATATCTTCCTCGGCGCGCTATGACCGATCACCGGGCGTCGGCACCCTCGTCCAGCTTCAGCCAATACCGCGTGTGCCGACGCTCACCCGTTCTGCGAAGCGCCCCTTTCTGAACAAGATCATGCAGATCGCGCGTCGCCGTGGCGCGCGAGGTGCCGGTGATCTTCAGATAGTTCTCGGCACTCAGCCCTCCCGTGAATCCGGCAGGCCCCTCGCGAAAGATCCGCGCGATGGCCTTGGCCTGCCGGTCATTCAGATGATCGCGATGGCGGTCGTAAAAGCGCGCCTTGGCGATGAAGAAGCCAACCCGATCCAGCGTGACCTGCTGCGCGGTCAGGACCGTCCGGGCAAACCAGACAAGCCAGCCGGTCACATCCAGAGATTTCTGGTGCTGTTCCAGCTGCGCGTAATAGCTCTTGCGTTCCTGCTCGATGGTAAAGGCCAGCGAGATCAGGCTGGGCTGGCCGATGTTCTGGGCCAGGGACTTCTCGGCCAGGGCCCGTCCCAGACGCCCGTTGCCGTCCTCGAAAGGGTGGATGCTTTCAAAATAGAGATGCCCCAGCCCGGCCCGTGTCAATGCGGGCAAGGGCTGCGCGGCACCGGGGGCCGAGGCATTGAACCAGGCCAGATAGCGGTCCATTTCACCCGGAACCTGCGCCGATGGCGGTGCCTCGAAATGCACGGTCGGCCGATCCAGCCGCCCCGAGACAATCTGCATTGCATCGGCATGCTGGCGGTATTCGCCGATGGTTTCCAGCCTGCGATCATGGGACAGCAGCATCCGGTGCCAGCGAAACAATGTCTGATGGGTCAGCTTGGCGGCAAAGCCCGAATAGACATCGACCATCATTTCCGCCACGCCCTGTTCGCGCGGCTTGGCCGGATAGCTGTCGGGGTCCAGGCCCAGTTGTCGCCGCAATGAGGACTGTACGCTCAGCCGGTCAAGGAATTCGCCCTCGATGGCGCTGGTCTGCATTGCCTCGTCGCTCAACAGTTCGATGCGCAGTTGCTCGCGCTCGGACGGGGTGACATGATGCACCGCGCCAAGGATTTCGCCCGATGACAGCAGGAATTTCTGCTCATGAACGTCCAGCGCCGCCGGGTCATAGCGAAAATTCGGCCAATCGGGATCGGTCCAATTCCAGGGCATGAGCGATAGAAGTCCTTTCTATAACTCATGCATCGGATAATATTGAGCGATAGAAGTCAATCCTATCGCTCATTCCCCTTTGGTGCGCGGCGGCATCCCTGTTCCGGCGTCACAGATACCCGCGATAGGGCCGGCGCGTGAAACCCTGATGGACGTTGTTGATCATGGTCACGAAATCGAAGACCGGCAGATCGGTCGCGGCCTGAATGTCATGGGCATAGGGCGGCAGGTCCGAACATTCCAGCAGGATGGCCCCCAGGTCGGGATTGTCCTCTTGCAGCCTCAGCGCCCGCGCGACCGCCCCTGCCCGGATCGCATCATCGTCCAGCGTGCCGTCAGGATAGAAGATCGCCTGACGGAAGGGGGCGCAATCTTCCATGCCACCAATCGCCAGCGGAATATCGGCGGTGATGCCGGACCGTTCCAGATGCTCGCTCGACAGTTGCGACTGATCGGCGGTGATGATCCCCACGCGCCGTCCGGTGATCCTGTGCATGAAGGGCACCTGCAGCAGGCTGGACATGAAGACCGGGATATCCACCGACGCCGCGATTTCCTGCTGGAACAGCGCCATGAAGCCACAGGCCCCGGTAATGGCGCGAACGCCTTCGGCTTCCAGCTTGCGGGCGGCCTCTTTGAAAGGCTCCAGCAGGGACAGGTCGCGGTCAAAGATCAGCCGGTGATTGTCGGCGCCCTCGGCCACCGCATATCGCACCGGGAAATCATAGGTCGTCGCATTGGCGACATTGCCCGGAACATAGGGATATTCGCAATCAAGGACGATGATCCCGATTGTCTCGCCTGCCCAGTTCTGGCTCTTCTTCCGCGTCTTGTAGATCATGGGATGTTCTTTGCCCTGCCTTGCTTTGGGGGGTGTTCCGGGGCGGAAACGGGGGCCCGGTCGGGGCCCCCGCATCTGGATTACTGGACCAGCCGTGGTTCGCCGACATCCGTGGCGGTGCCCGGCATGCCGAATTCGACCATGATTTCCGTCAAACGGCCCGAGTCATGCAGATCGGTGACAATCTCGTTGATCGCACCCAGCAGATCGTCATTGCCCTTGGCCATCGGCAGCCCTGCCTGCGGCGGCGCGACCGAGGCCGCCACGCGTTCGTCGGGTTCGGTGACCACAAGCTTGATGTCCGTCAGCGCACCGCCCTGCTGGGCCGCCGTGCCGATGGCCATGCCGTCGATGGCGACCTCGATGCGGCTGGATTCAAGATCCTGATACAGCGCGACATAGTTGTTATACAGGCGCAGATCATCGCCAAGGATCTTCTTGAGCTCATTCACCCAGAGATAACCCTGAACGGTGCCGACCGGACGGCCCTCGAGCCCGGAAACCGTCGCCACGCCATCACGTGAAAACAGCCCCATCTGGTCGATATACAGCGGCAGGGACATGTCGACGACCTTGCCCCTTTCCGCCGTGCGGTAGAAATTGCCGATGGCAAGATCGGCGCGCCCGGATACGACATAGGGAATGGCGGTGGCATATTCGACCTGTTCGACCTTGATCTTCAGGCATTCGCGCGCGGCGATTTCCTTGACGATCTCGCCGTCGATCCCGGTCACGTCATCTTCGCTCAGCGGCGTCGAAAAGGGCGGGAACGTCGGCGCGGCGATGGTCAGAAAGCCCTCATCGACGGTCGTGACCTGATGCTGCGGCGTGCAATCCTGGGCGACGGCCTGCGTTGCCGCCAGAAGCGAGATCGCGGCAAGACCGGTTGAAACGACATTTTTCATATCGGCACCTTCCTGTTGAGTGATTGGTTTTAGTATTTCCTGCGGTTTTCAATCCAATGAACGATCATCGTCATCGGAATGCAGACCATCAGATACAGCAGCCCGGCAAGAACCAGGGCCGGCAGGTATTGGAACGTATTGGCCCCAATTTCATAGGCCTTGCTGGTCAGTTCCGGCAAAGCAATGGCAAAGCACAGCGAGGTGGTCTGAAAGATCAGGATGGCAAAGCCCAGCAGCGCGGGAATGGCAATCTTCAGCCCCTGCGGCATGATCACGAAACGCATCATGTCCATGCGGTTAAGTCCCACGGCCATCGCGGCCTCGCGCTGGCCCGCCGGCACCGATTGCAGCCCGGCACGGATGATCTCGCTGGTATAGGCCGCCGTTGTCCAGCTGAGCGCGACAACGCTGGCCCCAAAGGAACTGAGCGTCAGCCCGGCCGAGGGCAGGCCGAAATAGGCGAATTGCAACAGCACCAGCGAGGGTGCCCCGCGACCGATTTCAACCACCACCAGCGCCAGCGCATTGGACATGCGTGATTTCGACATCACGCCCAGGGACAGCAGAAAGCCGAAGGGCAGGCCGATCAGCAGGCTGACCATGGTGACCATCACGCTCACCTTCAGACCGGAAACCAGGTCGGGCAGCCAGTCTCCGCCTTGTGACAGAATCGTCGAGATCATCTGGACACCTTTTTCTGCATGCGGCTGCTGAGTTCGCGGGTGGCCCAGGCGACCGGCAGGCTGATCACGATATAGGCCAGCGCAACCATGCTGAAGACTTCCAGACCGCGATAGGTGGCCATGGCCTGCTGGTTGGCGACAAAGGTCATCTCTTTCACTCCGATGGTCGATGCGATGGCTGAATCCTTCAGCAGGCCGATCGCAAAGGTCGCAATGGCAGGCAGCGCCACGCGGAACAGCTGCGGCAGGATGATCTGGGTCCAGATGCGCGTGCGGCTGACCCCCAGCGCGGCAGCGCCTTCCCATTGCCCTGCATGGATCGACAGCAGGGCACCGCGATATATCTCGGCCATATAGGCGGATGAAATCAGCCCCATCCCGATGACCGCGGCCGGAAAGGGATCGATGCGCAGATAGCCGCTGCCCACCCCGAAGAAGATGACGAACAGCCAGACGATGGGCGGGATCGAGCGGATGAAGGTGATCACCGATGCGCTGAGAAAGCGCAGCCAGGCCATGCGCGATACCCGCGCCATCATCATCGGCACGCCCAGCAACATGCCCGCCAGCAGCGACAGCAGCGTCAGGGCAATGGTCCAGGGCAGCCCGCTGAGGATTTTTCCAAGAATCTCTGCCATCACCGGTCCCTGACCGCATGAAGGAAGCGCTGCGCACGTTCGGTCTGCGGGTTGCGCATGATTTCGGCACTGGGGCCATATTCGATGATCTTGCCATCCGCCATGATCATCACATGATCCGATACGCTTTCGGCGAAATGCATCTCGTGGGTCACGACGATCATGGTCATGCCCTCATCGGCCAGTTCGCGCATCACCGACAGCACCTCCAGCCCCAGTTCGGGGTCCAGCGCCGAGGTCGGCTCGTCAAACAGCATGACCTTGGGGTTCAGCGCCAGGGCGCGGGCAATGGCGATGCGCTGTTGCTGACCGCCCGAGCAGCGATGGGGATATTCTGCGGCCTTCGCCTCCAGCCCGACGCGGCGCAGCAATTCGATCGAGCGCGCATCCGCCTCGGCCTGCGATTTCCCCGCCACGCGCTTTTGCGCAAAGCTGACGTTTTCAAGAACCGTCATATGTGGAAACAGGTTGAAGGACTGAAACACCATGCCCGCCATGCGCCGCAACTGCAGGATCTCGCGCTGGCTGGGGTGGTTCTGGGCGTCGATGCGGACATCGGCCACTTCGATGGCGCCGCTGTCCGGGGTTTCAAGAAAGTTCAGGCAGCGCAGCAACGTGCTCTTGCCCGAGCCACTGGGTCCGATGATGGCCAGGACCTCGCCGGATTTCACGTCCAGATCGATTCCGCTAAGAACCTCAAGGGTGCCAAAGCTCTTGCTTAGCGAATCCACCCGAACAAGCGATTTTTCGTTTTTCGACAACAGTTTCTTCGCCCTTTCAATAATGCTCCGGGCGCGGCAATGCGCGACCGCCAGATTGACAATTCGACGGTGAGGGTTTCGGACGGATTCCCGGCCCGGGCCATCAGACCTGTCGATTGCGCCGATGTTTCGGTTCGCCAGGCTTCAGGAAAAATGTGCCGCGACATGTCCCTTTCAGAAATCAAGAAAAACTGGAGATCGGAAAGATTTTCTGTCGCGGAGCGGTTTTCCCTGCGGTGACGGCATGTGGCCGGCCAGATGAACCCGACCCGAAACCCGCCTCAGGCGTAGATATAGCCGCCAGAGACGATGATGTTTTCGCCGGTCATATAGGTGTTCTTGGGGCCACCAGCCATCAGAACCCATTCGGCCATTTCCTGAGGCTCTCCGCCCCGGCCAAGCGGGCTGGCCTTGGCCAGTTCGCCCAGAAAGCCCAGTTCGCGGGCCTTTTGCGTGGCCATGCCGGCGGGGGCCACGGAATTCACCAGAATGCCATCGGGGGCGACCTCTTGCGCCATGCTGCGCGTCAGGCTGACCACGGCGGCCTTGGTGGCGGCGTAATGGGCGTTTTGCGGATGCGCCTTGAAGGCATCGACCGAGGTGATGTTGACGATCCGCCCGCGGACATGCCCCTTGGGGTCCTGGCCCTGCATGCGCCGGATCGCGGCCACCATCATGTGATAGCTGCCCTTGACGTTGATCGCGTTCGAGGCATCCCAATCCGCATCGGTGATTTCAAGGATCGGCTTGCGCGGATAGATCGCCGCCGAATTGACCAGCGTGTCGATCCCACCCAGTTCATCCGCGACCTTGTTCAGCGCGGCATGGGCCGCATCCGCCGTGCGGATGTCGCAGGCCGCGAAGGCCGCCGGAATGCCTGCCTCGCGCGCGGGGGCCAGCGCCTCTTGCGCGGCCTCGGCGTTGATGTCGATGATGCCAAGCGCCGCTGCGCCATTTTCGACCGCCATGCGCGCGATCAGGGCACCCAAACCGGCGCCGCCGCCAACGATTACGACTGAAAGTCCCTGCATCTCTGTCCGTCCTTACTTCTTGTCCTGAGCGCCCGTCGAGGTCGCCTGATACGTGGGAAGAATATCGAACCGCGCGACATCCACGGCGCGCGGCAAATTCCAGATCGACAACACCATCTCGGCCACATCCTGCGGCTGCACGGCGGTATTGCCCGCATACATCTTTGCGCGGGCTTCCTCGGACAGCAGATCGCGATACAGGCCGCTTTCGACGCGCCCGGCAACAATCTCGGTCACGCGGACATCATGCGGGGCCAGATCCAGCCGCAGGGCCTGGGCAAAGCCGCCAATGGCCGCCTTGGTGGCGCAATAGACCGCCAGATTGGCAAAGGGCGCATGACCTGCGGTCGATCCGGTAAAGAAGATATGCCCCCTGCCCCGCTGGCGCATGCCCGGCGCAATGGCCCGCGTCACCTGCATGGCCGAGGTCAGATTGACGGTGATGGCGCGGGTGATCTCTTCCTCCGGAAGATCGCAGAAATTCACCATCGGCGGCATCATGCCCGCGTTGTTGATCAGGATGTCGGGGGTCAGCCCGGCCAGCGCGTCCATGGCCGCCGGATCGGCCAGGTCAAGCTGCAAGCCCTTGATGCCCTGTGCCTCCAGTTCGGCCAGTGCTTCGGCGCGCCGTCCCACGGCAATCACCTCATGCCCCGCCTGATGCAGCGTCAATGCAATCGCCCGACCAATTCCGCTGGTGGCGCCTGTTACCAATGCCTGAGTCATGTGAGGTTCCTTTCACTGGGCAACCTGCCGCAATCGGCGCCGCATCCAAATCAAGAAAAGCGCCAGATCGACAAGTTTTGGTTGTTGATCGAGGTTCGGGATCCGCCGTCAGCCCTTTGCCCAGTCTTCCGCAGCGATCCATTTGCAGAAGGCGGCAATCGAGCTGACCCGGCGATGTGCCCGTGGCAGGACCAGATAGAAACCCGGCACATGTTCGCGTGCCATGTCCCGCATGATCCCGCGACCGAATGGGGCGACCAGCTTGCCCAGCTTCAAATCCTCATCGGCATCTATGGTCGAGATCAGCCCGACGCCCAGCCCGGCCACCGTGGCCCGGCGCATGGTTGCGGCATCCTGAAAGCGGATCGCCGCCTGCGAGACCTCGGCCGACAGTCCCAGATGGGACAGCACATCCGGCCAGAGCCGATCCGACAGGACCGGATGCAACAGCGCCTGGCTTGCCAGGTCTTCGGGAGAGGCCATCTTGCGGGCAATGTCGGGCGTGCAGCAGATTTCCTTGTAGTCATACATCAGCAGCGTGGATTCATAGGGCTTCCAGCTGCCATAGCCCCATTGAATCGCGACATCGACATCATCGGCCACGAAATCCGGCAGTTCGACCATGGTCGTCAGCCGCAGGTCGGAATCGGTCAGGGTTTCGCGAAATTTCGCAATCCGATCAAGCAGGTATCGCGTCGCGAAATAGGGGCTGGCATTCACATTGATGCGGTTGCGCCGCCCGACCTTGGTGACCCGGCGCACGCCTTCTTCCATTTCCTCGAAGGCAGACTGGACATAATGTGCCAGCAGGATCGCCTGCTCATTCGGTTCGATGACGCGGCCCTTGCGTTCGAACAGCTCCAGCCCGAGGGTTTCCTCCAGCAGCTTGATCTGCTGGCTGACGGCCTGCGGTGTCACCAGCAGATCGTCGGCCGCACTGCGAAAGCTGCGATGACGCACGGCGGTGTGAAACACCCGCAACGCATTCAGCGGCGGCAGGCGAAAGGGGCGGTCGCTCATGCCCGCCCCTTTGCGATGTCTCTCCTGCGTATCACAGGCATCTTTTCCGTCCTTGTCTGTCGATCAGATGACCGCCTTTTCCAGGAAAGGCCGATTTTCGACAATACGTTCATAGCCGACCTCGGACAGATCCAGCGTCCGGAAGCCACCATAGATGATCAGTTCGGACACGGCGCGACCTGCCGCCGGTCCCTGCTGAAGGCCATGCCCCGAATATCCATTGGCGTAAATAAAATTTTTCACTTCGGGATGCGGACCGACGATCAGATTGTGATCCAGGGTGTTGAAGTCATAGTGGCCTGCCCATTGATTGACCACCTTGATGGCTTCGAAGGCCGTTGCCCGTTCGGCCAGCGCCGGCCAGATGATTTCCTCGAATTCATCGTAGCGCGGCTCGAAGTCATCCCAATCCACGGCCGGATCCTCGACCGGGGGACAGCCCGACAGGAAATAGCGTCCTTCGGGGCGGCAGAAGACGCCAGAGGGATCGATCATCAGCGGAAGGCGGCCTTCATTGACCGTGGCCGAGCCTTCTGGCGTCTGCGCGCAGTCAAAGACGAACAGGCTGCGCTTGCGCGGCTCGACCGGAACATCCAGCCCGGCCATCCGCGCCGCCAGCGCCGCACGGGGACCGGCGGCATTCACGATGTTGCCCGCCTTGATCACCGCACCCGACTTCAGCGTCACCGTGGTCACGCTGTCCCCGTCGCGCCCGATGGCCACGACCTCATCGGTGACATATTCTGCGCCCTGTTCGCGCGCCTTGGCCTTGAAGCCATACATCAGCCCGGTGTTGTTGAACCAGCCTTCGCCGGAATTCCCGTATGAGGCCAGCAGGATGTCATCGACATTCAGATGGGGAAAGGCGCGCGCCAGTTCCTCCTGGTTCCACAGCACCACATCCGCCCCGCAAGCACGCTGAACCTCGTGGTTCTCGCGCAGGGTGCGGGCCTGTTCCTCGGTATTGGCCAGGAACAGATAGCCGCCGGGATGGAAATTCAGGTCCGGCTCGGGTTCCGAGGCCACCTGCATGGTCTGGGCAAAATTGCGGATGAACTCGCTGCCATATTGGCTGATGCGGACATTGATCGGATTCGAGAACTGCACCCGGATCGACGAGGAGGACAGCGATGTCGCCGCCTTCTGATAGCTGGGGTCGCGTTCCACGACCAGGACCGAGCCGTTGAAATCGGGATTGGCGGTCAGGAAATAGGCCACCGCCGAACCGATCACCGCCCCGCCAATGATCACCACGTCATAGCTGTCGTTCATTTCGATGCCTCGTCATCAGGATGGCCCAGTTTCACGAACCAGCCGCCCAGGCATTGCACGGTCGGATCATGGGGATCGGGCGGCGCGGTGCTGGCCTCGACGGCCGCGCGATAGCCCTCGGTGTTGTCCTCGGGATGGAAACCCAGATGCGCCGCCAGCCGGTTGTCCACGGGTTTCACCGTGTTGTCCGACAGGCCGAAGGAGATGGTGCAGCCCACGCTTGGCGCGGTCAGCGCGGCAATGACCAGCCGGACACAATCGTCAAAGCTGAGCCATGACCACAGCATCCGCCGGTCGGCCGGTTGCGGGAAAGAGGAAAAGATGCGCAGCGCCACGCTTTCGATGCCGAACTTGTCCCAGTAAAGCTGGCCGAGGTTTTCGACAAAGCATTTGGACAGCCCGTAAAAGCTGTCCGGGCGCTGGCGGGCATTGGCGTCGATATGATCCTGCAGCTTGTGATAGCCGATGGCATGGACCGAAGAGGCATAGATCACCCGCGTGACGCCATGTTTGCGCGCGCCTTCATAGATGTGATAGCTGCCCCGGATATTCGAGTTCAGGATATCTTCCCAGGGCCGTTCCAGCGGTGCGCCACCGAAATGGACGATCACATCGACGCCCTCGATGGCAGCGTGGACGGCCGCTTCATCGGACAGATCAAAGGTCAGCGCCTCTTCATTGGGCTGGATATCCTGAATTTCGGCCATATCGGCAAGGCGCAGCCTGCGCGCCAGCGGGGCAAGACCACGGCGCAACTCGGTGCCCAGCCGCCCTGCGGCACCGGTGATCAGGATGGTATCGAAACGCGGCGCGGTCATGCGGTCACCTCTGCGGTTTCAAGCGCGCCCACGGCGCGGGCAATGCGGTCAAGGGCCTCGGTCAGAACCTCGTCCGACGTGGCAGTGGAAATGCGGAAGAAGGGCGACAGCCCATATGCCGCGCCGGGCACCGAGCCGACATGACCTTCCTTCAGCAGATAATTCGAAACAGCGGTGTCATCGGCCAGAATCTCGCCCGCAGGCGTGCGCCGTCCGATCAGATCAGCGCAACCGATATAGGCATAGAAGGCACCCTCCGGGGCCGACAGGGTCAGCCCGTCGATCTGCCCGACGCGATCCACGACCAGATCGCGGCGGCGCTGAAAGGCCTCGCGGAACCGGGCGATGCAATCCTGCGGCCCACTGAGGGCGGCCAGCGCGGCGGCCTGCATCGGCGCAGCGACCGAGGTCACGCTTTGGCTTTGCACGGTATTCATCGCCTTGATCAGCGGTGCCGGACCCATGGCATAGCCCACCCGCCAGCCGGTCATGGCATAGGCCTTGGCCACGCCGTTCACGATCAGGCTGCGCTCTTTCAGTTCCGGGCAGGCCCGACCCCAGCTGATGAACTCGCGTCCGTCAAAGATGATATGTTCGTAGATCTCGTCCGACAGCACCAGAACCTGCGGATGCCTGGCCAGAACCGCACCCAATGCGCGCAGCTCCTCTTGCGAATAGACCGCGCCCGAGGGGTTGCCCGGCATGTTCAGGAACAGCCATTTCGTGCGCGGCGTGATCGCGGCATCCAGCACCTCGGGCGTCAGGCGAAAGCCGTTTTCCGCCCGACAAGGCGCGACAACCGGAACGCCGCCCAGCAGCTTGACCATCTCGGGGTAGCTGACGAAATAGGGCGCGGGCAGGATCGCCTCGTCACCCTCGTCCAGCGTCGCCATCAGCGCATTGAAGATGATCTGCTTGGCCCCATTGGCCACCACGACATCCTCGGGGGCACAGTCCAGCCCGTTCTCGCGCTGGAATTTCAGCGCGATCTGCTGGCGCAGCGCAGGGGTGCCCGCGGCGGCTGTATAAAGCGTCTCGCCCGCCAGCGCGGCCTCATGCGCGGCCTGCGCGATATGGGCAGGGGTCGGGAAATCCGGCTCTCCCAGCCCCAGGTCGATCACATCGACACCGGTTGCCCGCAGCGCCTTGGCGGCCTGCGAGGCGGCCATTGAAGCCGAGGGTTTCACCACCGCAAGGCGTTTTGCCACATAGCTCATTCGGACTTCTCCGTCACATAGCCCTTGGAAATGTCTTCGGCCCGCGCGCTTTCGCTGCGCCGCGCCGGATCGCCCAGACCGCCGCCACCGGGCAGATGCAGGATCAGCTTGCGCCCGGCGGGGACATGCTGCCAGCCCTTGGGCTTGAGCTGCGTGCCATCGTCCAGCTCGACACGGCCCGCAGCGCCATCCTGCCCGCCATCGCGGCCACGGGCGGCATGGCCCACACGGTCAAACATCGCCGAGAAATCGAACTCATGCCCCGGCGCGGCCTCGATCTCGATGATCTGGCCAAGGCCGCCACGATATTCGCCCGCGCCGCCGGAATCGGGACGCAGTTCCTTGCGCCAGACGGTGATCGGGCCGGTCTGCTCGGTCGCCTCGATGGGCATTGTATGCACGCCCGAGGGGAATGCCGTCGCCGACAGACCGTCCAGCGTGGGACGTGCGCCCATCCCGCCCGAGTTGAACATCAGCATCTCGGCGCGCCGCCCATCCTGACCGGCCACGGGGCGGGCCGAGATATGGATGTTCCACAGCGCTGCCGCGCCTTCGGCCAGGATCTGCCCCGGCATTGCCTTGGCCACGGCCCCCAGCACGAGGTCGGGCACCATATGGCCCAGCACATGGCGCAGGCTGACCGGTGCCGGACGCTGCGCATTCAGGATATTGGGCGGAGAGGCGACCGTGAACAGTTCCAGCGAGGCCCAGTTGTTGGGAATATCGGGTGCCACCACGCATTTCAGCGCATAGCAGGCATAGGCCTTGGTATAGATCAGCGGCACATTGATGCCCCAGCGGCTTTGGCCGTCAGTGCCGGTGAAATCGACATGCACAAGATCATCGCCAAAGCTGACCGTCGCCGCCAGATTGACCGGCTGGTCATAGCCATCGGTGGCCAGCTCGTTCGACCAGCTTCCCTGCGGCAGCGCGCGGATGCGCTCAAGCATGGCGGTGCGGGTGCGCGAAAAGATGAATTCGCCCAGATCGTCCAGATTGCTCAGGCCGATCTCTTCCATCATGGCGATCAGCCGGCGATGGCCCACGTCATTGCAGGCCGCCAGCGAGAAGAAATCGCCCACCACCTGATTGGGTTCGCGCACATTGCTGCGCAGCAGGCGGATCAGATCCTCGTTCACCGCGCCCCGCTCGGCAAATTTCATGATCGGGATCTGGATGCCCTCTTCATAGACGGATTTCCCGTCGGCACCGAAACCGCGCCCGCCGACATCGACGACATGGGCGGTGCAGGCAAAGAAACCGACCAGCTCATCGCCCTTGAACGAGGGCGAAACCATGGTGATGTCATGCAGATGGCCCGTGCCCTTCCAGGGATCATTGGTGACATAGGTATCGCCCGGATACATGCGGTCGCGTCCGATTTCCGCGATGAAATGCAGCACCGCCTCGGCCATGGTGTTCACATGGCCCGGCGTTCCGGTGACCGCCTGCGCCAGCATCCGCCCCTGCGGGTCAAAGACGCCGGCCGACAGGTCCCCGGCCTCGCGGACCGAGGTCGAAAAGGCCGTGCGCAACAGCGTCATGGCCTGTTCCTCGACGACCGAGATCAGCCGGTTCCACATCACCTGCATGTGGATTTCACGGGTCGCATCCTGAGTTCTGGCGTTCATGCCGCGATCTCCTTGCGGGTCAGAAGAAGGGTGCCGTCCGCCTGCATCACCACATCGAAGGGCGAGGTC
Organism: Paracoccus seriniphilus; assembly: GCF_028553745.1. NCBI lineage: Bacteria > Pseudomonadati > Pseudomonadota > Alphaproteobacteria > Rhodobacterales > Paracoccaceae > Paracoccus > Paracoccus seriniphilus. The sequence goes on from NZ_CP067130.1 coordinate 443,055, forward strand.
ACGACGGTCGAGGTTTCGCGCTCGACGATCACTGCCGGGCCGCTGACACGGGTGCCGGGGGTCAGGCTGTCGCGCGCAACAATCGAGGTTTCCAGCATCTTGCTGGCGCTGGGATCAAAGACCGCCCGCGTCGAGGGCTGATCGGATCTGTCCGAGCCGCGGGTGATCCGCATCCGCTCGGGCACGGGTTGCTGGTCCTGGGCCTTGACCGAGAAGGTGACGATCTCGATTTCCAGCCCCTCCAGCCCGTCAATCGCGCGGCCGAAGAACTGCGCATATCTTTCACGAAAGCTTTCGCGCAGCGCGGCCACATCGCTGGCGTCAAACTCACGATCCGGCAAGGGAACGGGAATTTCCCAGCCCTGCCCGACATAGCGCATGAAAGCGGTGATCTCGCGCTGGATCGCCCCATCCGTGCCCGCGCGGACGAAGCCCTCGGCGGTGGCCTTCAGATCGGCCAGCAGGGCGTTGACCAGGGCCGGGTCGAATTCCGACAGGCGCACGATCTGCGAAGCCAGCGCCTCGTAGCCGAAGGGAGCCTTGAGAAAGCCGATGGCCGAACCGACCCCCGCGCCCGGCGGGATCAGGCATTCATCGATTCCCAGCTTCTCGCACAGCCGCGCGGCGTGCAGCGGCGCGGCCCCGCCAAAGGCGATCATGATATTGTCCGAGATGTTCTTGCCGTTCTCGACCGCATGGACGCGGGCGGCATTGGCCATGTTCTCGTCCACGACCTCGACAATGCCGAAGGCGGCCGCCTCGGCTGGCAGATTCAGCCTGTCGCCCACATCGCGGCTGATGGCCGCCTGCGCATCCTCGGTGGACAGGCGAATGGCACCGCCGGCGAAATTGTCGGGGTCCAGCTTGCCCAGAACCAGATCGGCGTCGGTGATGGCGGGGCGTTGACCGCCGCGCTGGTAACAGGCCGGACCGGGTTCCGAAGCGGCCGATTCCGGGCCAGTCTGGATGCGCCCCATGGCATCGACCCAGGCGATTGAACCACCCCCGGCGCCGATCTCGATCATCTCGATCACCGGAATGGAAATCGGCATGCCCGATCCCTTGCAGAACCGATAGGTGCGGGCGACCTCGAAGGTGCGGGCGGTCTTGGGCTGGGAATCCTCGATCAGGCAGATCTTGGCGGTGGTGCCGCCCATGTCGTAGCTGACCACATTGTCCAGACCAAAGCGCTGCGCCACATCGGCGGCAAAGATCGCGCCGCCCGCCGGGCCGGATTCGACCAGCCGCACGGGAAATTCCGCGGCGGTTTCCACCGAGATCAGCCCGCCGCCGGAATGGATCATGAAGACCGGACAGGTCGCGCCCATCTCGGCCAGGCGAACCTGAAGCCGGGCAAGATAGTCGGCCATCTGCGGGCGCACATAGGCATTGGCGCAGACCGTGTTGAACCGCTCGAACTCGCGCATCTGCGGCGAGACTTCGGCCGAAATCGAGATCGGCACATCCACGCGGGCGGCGATGATCTCGCGCGCACGGCGTTCATGTTCGGGGTTCATGTAGGAATGGATGAAACCGATGGCGACGGCCCCGAAACCCTCGGCGGCGATCCGGTCGGCAATCTGTTCCAGCGCGGCCTCGTCCAGCGGCGCCAGCTCCTGCCCCTGCGCGCCGATCCGCCCCCTGACCACGAAACGGTCTTCGCGCGGGATCAGCGGCGTCGGCAGTTTCAGGTTGAGGTCATACTGCTCGAACCGGTTTTCGGTGCGCATCTCGATGACATCCCGAAACCCTTCGGTGGTGATCAGCGCGGTGCGCGCGCCACGGCGTTCGATCAGCGCATTGGTGGCCAGGGTGGTGCCATGGATCACGATATCCAGATCGGACATCGAAATGCCGGCATCCCGCGTCACGATCTCGATCCCGTCCAGAATGGCCTGTTCGGGGGCGCTGTAATTGGTCAGCACCTTGGTCGAGAACATCTCTCCCCGGCATTCAAGGGCGATATCGGTGAATGTGCCGCCGATATCCGCACCCAAACGTATCTGTTGTCGGGTGGCGCTCATGACGTTTCCTTCGATTTCTGTGCGGCTTGCCGCATCTGTGTCAGGGTCTGGCGAGGGGTCAGGGCCTCGGGTGAAATCTGCAGTTCCAGCAACGCACCGGTGCGCGAGGCGCGGGCACGGGCAAAGGCGGCGGGGAAATCCTCGGTCGCCTCGACCCGTTCGGCGTGATAGCCATAGGACTGCGCCAGCATCACGAAATCGGGGTTTTCCAGTTCGGTTCCCGAAACGCGCGCGGGATAGTTGCGTTCCTGATGGGCGCGGATCGTGCCATAGATGCCATTGTTCAGCACCAGAATGATGGGCTGCGCGCCTGCCTGCATGGCCGTGCCAAGCTCTTGACAATTCATCTGGAAATCGCCGTCACCAGCAAAGCAGACCACCATGCGTTCGGGACAGGCCACCTTGGCGGCCACAGCAGCGGGCACGCCATAGCCCATCGCCCCCGATTGCGGGGCCAGCAGCCGCGCTTGCGGTCCGAACTTGTAGAATTTGTTGGGCCAGACGGTGAAATTCCCCGCGCCATTGGTCAGGATGGCATCCTCGGGCAGCACTTCGCGCAGATGGGCCGTGACCAGACCCATATCGACGGGCGAGGGCTGGGCGGGCAGTTCGAAACCCTCCAGATAGGCCTTGCGTCCCTGCGCGCACCAGTCCTGCCAATCGCCGCTGACCGGGCGCAGCGCCCCGGAAAAGGCATTCGGTCCGGCCTGAATTCCCAGGGTCGGCTGATAGATCTTGCCGATCTCGCGGTCCGAGGCATGGACATGGATCAATGTCTGACTGGGGACCGGCACGTTCAGCAGGCTGTAGCCATCGGTGGTCATCTCGCCAAAGCGGACATTGATGGCCAGGATGACATCGGCATCGCGGATCAGCGCCTTGACATGGCCGGGCATGCCGACACCGGCCTCGCCTGCGTAAACCGGCGAGAAATTGTCGAACTGATCCTGATAGCGAAAGGCCGCCACGACCGGAATATGGCTGGCCTCGGCAAATTCCTGCAGCGCCGCCTGCCCCGCGCCGGTCCAGTTGCAGCCACCCATCAGCACCAGCGGCCGCTGCGCGGTTTGCAGCAGCTTCAGCGTCTCGGAAACAGCTTCGACCGTGGGGGCCGGTTCGGCGACACGGGCCGGGCCGCGCAGCGGCGCGACATCGGTCAGGCTGGTCAGCATGTCCTCGGGCAGCGCGATGACCACCGGTCCGGGACGGCCCGTGGTGGCTGTCGTCCAGGCGCGGGCAAGGATTTCGGGAATCCGCGCGACATCATCGATCTCGACCGCCCATTTCGCCATGGTGCCATAAACGGCGCGATAGTCGATTTCCTGAAACGCCTCGCGGCCCTTCATGTCGGTGCCGACCTGTCCGACGAAAAGGATCATCGGCGCCGAATCCTGCATCGCGGTATGCACCCCGATCGAGGCATTGGTGACGCCCGGCCCACGGGTGACAAAGCACAATCCCGGCTGCGCCATCAGCTTGCCCCAGGCTGCCGCCATGAAGGCCGCGCCGCCTTCGTTGCGGCACAGGACGAAATCAAGCTCTCCCTTGCTGTCATGCAGCGCATCCAGCACCGCAAGATAGCTTTCGCCGGGCACACCGAACCCCTTTGTCGCGCCCAGGGCGACAAGGCTCTCCACCAGAAGCTGGCCTCCGTTGCGCATTTCAATATCCTTTCTGCCCCCGCGTCCTGACGTTGCCCGGGGCGTAAATGAACCTGCGTGTCGAGATGATCTTGCCCCGAAGCCGGGTCCGGCAAAATCAAGATCTGCGGCCGATCGACAAGTTTTACTTGTCAGTGACCGGCCGCAATTGCCTGCCTGACAGGGCAGTTCCCGGCCTATCCGGCCTGAACATAGGCCGTCTTGACCGCAGTATAGAAATCCATCGCCATGCGGCCCTGTTCGCGCCCGCCAAGGCTGGAGGCGCCACGCCCGCCAAAGGGAACATGGTAATCGACACCGGCAGTCGGCAGGTTGACCATCACCATCCCCGACTTCGAAGCCCGCCGGAATGCCGTCGCATGTTTCAGCGATGTCGTGCAGATCCCCGAGGACAGCCCGTAGGCGGTGTCATTGGCAACGGCCAGCGCCTCGTCGAAATCGGCGACCCGAATGACCGAGGCACAGGGCCCGAAAATCTCTTCGCGCGAAGAACGCATCTGGTTGTTCGCATTCAGGAACAACGCCGGAGCCTGGAAATGGCCGGGGCGGTCCAGAGCCTCTCCGCCGATCACCTCGCATCCCTCCTCTCCTGCCAGCCGGACATAGTCCAGATTGCCCGCAAGCTGTGCCTCGGACACGACCGGCCCGATCTGCACACCGTCCAGCAGCGGATCGCCGATCTTCAGCGTCGCCATGGCCTGCTGCATCCGCGCGACAAAGGCATCATGGATACCCGCGGTGACGATCAGGCGCGAAGAGGCCGTGCAGCGCTGACCCGTCGAAAAGAACGCGCCGTTCAGGCAGGCATCCACCGCGACATCCAGATCGGCGTCATCCAGCACCACCATCGGGTTCTTGCCGCCCATCTCAAGCTGGACTTTCTTCAGCCCCTGCGCGCAGCCGACAGCAATGCCGCGCCCCACACGCTCGGACCCGGTGAAAGAGATTGCCGCGACATCGGGATGATCGACCAGCGCCTGCCCGATGACCGAGCCGCTGCCCATGACCAGATTGAACACGCCGGCAGGGCAACCTGCCTCGACAAGAATTTCTGCCAGAAGATGTGCACATCCGGGTGTCAGATCGGCCGGTTTCAGGATGACCGCATTCCCCGCCGCAAGGGCCGGGGCGGCCTTCCATGCCGGAATGGCAATCGGAAAATTCCACGGCGTGATCAGCCCGACCACGCCCAGAGGCTCGCGCGTGACCTCGACTTCGACACCGTCGCGGATCGAGTTCAGCTTTTCGCCGGGATTGCGCAGGGCCTCTCCCGAGAAGAAATGGAACAGTTGCGCGGCGCGCAGCGCCTCTCCCCTGGCCTCGGGCAGCGTCTTGCCCTCTTCACGCGCCAGCAACCTCCCGATTTCGTCATTGCGTGCCAGCAGCAGATCGCCCGCGCGGCGCAGCACATCCGATCGCAGCTGCGGCGAGGCTGCCGCCCAGCCCGGTTGGGCGGCACGGGCTGCGGCGACGGCTCGGGAAAGGTCATCGGCCCCGGCACGGGCATACAGCCCGATCACCTCGTCGGGATTGGCGGGATTGCGGTTTTCGCTGAAAGCCCCCGTCTCGACCCATTCTCCGCCTATCAAGTTGCGCTTGCAATCGGGCATGGCTGCCTCCTGTCATCCAGAATCTGGCGCAACTATTCACGATCTGCGACGGGTCGACCGCCAAGAAGAACTGAAGTTCGACAAGTTTCCCTTGAAGACATGCCGGCAAGCTTCCCGACAGCCGCAGGATCGGAAGATCCCCGGATACGAAAAACTGTCTCACCGAGACACCCGCGCCACACCATCGGCGCAAATCCCCGCCGGGCTGATATTCCGGATGCATGAAAACGGCCCGCCCAAGGCTGGATTCACACAAGAAACAGGCATCCCAGAGGAGGAGATGGATATGCCCGGACAATGGACATCGAACTGGCAGGAAGTCGAAAACTGGCACGAGTTCCGTCCCGAAATGATCTGCGATGACTTCGATCCGATCATGAAGGACTGGAAACTGGTCCACCTCGGAATCGTCGTGAAGAAGATGGATCCCGTGGTCAACTTCTGGAAGAAGACCGGCATTGCCCAATTCGACAACAAGAGCTTTATCTTCGACGCCTCCGGCCCGGTTCCCGGATTGAAATACTATGGCGAACCCTGCGACCCCGAATTCAAGGCGCGCTGGCGCGTCGGGCAGATCGGCGCGATCCCGGTGGAAATCGGGGAAATGCTGGGCGGACGCTCTCCTTACAAGGATCATCTCGACAAATTTGGCGAAGGCATCCACCATGTCGCCTTCTCGACGCCGAACTGGCAGGAATCCTATGACTATCTGGTCTCGAAAGGGATGCCCTGCATGATGGAAGGCTCGCTTGGCGGCTGGGCCTATTTCGACGCCCATGCCCTGGGCGGTGGCGTCAATATCGAGCTGATCGACTTCAACACCAAGGGCTACGACTGGTTCGCGCGGCTGGTGGACTGATCGCTGCGGCCAATGGTGTCGGCCTTCGAAGGGCCGCCACCTGCGGCGCGGACAATCGTTTCACGGACAGCCCATGAAGAGGAGGTTTTGATGTCACCGTCACATGAGACACAGCATTGGATGTATCGGAACATGGTGCTCAGTCGCCGGTTCGAGGAGAGGATTGCGAAGATTTATTTCGAGGGGAAGACACCGGTTTTCAACATGGCGAACGGCCCGATTCCCGGTGAGATGCACCTGTCGGACGGGCAGGAGCCGGTCGCGGTCGGGGTCTGCGCGCATCTGACACCCGAGGATATCGTGACGGCGACGCATCGCCCGCATCATCAGGCCATCGCCAAGGGGGTGGACCTGGATCGGATGGCGGCCGAGATTTTCGGCAAGGCCACGGGTCTGTCGGGCGGTCGCGGCGGGCATATGCACATTTTTGACCCGGAGGTGAACTTTGCCTGCTCCGGCATCATCGCCCAGGGGATGGGGCCGGCCGTGGGGGCCGCGCTCAGCCGCAAGATGCAGGGCAAGCCCGGCGTCGCGGTGGCCTTTGTCGGCGAAGGGGCCGTGAACCAGGGCGGCTGGCACGAGGCGATGAATCTTGCCGCAGTGTGGAAGCTGCCCTTCGTCTGCGTCATCGAGGACAACGGCTGGGGCATTTCGGTCGCCAAACAGACCGCCAGCGCCGTGGCCAGCAACGCCGATCGCGCCGCGGCCTATGGCATCCCGGGCAAGCGCGTCGAGGGCAATGACCCCTATGCGATCCATGAGGTCGCCGGCGAGGCCATTGCCCGGGCGCGTGCGGGTGACGGCCCGACGCTGATCGAGGTCGAGACCTATCGTCTTGCCGGGCATTTCATGGGCGATGCCGAAGGCTATCGGCCCAAGGGCGAGAAGGAGGCCCTGTTCGAAAAGGACCCCATTCCCAGAATGCGCGCAAGGCTGATCGCGGATGGCATCGCCAGCGCGGCCGAGCTGGATGACATCGAAGCCGCGGCCGCCGCGCGTGTCGAAACGGCGATCACCTTTGCCCGCGACAGCGCGGACCCCGCCCCCGAAGACGCGCTGACGGCCGTTTTCGCATGATCTCTGGGAGGAAGACATGACCAAACCGAATGAAAGAAAGCTGACCATTGCCCGCGCCATGGCCGAAGCCGTGGCCCAGGAAATGCGCGTCGATCCTTCAGTCTTCGTCATGGGCGAGGACATCGGCACGCTGGGGGGCGTTTACGGCAACACGCGCGGGCTGCTCGACGAATTCGGCAGCGAACGCATCCGCGACACGCCGATCTCGGAAACCGCCTTCATCGGGGCGGCCGTCGGTGCCGCCCAGGACGGGATGCGACCCGTGGTCGAACTGATGTTTGTGGACTTCTTCGGCGTCTGCTTTGACGCGATCTACAATCTGATGGCCAAGAACATCTATTTCTCGGGCGGGAACCTGAAGGTGCCGATGGTGCTGATGACCTCGACCGGCGGGGGCTATTCCGACGGCGGACAGCATTCGCAATGCGTCTATGGCACATTCGCGCATCTGCCGGGAATGAAGGTGGTGGCGCCGTCGAACGCCTATGACGCCAAGGGTCTGATGACCGCCGCCATGCGCGACGACAGCCCGGTCGTCTACATGTATCACAAGGGCCTGCAGGGCATGGGCTGGCTGGGCACCGAAGCCGGTGCGACGGTACATGTCCCCGAGGAAAGCTACACGGTCGAGATCGGCAAGGCCAGGGTGGCCCGCGCGGGCAAGGATGTGACCATCGTCAGCCTTGGCATGGGCGTGCATCATGCGCTCAGGGCCGCCGACAAACTGGAAGCCCAGGGCGTCAGCGCCGAGGTGGTGGATCTGGTCAGCCTTGTCCCGCTGGATCGTGACACGATCCGCGCCAGCGTGGCCAGGACCGGGCGGCTGATCGTGGTGGACGAGGATTACATGTCCTATGGCGTCTCGGGCGAGATCATCGCCAGCGTGACCGAACATGACATCTCGGTCCTGAAAGCCGCGCCCAGGCGCGTGGCCTTCCCCGATGTGCCGATCCCCTTTGCCCGGGTGATGGAACAATATTGCCTGCCCGATGCCGACAAGATCGTCGCCGCATGGGCCGGAATGCAGGCCGCCTGAACAGGCCCGATCACACAGCAACAGGAATTGCCGGGGTCGCGCATGGCGTCCCCGAAAGAAGAAGGACAATGACATGGCCACAGATATCGTTATCCCCTCGGATCTCTGGGAAGAGGATGAGGAATGCGTCATCACCTCCTGGCTGGTGGATGATGGCGCCAGCGTCGCGGAAGGCGCGCTGATCGCCGAAATCATGACCGCCAAGGTCCAATACGAGATCCTGGCTCCGGCCTCGGGAACGGTGACGATCACCGAAGGGGTCGATGCCGTCGTCGCCAAGGGCGCGGTCATCGGGTCGGTCGCATGACATTGGTGGACAGGACCCTGCGACTTGGCGGTGTCCGCGGGATGATCGCCGACAAGATGGTTGAAAGCCTGCACACCGCCGCACAGCTGACCCATCACGCCAGCGCCGAGGCCAGCGCCCTGCTGGCCGAAAAGGCAAGGCTGGCCGAAGCCGGAGAAAAGGTTTCTGTCGAGGATCTGCTGATGCTGGCCGTCATCCGGGCGCTGAAGCGCAACCCGGATGCCAATGGCCGGGTCGAAGGACGCGAGATCCGACTGTCTGCGGCCATCGACCTCTGCGTCGCCATCGCCCTGCCGGGGAACCTGCTGGTCGCGCCCGCGATCTTTGGCGCGCAGGACATGGAACTCGCACAGCTGCGTGCCGCGCGCCAGGATCTTGCCGCACGGGCAAAGACCAACAAGCTGTCCGTCGCCGAGATGACGCGCGGCACCTTTACCATCTCCAACCTGGGCCTGACCCGCGTCGAGCAGTTCACCCCGATCATCAATGCCCCGCAGATCGCCATTCTCGGCGTCGGGCGCAGCATCGACCGCGCGGTCCGCGCCGAGGACGGCTCCATCGAGATGCGACCCTTCATCGGCCTGTCCCTGACTTTCGACCACCGCGCCATCGACGGCGCACCAGCCGCCGACACCCTCACCGCGATCTGCAACGAGATCGAGGGGATGGGAAAGTGAACGAGGCCCTGACCCATGTCACCGATGTGCGGCAGGGACTGGCGCTGGAGGCCGCGCTGTTTGACAGGCCGGACAACTGCCGTGGGCTTTGGCAGAGCGCAACGCCGGCGCTGGTCTGCCCGGCGGCCTACCAGCGGCAGGCCGGGTTCGGGCGGGCGGCAGAGCGCTCGGCAGCCCGTGGCTGGCCGGTCAGTTGCCGCCCATCAGGCGGCGGCGCGGTCCCCCAGGGTATCGGCGTGGTCAATCTGGCCATGGCGGTGACGGTTCGGCGTGGCTTTCTGATCGAGGACGGCTATCGTCTGATCACCGATCCGATCCGGGCCGTGCTGCGCGACCTTGGGCTTGCGGCCACCACCGGCGCCACGCCCTGCAGCTTCTGCGACGGCAGTTGGAACCTGTCGATCGACGGGCGCAAGCTGGTCGGCACGGCGCAACGCTGGCGTCCCCTGCCACGGGGACAGATGCGCATTCTGACTCATGCGCTGGTGCTGTATGATCTGGCGATACCGGCCCGGGCCGTTGATGCCTTTCATCGCGACCTTGGCCTTGGGCCCATCCGTGCCGAGGCCCATATCACTCTTGGCGACATATTTGGTGATCGCCTGTCGGGCGCCGATGATTTCGCCGCCGCCCTGCAAACCGCCGCCGACGACGCGCTTGCCCGGATCGACAGGCCACCAAACGCCGCTCGGGCAAGCTGAACGACAAGATACCCGACAATCCCGTTGCCTGCGGAACATCATCCGCCGGTTTCTTTCCGATCATCCCAGAGGAGCATGACCATGACTGCCTATTCCGTTCTGTTCGTTACCCCGACCGAAGATTCATGGGTTCCCGCCTATCTTGCCGAAACCGGCGCCGTCATGAAGAAACATGGCGGCAGATATCTGGCCCGCACCGGCAACCACCAGCAGATCGAAGGAGCCGATATCCCCGCCGGACTGCGGATTCTGATCGAATGGCCTTCGCAGCAGGATGCGCTGAACTTCGAGAATGATCCCGAATACAAACCTCATCTCGAAGCACGCCTGAAGGGATCGACCAGTTATCACTTCGTCTTCGAGGGGCAGGACGACCTCGCCTGAAGCCGCCCTTGGTTCGCGGCTGATCGACATCCGCCCCGGCAGGCAGCCTTTCCGGCAGACGGGCTGCCTGCAACTGACTGCCCAAACAGCAAAAATCACAACAGGAAGAAAGAGACGAGCTTGTCTCTTGATGGAAAGATCGCCCTGATCACCGGTGCCGCTCAGCGCATCGGACTCCAGATCGCCAAACGCCTCATCTCCCAAGACGCGGCGGTCGCGCTGGTCGATCTGAACGGCGAGGCTCTTGACCGCATTGCCAGTGAACTGATGGGTGCGGGTGCGAAGGTTTCCACCTTTGTTGCCGATGTCAGCAAACGCGATCAGGTTCTTTGCCGCCGTATCCGACACCGTGGCAAAGCTTGGTGCGCTGGACATCATGATCAACAATGCCGGTATCGCGACGGTCAATGCCATCACCGCCATCACCTAAGAAGAGATCGACAAGCTTCATGCCGCAAATACCAAGGGCGTGCTTTGGAGAATCCAGGCTGCGGCCGAGAAGGGCGAGACCTTCGACGCATTTGTCGGCACCATGGCCCTTGGTCGGGCGCAGACAGCCGGGGATGTCGCTGGATTGCTGGCCTTCCTGTCCGCTCCCGACAGCGACTACATGACCGGTCAGTCGATCATCATGGATGGCGGCTGGTCTATCGCTGATCCGACCAGCACCGTTTCGCGGCTCCTGCGATGCAGGTCGCGGGGGCCGCAGCACGATCAATCCACAAGATCCTCGGGCCGAACCAGGCCCGCGGCCTTGATCCGACGGTTGATGGTCGCCCGGCTCAGCCCCAGCAGCCTCGCGGCGCGCGAGACATTCCAATGCGTCTCGGCCAGGGCGGATTCCAGCGTATGAACAAATCCCGCGCCCGAGGTTTCAGGGCAGGAAATATGACCCGGCAGATGCGCCACGCCCAGGGCCCCGCGCCCGAAAACCGTCACCATCTCGGTCAGCACATCCTCTAGCTCGCGCAGGTTTCCCGGCCATCCATAGGCCGTCAGACGCTGCATCGCCTCGGCCGAAATGCTGGAGCCGAACCCCGCAAGCCTGCGATGTGCGCGCTGGATCAGCGAGGCAAGATCGCGCCGTTCGGCGAGGGCCGGCAGGCGCACGACATGCGAGGGGAAGAACACGTCAAACCCTTCGGGCGGCCTGTTCCCCGCCGCCGTTGCAACCAGCGTGAAATCCCTGCCGTCGCGCTCATGCCTGGCCAGCCATGCCGCCAACCGCCTTGCCGCGCGTGAAGGCAGCGCTTCCAACTGGCTGAGCAGAACCGACAGCTCGGCTCCCTTGGCAAGAAAACGGTCGGTTTCGACCAGCCATGCACTGACGGCCCTTGCGGGATCCTCTCCTGCCGCCAGCACCAGACCGTCAAGATATCGCACCGAGGTTTCACAGCCGCGCAGCAGCGCCTCGGCCAGACGCTTCTTGCCTGTTCCCTGCTGTCCCAGAAGCAGCAGCGGCTGTTTCAAGGCCAGCAGGCGCTCGGCCTTTTCAACCGCCCGACCGACGGCAGGATCCTTGATCGCAATCTCCTCAAGTTCTGCGTTGGCCCGGAACATCGGGCGCGCCGCGCTGGTCGCAGCGCATGATGACGCCCCCTGCGGCAGCCGGGTTTCAAAGGCGTCCTCATAGCTTTGACCGACGACGGGGCGACCGTCAGGCAGGCCCGAAAGCGAGGCGCTATGCGTCGCCGCGACGATCATGGCCTTGTCATCCAGCGCCAGCAAGGCGCCGCGCCTTGCACCGGGCAAGGGCAGCATCAGATGATCCGCCGAATAGGTCCGCGCAAAAAGCCGTGCCTCGATCCGGTCAGCGGTCTGGGACAACAGGGACTGGGCCAGAATGTAATCGACCGGCGTTTCCCGGTCCACGCAGATGATCGCCAGGGCGCCCATGATCCTGCCATCCGCCGCGCGCAGCGGCACCGCCGAGCAGGCCACGTCGCGCAGGTTGCGAAAGTAATGATCCTTTCCACAGACAGTAAAGATGGTCTGCTCCTTGAGCGCCAGGGAAACGCCATTCGTTCCCGCCAGCTTCTCGCTCCAGCAGCTTCCGGGAACGATCCCGGCCTTCCTCAGCAGATCGTTTTCGGCCCGGCCGGTATGGGTTTCGATGGCAATGCCCTCCGGATCGGTGATCACAAGGCAATGACCGGCCTTCAACGTGATCTCGGCCAGCCGGTCAGTGTCGGCGCGGATATCCCCCAACGCCTCCAGCAAGGCCTGCCGACGCGACCGAACCTCGGTCTGCTGCAGCCGCAGGATGGGGTTCCGTGCATCCGATGGCAAATGCCATTCGAGACAGCGCCGCCAGGACCGCTCGACGGCGATTCGATATTCCTCCCTTGGCAACAATCCGACCATGCGCTTCCTCCCAAGCGATGTGGAGCCACAGTATCCGCCCTCGCATGGCCGGGGATCAAGCAGGAAATGCAGGACACTTCCGGCAACATTTTTCCCGACCTGCTCCGCAAGACAACCCCAGCCCCGCGCCGGGGCATGATCGCCCGCTGCCCGGCTGCTACTCGGCGACCGACAGGCGCCGCCCCAGAAAGCCCATCAGGAAATCCCTGAACCTGCGCGCGGCAATGCTTTGCGTCCTGCTGTTTGCGTGGCTCAACTCCAGCCAGGATATGATCTTTTCCGATTTCACGAAGGGACGGCAGACGAACTGCCCCATGTCCAGCCACCGCGCCACCGTCATCCGTGGCAGGATCAGGATGGCGCTGCATCTGAGGGCAAGCTCGATCTGCATTTCAAGGGATGGCGTGGTGAAGGTGTAATCCTCGGTCGGCAAGCCGAGATCGTGCAATCGCGCGTCGAAGGCGCGTCTCATGCCGAAAGAGCGATTGGGCAAGGCAAGCCTGTGCCGGATCAGGTCGGCCATGGACAGTTCGACCCTGGCCGCAAGCGGGTGATCGGGGGACATGATCGGCTCATGATAGACGGGCGCGCGGAACAGGACCTCGACGCGGGGGTCTTTTGGCGCGAACATCGTCACGGAAAACTGCGATCGCCCTTCGGCCACCGCATCAAGCGCCCCCTGCGCCGAACTGACGTTCACCTCCATCGAGATCTCGGGGTGACTGCGGGAAAATTCGGACAAGGCCGGGGCAAGGATGGCACTCGCAGCAGCCCCATTGGTATGGATGGCCACGCGACCGCGCCGCAAGCCCTTGTAATCATCGATCAACTGATGCGCCGTCTTCAGTTCCTGCGCGACCCTGGATGTGCTTGCCGCGAGCACTTCGCCCGCGGCGGTCAGACGAATTCCGCGCGGCGTGCGTTCGACAAGCGGCGTGCCGAAGCTGTGCTCCAGCTTGTCCAGCTGGCGCACCACAGCCGTCGGCGAGGTGTTCAGACCTTCGGCAGCCTGGCGGATCGAGCCGGATCGGACCAGCTCGTTAAAGATGTCGATCGCTTCAATTTTCATGGATTCATTCTCCCGGTGTCACGGAATCCGTAGCACTCTGAACTCAAATTATCCACTTCCGCTGCAGGTTGTCCCCGTGATTAGCTCGATCCCAGATGGACAGAGATCCACTTTCAACAAAGATCATGACAGGGCACCCGATGACCAAATCCCTCGCCGTTCTCAAAGGCACATGTCTTGCCATTCTTCTTGCCGGCACGGCGCCGGTCTGGGCACAGGACACTCATGCAGTGACATTTGTTCAGCCCGTCGAACCGCAGGGCCTTGATCCGACCGTGTCCTCGCCCGTCGCGGCAGGTCAGGTGACATGGCAGAACGTCTTCGAAGGGCTTGTGGCCATTGATCGCGATGGCCGCGTGGTGCCGCAACTGGCGAGGGATTGGACAATCTCGGAAGATGGTCTGACCTACAGCTTCCACCTGCGCGATGACGTCACATTCCAGAATGGCGTGCCTTTTGACGCCACGACGGCCAAATTCACGCTCGAACGTATTCTGGGCGAGAATTCGACCAACGGACAAAAGGCGAATTACACGGCGATTTCCGGGGTCGAAGCCGTTGATGCGACCACCCTGGTGCTGACACTGTCCAGACGCGACGCCGACCTGCTGTATTGGCTGGGCTATCCCGCCGCCGTCATGGTCGAACCCGGATCTGCCGACAGCAATGGCACCACCCCTGTCGGCACCGGCCCGTTCAAGGTGGACGAATGGCGCAAGGGCGATCGTGTCCTCATGAGCGCATGGGACGGATATTGGGGCGAGGCCCCCGCACTGGAAACCGTCACCGCGCGCTTCATCAATGATCCGCAGGCGCAGGCGGCGGCCCTGCAGGCCGGACAGGTGGACATCGTCGGCAATCTCAACGCGCCAGAGCTGTTCGCCCAGTTCACCGATGATCCGGATTTCCATGCCGTCGCCGGAGCGGGCGAGATGGAAATCGTGGCCGGGATGAACAACGCCAAGCCACCCTTCGATGACCTGCGGGTGCGCCAGGCGCTGATGATGGCGGTGGATCGTCCCAGCCTTGTCGCGGCAGTCAGCTCGGGCCATGGCACCGAAATCGGATCGCATTTCTCGCCCGCGAACCCGTTTTACGAAGATCTCACCGGCGAATTTCCCTATGATCCCCAGCGCGCCAAGGCGCTTTTGACCGAGGCCGGCTATCCCGACGGCTTCTCGTTCGAGTTCAAGGTGCCGACCCGCCCCTATGCGCAACGCTCGGCGGAAATCCTGCAGGCATTCTTTTCGCAGATCGGCGTGAACGCGAATATTCAGAGTTCCGATTTCCCGGCCACATGGATTCAGGATGTCTTCAAGGACACCAATTACGACATGACCATCGTCGGTCATGCCGAGCCCTTGGATATCGGCATCTATGCCCGCGACAACTACTACTTCAACTACGACAATGCCGAGTTCCGCCAGCAGATGGATCAGATCGCGGCGGCAACGGATGAAACAGCGCGCGAGACCGGCTATCGCAAGGCCCAGGAAATCCTGGCTCATGATCTGCCCGCGCTGTTCCTGTTCTCTTATCCGAAACTGGGCGTGTGGAAGGCCGGTCTGGATGGCGTGTGGGAAAACGGTCCGGTTCCGGCCAATGACATGACCGACGTGCATTGGGTCGACTGACCCTCTTTTGAATTCCTGTCCCGTCCGGCCGCATCTGCGCCGCCAGGCCCATTCGAAAGCCTTTCATGACACGACCTCTGACATTTCTGCGCAGCCTGCTGGGGACTGCGGCGGTCTTGCTGATTGCCTCGCTGGTGATCTTCCTGCTGATCGACGCCGCCCCCGGCGATCCCGCCGAGATCATGCTGGGCACCTCGGCGCAGCCTGACACCCTGGCCGCCCTGCGCGCCGAGCTTGGCCTTGATCGCCCGTTGATGGTGCGCTATCTCGGCTGGCTCGCCGGCGTGTTCACCGGCGATCTCGGTCAATCCTACACCTATGGCGTGGCGGTGCGGGAACTCATCGCGGAACGCCTGACAGTGACCCTGCCGCTGACCCTGATGGCAACGGTTCTGGCAGTGGTCATCTCCCTGCCTCTGGGTGTCATCGCCGCCGCACGGCCCGGAAAGCCAGAGGACGGTCTGGCCTCGCTGTTTTCCCAGATCGGCATTGCCGTGCCGAATTTCTGGATCGGGCTTTTGCTCATTCTGGCCTTTGCCCTGAAGTTCAAATGGTTTCCACCGGGCGGTTTCCCCGGATGGGATGCGGGGTTCGGCCCGGCCTTCAGTGCGCTTGTCCTGCCATCGATCGCCCTGGCCATTCCGCAGGCGGCGGTTCTGACCCGCGTCACCCGTGCTGCGGTCATCGAGGTCGCAAACGAGGATTTCGTGCGCACCGCCCGCGCCAAAGGGCTGTCGCGCAACCGTGCCCTGTGGCGCCATACCGTGCCCAACTCGCTGCTGCCGGTCGTCACCATGCTGGGCCTGCAAATACCGTTTCTCATCTCGGGGGCGGTGCTGGTCGAAAATGTCTTCAGCCTGCCCGGCATCGGAACGCTGGCATATCAGGCGCTGTCACAACGCGATCTGATCGTCGTGCAGAATGTCGTCCTGCTGTTCGCGGTGATCGTTCTGGTCGTCAATGCGGGAACGGACGCGCTTTACGCCCGTCTTGACCCCCGGCTGAGGGCGCGCAAATGACCCGGCTGCCGAAATCCCTGATCCTGGGTGGCCTGATCACCGCCATCATGGTCGGCGCGGCCGTCCTGAGCCGGTTCTGGACCCCGGCGGACCCCGTCGGGATGAACATCATCGCCCGCCTCAAGGCACCGGGAGAGATGGGGCTTCTGGGCACGGATCAGATCGGCCGCGACGTGCTGTCCATCATCATGGCTGGCGCATGGACGTCACTGGGAATTGCCAGCGTCGCCACTTTCATCGGTGGCGGTCTCGGGACCCTGATCGGCGTGATCGCGGCCGCGCGGGGCGGCTGGGTCGAGCGGCTGGTGATGGCCTTCAACGGTGTGCTCTTCGCCTTTCCCCCGATCCTCTCGGCAATCCTGCTTGGCGCGCTGCTGGGGCCGGGCGCGATCACCTCGATGGTGGCCATCGGCATCTTCATGGTGCCGGTTTTCGCCCGCGTGACCCGTGCCGCCGCAATCCAGATCTGGGCGCGCGACTATGTCAAGGCCGCGCGCATGGCCGGCAAGAATGACGCCCTGATCACCCTGGAGCATGTGCTGCCCAACATCTCGGCGCAGATCATCGTGCAGCTTGCCATCCAGACGGGCCTGGGCATCCTGTCCGAGGCCGGGCTGTCCTTTCTGGGCATGGGTGTCTCGCCGCCCACGCCAAGCTGGGGCCGGATGCTCTCGGAAAGCCAGACCTATCTTTCCAGCGCGCCGCATCTGGTGCTGGCGCCCGGCCTTGCCATCGCCGTCGCCGTGCTGGGGCTGAATCTCCTGGGGGACGGGTTGCGTGATCTGACCGACCCCAGACGGAGGCAAAACGCATGATACTGGATGTGCGCGACCTGCGCGTCTCTTTCACCCGTGAAAAGCTGCCGCCGGTCGAGGTCGTGCATGGGGTCAGCTTTTCCCTCGAACGCGGCAAGACCCTTGGAATCGTGGGCGAAAGCGGTTCCGGGAAATCGGTCATCTCCCTGACCACGATCGGCCTGTTGCCGGGCACGGCCCGTGCCTCGGGGCAGGTCCTGTTCGACGGGCGCGATATCCTGACCCTGCCCGAGCGCGAACTTTGCAAGCTGCGCGGCAACCGGATCGGAATGATTTTCCAGGAACCGATGACGGCCCTCAATCCCGCCATGCGCGTGGGCGCACAGATTGCGGAAGGTCTGGTGCTGAACAACGGAATGTCCAAGAGAGCCGCCCGCGCCGAGGCCCTGCGCCTTCTGGACATGGTGCAGATCCCGCGCGCGGCCGAAAGGATAGACAGCTTTCCCCATGAAATGTCGGGCGGACAACGCCAGAGGGTCGGCATCGCCATCGCCCTTGCCCTGAAACCGGACCTGCTGATCGCCGATGAGCCGACCACGGCGCTGGATGTGACCGTGCAGGCCGAGATCCTTGATATTCTTGACGATCTGGTCAGCGATCTGGGGATATCCCTTATCCTGATCTCGCATGATCTCGGGGTGATCGCGCGGATCGCGGACCGCACTCTGGTGATGTATCGCGGTGATGAAATGGAACAGGGCCCGACCGAGGATATCCTGCGCCGCCCCGGCCACGCCTATACGCGCAAACTTCTGGATGCGATGCCCGGACGGGTGCGGGCATCGATGAAGGAGAACGGATGACTCCTCTGTTGGAAATCAGGAATCTGACCCGCCATTTCGATCTGGGCTCGGGCATTGTCAAAGCCCTGGATGACATATCCCTGACCCTGAACACGGGCGAGATCATGGGAATCGTCGGGGAATCCGGCTCGGGCAAATCGACGCTTGCCCGGATTGTCATGGGGCTTGACCATCCTACAGCGGGCACTGTGGTGCTGGATCAGCGCGACATTTTCAGTCTTGTCCCGCGTGAGCTGCGCAGGGCGCGGCGCGATTTCCAGATGGTGTTTCAGGATCCCTATGGCTCGCTCAACCCGCGCCATCGCGTGGGCCGGATCATCGCCGAGCCCCTTCATCTTATCCCTTCGGCGCCCAGGGGCGCGGCGCGGCGCCAGATGGTCGGCGAGCTGCTGGAAGAAGTCGGATTGGATGCCGGCGATCAGGACCGCTTTCCCCATGAGTTTTCCGGCGGCCAGCGCCAAAGGATCGCCATTGCCCGGGCGCTGATCACGAAACCGCGCCTGCTTGTGGCGGATGAGGCCACCTCGGCCCTTGATCTGACCGTCCAGAAGCAGATCCTGGACCTGATCCTGAAACTGCGCAGCAAGCATGCGGTCTCGGTCCTGTTCATCACCCATAATATCGGCGTGGTCGAAGAGATCTGCGATACGGTGGCGGTGATGCAGAATGGCAAGCTGGTCGAGTTTGGCCGGGCGAAGGCCGTGCTCGACGCACCGCAGCAGGCCTATACCCGGCGACTTCTGGCCGCCGAGCCGCGCCTTGACGTGATCGGTCGCAAATCCCGAACTGCCGTCCGCTAGCGCCAGTTCCCAATCTATCTGCCAAAGAGGGTCATTCACATGTCCGAACTTTCCAAGACGACAGATGCCGGACGCGAAATTCTGGATCTTCCTGCACGCGAAATCCTGACAGCGTTTCGCAATCGCAACCTGTCCCCGGTCGAATACATGACGGCGCTGATCGCGCGTGTCGAAGCCAGTGAACCCAAGGTGAAGGCGCTCTACCTGTTCCGCCCCGAAGAAGCGCTGGAAGAGGCCCGCGCCGCCGAGGCCCGCTATGCCAAGGGCGCACCGGCGGGCTGCCTTGACGGCATGCCCGTCACCATCAAGGAACTTATCGCGACCAAGGGCGATCCGGTGCCCGTGGGAACGGCCGCAACCGAACTGGTGCCCGCGCCCGCCGATGCCCCCACCGCGGCACGGTTGCGGGAAGAGGGTGCCATCCTCTATGCCAAGACGACCTGCCCCGATTACGGAATGCTGACATCGGGCCTGTCCAGCTTTCACCCCCTGTCGCGCAACCCCTGGGATCTGACGCAGAACCCCGGAGGATCCAGCGCGGGCGCAGCGGCGGCGGCGGCGGCAGGCTATGGTCCGCTGCATATCGGCACGGATATCGGTGGCTCGATCCGCCTGCCTGCCGGCTGGACGGGGCTGTTCGGTCTGAAGCCGTCATTGGGCCGGGTGCCGATTGACCCCTATTATACCGGCCGCGTTGCGGGCCCGATGACCCCCACCGTGGATGATTCCGCCCTGTTGATGGACGTCATCACCCGCCCGGACTGGCGCGATGCGACATCTCTTCCCTATGAAAAGCTGAACTGGGACGCCCCTGCCGCGGATGTCAGGGGGCTGAAGATCGGCCTGATGCTTGATGCCGGTTGCGGCAATGAGACCGCCCCCGAAATCCTTGACGCGGTCAGCCAGGCGGCGGACCTCTTTGCATCCCATGGCGCCGAGGTCGTTCCGATCGCCCCGGTCCTGACCCGCGAGATGCTGGACGGGCTGGACTATGCATGGCGCGCACGGTTCTGGGGCATCATGAATGACCTCAGCGAAGCGCAGCGGGCCAAGATCCTTCCCTATATCCATGACTGGGCCGAGGCGGGCGCACATGTTTCGCCGCAAGACGTTGCCACAGGGTTTGACCAGACCTTCGCCATGAGACGTTCTACCTCCGAGGCCTTCCAGAAGGTGGACGTGATCCTCTCGCCGGTGAACCCCAATGTGTCCTATCCGGCGGACTGGGCTTCACCCACCAATGATCCCGCGCGGCCCTTTGAACATATCTGTTTCACGGTGCCCTGGAACATGGGTGAACAGCCCGCCTGCTCGATCAATTGCGGCTTTACGCAATCGGGCATGCCCATCGGGTTGCAGATCATCGCCCCCCGCTTTCAGGACCAGATGGTGTTCTCGCTTGCCCGCGCTTATGAAAACTGGCGCGGCCCCATCACGAACTGGCCCCGCATCGACGCATGAGGCGCCTGCCCGGCCCGGGCTGGCTGGCTGGCGAAAGAAATGGAGTGGCGTGAATGACAGATACAGCGACGGGACCGATCTGGGCGCTGACCGCAGCGCAGATCGCGCAGGCAATTCGCAGCAGCGAGCTTTCGGCTGTCGAGGTGGCCCAGGCGACTCTGGATCGGCTCGACGCGGTGAATCCGTCCCTCAACGCCATCGTCGATCATCGCCCCGAAGAGGTTCTGGAACAGGCCCGGGCGGTGGACGCCAGCCGCACGGCGGGCGAAACCCTCGGGCCGCTTGCCGGGGTGCCGGTCACCATCAAGATCAATATCGACCAGAAGGGCTTTGCCACCAGCAACGGGCTGCGCTCGCGCGCGGATCTGATCGCGACAGAGAACAACCCGGTCGTCGACGGCTTGCTGCGCGCGGGGGCCGTGCTTCTGGGCCGGACGAATACGCCAGCCTTTTCGGCCCGGTATTTCACCGACAATCAGCTGTTTGGCGCGACGCATAATCCGCGCCACCCCAGCCTTGGCCCCGGCGGGTCCTCGGGCGGGGCCGCCGCGGCGATTGCCTCGGGCATGGGGGCCATCGCCCATGGCAACGATATTGGCGGTTCGATCCGTTATCCGGCCTATGCCTGCGGTGTGCACGGGTTGCGGCCGGGACTTGGCCGTGTCGCCACCCATAACGCCACCAGCCCGCATCGCCCCATCGGTGCACAGCTGATGGCGGTTCAGGGGCCTCTGGCGCGCACAGTGGGTGACCTGCGCATGGGCTTTGCCGCGATGAGCGGGCGCGACATCCGTGACCCGTGGTGGTTCGGCGGTGAGGACATGACGCGGGACATTCCCAAACGCGCCGCCTTCTGCGCACATCCCGAGGGGATCGAAACGGCGAGCGAGGTCGAGGCCGCCCTGCGTGATGCGGCCGGGCGATTGCGCGATGCGGGCTGGCAGGTCACCGAGCTTGAGCGCATTCCGCCGCTGAAGGAATCCAGCCGCATCATGCATATGCTTTGGGTTGCCGACAATCAGAAGCAGACCCTGCAAGCCGCCCTTGATGAAGGCGATCCCGGGGCCATCTTCACGCTGAAGGGAGCGATAGACTGGATCGGTGAACTGGGCGATGACGAACTGGGCGCGGCACTGACCCGGCGTGCGGCGCTGGTTCGCGACTGGCTGGCCTTTCTGGACCAATGGCCGGTCCTGCTGCTGCCGCCCTCGTCGCGACTTCCCTTCGGTCCGGACGAGGATCTGAAGAAGGGTTTCGAATATGTCACCGAAAACCAGTATTTCATGACCGGCCTTCCGGCGATCGGCATGCCGGCGCTGATGGTCTCGACCGGGCTGACCGGTGACCATGTCCCGGTGGGCGTTCAGGTTCTTGCCGGTCGCGGCAGGGAGGAACTGTGCCTGCAGGCAGGAGAGGCGATCGAGGCCGCAGGCACTGCGCCGTCACCGATCGACCCGGTATCGGTCTGAACCCGGCAGCGCGTTTCTTCCCGGTCTCGCCAGGAATGACATCTCTGCCCGGCTGGCAAATGTCAGACCGGGTATTTTCACGAAGGAGAAACCCGCAAGACGTCGGAACAAACGGTCAGGCGGCCCGCCCTTGTCCGGCATGACCGCCTGTTTCCGTGTTTTGCTGTCGGCTCCGCCGCTATGGCGGTCAGATGTCCTCGCGCCCCTTGCGGGCCTGATCGAGATGCCCCGCATCGACGCGCGTGAAACCGCCGTCATGGCGATAGGCCCAGCTGACCCCGACCGAGGTCGCCAGATAGGCGTCATCCCCGGGGGTATCGATTTCCGGCTGCGGGTGGCGCGGCAGAACCCAGATCTTCATCAACAGGACATAGAGCATCAACCCCAGCGGAAAGCCGATCAGGATGGCATATTGCGCATACCATGCCGCCAGTGCCCCGGCGACGAGCCATGCGATCACCCCTGCCGGATTGAACCCGTTGGCATAGCTGAACTGACCGTCCACCTGATAGAGCGCGGGCACATTCAGGCATCGGCGGCGCAACAGGTAGTAATCGCCGATCATGATCCCGCCGATGGCCGAGAGGAACGCACCGCAATAGCCCAGGAACACGAAGAGATTGTCCAGCAGCATCCAGGGCATGCACAGGGTGCCGACGATCCCGGCGATCACCACCGCCATCTTGTAGTTGATGACCCGGGGCGCGAAGTTGATGAAGGTCAGCGCCGAGGGGATCAGGTTCGCCGAATTGTTGGTTGACCATTGGGCCAGAACGACCAGGGCCAGCAGCAAGACCAGAGAGACGCCCTGCCCCTGGCCCTGAATGACCTCGACCGGGTTCCAGTTGCCGGTGGCGATGAAGCTGACGGCGCCGATCCCGGCGATCAACCCCTGCGTGACAGGCAGTGCCACCAGCTGCGCCAGAAAGACATTGCGGTTGCGGCGCATGAAGCTGCGGGTTCCGGGTTCGACCTGAAGAAAACGGGTCAGGTTGGGAATGTCGATGGCCAGCGTGGACCAGAAGGCCATGTTCGACACGAACAATACGGCGATGCTCATCTGATCGACGCCCTGCCATGTCCAGATGTTGATGCCCTCGGTCTGCGCGACGCCTTCAAGGGTGAAATACATCCAGACCGAGATGGCGATGATTGCCGGTGCGGCCAAGGTCGCAAGCCGTTCGACGGATTTGATTCCCATGGCGGTATTGGCAACCTGAAGGGCTGCGAAAACCACATACCAGAGGATCCACGACTCGAAGCCAAGAAAATACTGGCCGATCCCGTTCAGGGCCAGCGCGCCCAGATAGGTCTGGATTCCGAACCACATCGCCGCCACAACCCCGCGCGACAATGCGGGCAGATGGGTGCCACGCACGCCGAAAGGGGCGCGCAGGTAGACGGCGAAGGACAGCCCATGCTCGGTCCCGATATCGGCAGTCAGCAGCATGAATGCGCCGATCACCAGATTGGCCATGGCGATGACGGCAATGACCTTGGCAAGGGGGATGCCACCCGCGACGCCGCCCGCGCCAAGAGAATAGGTCGCGATGATGACGGCAATGCCGACCCAGATCCAGGCATAGCCCAGCATGCCGATCGGTCTCTGGTTCAGGCTGGTCGGCAGGATCGATTCCTCGATCAGTGCCTCTGACCGCCCCATGTCCGGTGTTATCGGCTCGGATGGATTCATGATGCATGTCCCTGTTCTGTTTCGAAGGTTTTCATGAACATGTCGTGATTTCCCGTGCAAGCACTGATCATGCCCCGGCGGCTGTCCCCGCCTTTGCACGGCATATATTTCAGCCATGATTGCAACCATTGCCCGGGTCGCGCGTAGAGCTGTGGTCACCGGACGAGGAAAACATGCAAATCGCGATTCTTTATGCCAGCACTCTGGTGATATTTCTGCTGATCGACATCATCGGCATTTCCCAGATCATCCGCCCGGTCTTTGAACGCCATGTCGGCGATCTGCTGGCCGAGCCCTTTCGTCTGCTGCCCGCAGCGGGTTTCTATGCCGCCTACATCGGCGGGGTGCTGTATTTCGTTTCTGTGCCGGCCCTTGCCGAAGCACGCCCCGCGAAGGCGCTGATCGAGGGTGCGCTGATCGGCCTGATGTGTTACGGCACCTATGAATTCACCAATTACGCCACGTTGCGCGACTGGTCGTTGCAGCAGGTGGTGACCGACGGCCTGTGGGGCGGGTTCCTGACCGGATTTTCGGCATGGGCTGGCGTTTCGGTCACGCGCTGGCTGACATGAAGACGCTGATCCTTGGGCATACAGGCGGGATCGGCGCGGCCCTGTTGCGCCATCTGCAGGATGCAGGGCATGAGGTGACGGGATTGTCGCGTGCCGACGGCCTGGAGCTTGGTGACCAGAACAGTATCGCGGATGCAGCGGAGGCGCTGCGGGGGCAGCGCTTTGACCTGATTTTCAATGCAACCGGCGGTCTGGTGATTGACGGGCATCCGCCCGAGAAATCCATTGCCCAGATCGACGCCAAGGCCATGGCGGCGCAATTCGCATTGAACGCGATCGGGGTTGCGCTGCTCCTGCGTCATTTCAGCCCCTTGATGCGGCCCGACAGCCGCGCGGTCTTTGCCTCGCTTTCGGCGCGGATCGGTTCGATCACCGACAACCGGCTGGGGGGCTGGATCAGCTATCGCGCGGCCAAGGCGGCGCAGAACCAGATCGTGAAGACTGCGGCCATCGAGATCGCCAGGAAACAGAAGCAACATATCGTCGTGGCGCTGCATCCGGGGACCGTGCAGACCGCATTGACCCGCGACTATGCCGACCGCTACCCGACCATCACGCCCGAACGCGCGGCCGGGGCATTGCTGGGCGTGATCGAGGGGCTGAGCCCGCAAGACAGCGGCAGCTTCCGCGACTGGAAGGGCAAGGAAATTCCGTGGTAGCCTGGTGCGACAGGCTGGCGCGCTAGGTCACGAGGCGTTTCGTCAGCCGCAGTGACAGCGCATAGGGCAGCGCGGCAAGCAGCTTCAGCGGCAGCGTCAGGCGGCGGGGGAAATGCACCTCGAACCCGTTGCGATCGAGCCCACGAATGATGGCCGCGGCGGCGTCTTCCGGCTGCATCAGGGCCGGCATGTCGAAATCATTGCGCTTGGTCAGGCGCGTATCGACAAAGCCGGGGCTGATCAGCCGGACATCGACCTGCGGTGACAGTTCGGCGCGCATGGATTGTGCAAGATTGGTCACGCCCGCCTTGGTCGCCGAATAGATCTGTCCCTGTGGCAGCCCGATATAGCCGGCAACAGATCCGGTCAGCGCCAGTTGCCCGCCCGGACGCAACAGCGGGCAGGCGGCACGCGCGAAATTGAAACTGCCCGTCAGGTTCACCGTCACGATCCGGGCGGCGCGAACGGGATCGATACCCATCACCTTGCCGGGATCATAGAGCGCCGCCAGCGTCACCGCGCGGTCAAGCACGCCTCTTGCGCCGATACGTTTGGCCGCCCGTCCAAGGCTGTCGGCGTCCGCGACATCACAGACCTCGACCTCGGCCCCGTCGATCTGCCGCGCCAGTTCGGTCAGCCTGTCCCCCGAGCGCGCCGACAGGATCAGTCTTGCACCGCGCTGCGCCCATGCCCGGGCCAGGGCAGCGCCGATCCCTTCGGATGCGCCCATGATCCAGATTCTCTCATTCATATCGTGCCCCTTCGATGGCAATGGATCAGCAGGCCCAGAGCACCGCTCCGCAGAACAAGCGGCAGACCCGCATAGAGGTAAAGCAGCGCCTGCAGCGCGGCGGGACCATTCTGCCCGCCCGGTGCAAACCCCGCCATTTGCAGCAAGGGCAGCGCCACCACGCCCGCCAGCGCCAGCGCCGCCTTGGTCAGAAATCCAAGTGCCGCATAGGCGCGCGTGGCGGCCTCGGCCGTCCGGGTCTTGTCGATCCGGTCCGACAGAATGACCGGGGGCAGCACCAGATCCGCCCCGAAACAAAAGCCGGTGGTCATGCAGATCGCAAGAAAGGCCCGAGAGTCACCCGGTTGCAGCCGCAATGCAAAGGCGAAACAGACCAGCGACAGAAGCAAGGCTGCAGACCAGACATGCACCGGGGCAAAGCGCCCCGCCAAGCGTCCGGCAACAAAGGCTCCGGGCAGGGCCGCGGCAAAATAGGCCAGAAGGAATGCCCCCGTCAGGCCTTCGACCCCCAGCATGTCGCGCACCAGCATCAGGATCAGCACCGCCGGAAAACCCGCCGACAGCAGCACCAACAGCGCGATCAGGTAGAATGGCAACAGCCCGCGCCATCGCGGGCTGACCTCCGGCGCGCCCACCATTTGCAACCTTGTCACGGCCAGCCAGCGGCGGAAGACCGGCAATGCCAGCAGCAGCACGACGGCCAGGACAAGCGCCAGCAGCAAAAGCGCCGCCCCCCGCCCCATCACCGGCGCAAGTGCCGAGGGCAAGACAACCGCAAGGATCAAGCCGATCAGGCCGAACAGCTCGCGCGCGGCGCTGATGCGGGACTTCTGGTGCTTGTCCTGTCGCCACAGCCCGCCAATCGTCAACAGATTGACCGAGATCAGGCTGTGCCCGAGGCTTGCGATCACCATGCTCAGCACGAACCACTGCAATACAGGAACCGCAACGGGCGCGAAGATGGCCAGGACTCCCAGCGCCAGAAGAACCGCGCCGAGGGTGATGAATTGTGCCCGTGCATGGGGCCATCTGTCCCCTGCCCAACCCGCAAGCGGATCAAGCGCCGCGTCAAGCAGGCGCAGCCAGAACAGCGCCAGCCCAAGCGCAGCCAGAGGAACGCCCCGTTCGGTTGCCATGAAATCCGGAGCGTGGATGTAAAGCGGCAACCCGCCAAAGGCCAATGGCAGGGCCAACAGGCCATAGGCGCCCAGATCGCCCAGGCCGGGATCGCGATCAGCCATCCGACAACCTGCATCGCCGCCGAACCGTCGCGGATATGGCCCAGATATGACCGCATGGGCGCGGAGGGGCGCAGGCAGCGGGGCTGAAACGCCGATCAGGCATCACGCTCGCCTTCATCCCGGGTTTGGGACCGGGTCCTGTCCAGTTGTTCCGGCTTGCTGCGATAGCGGGCACCACGCAGGGCCAGCTTCAGGGCCTGCCAATGGATCAGGCCGCTGGCGACCAGCGACTGAACGGGTCTGCGCAATGCGGCCCGCCACAGCGCCGGCCCCGTCAACGCCCTTGCCCGACCCGTCATCGAGGTTTGCAGCCCGGTTTCGCCATTCTCCCCGATCCAGTCGATCCAGGCCCCGAACCGCCCCGGTCCGGCATCGAAGCGAAACAGATAGTGTCCATCTCGCGGCAGAAAGGGAGACACATGGAACAGTTTTTGCGCCACCATGCGGTCCGTCGGCACGATGATCCGACCGTCGGCATGATGGCACAGATAGCAATGACGCTCGCCAAACGTATTGGAGACCTCGGCCAGCACCGCGCGCAGCCCGGCATCGTCGCGGGCCAGCCAGAAACTGACCGGATTGAATCCATGCAACAGGCCGCGCGGCATGGTGACCAGCGTGATTGCGCAATGCTCCAGCCCGGCCGATCTCAGCTGGTCCGCGATGAAATTGCTGGGCAACCTGCCGTCGCGCCAACCGTAATCGGAGCGTCGCAGCCGCCAAAGCCCCGGCCGATCAAGACGCAGCGGCAGCTTTCCCGCCTCCAGCGCCGCAAGCGGCAGGGCGACATGGACGGCACGATAGCGAAACTCTCGCGCGATGTCGCCGCTGCGGGCATGCCAGATCGCCGTATCGATCAGTGCCCCGCTCCAGAGATCCACCTTCATGAGGCCTCCTGACGGGGCGCAACGGTCGGATCCGGCCCCAGGGGCCATTGCACGCCCATGGCCTGCGCCACGCGCAGGGCCGACAACAGGCCGTCTTCGTGAAACCCATGGCGCGTCCATGCACCGGCGTAAAAGACCCCGCCCCTGCCCTGGATTTCGTGAAGCCGCCCCTGAGCGCTGATGGCGGCGGCATCGAATTGCGGATGGGCAAAGCTGGCCTCGTCGTGAATGTGGCGGGGTTCAGTTTCCGGGTTCAGGGTCACGATCAGCGGGCGCGGCGTGGTCAGATTTTGCAGGCGGTTCATCCAGTAGGACAGGCTGATCGGGCGGTCCGTCGAGGGAATCCCGCCTTTTGTCACATAGTTCCACGACGCCCAGGCCGAGCGCCGCCGGGGCATCAGCTGCGGATCGGAATGCAGCACCACGCGATTGGCCTGTGTCCGCATGGCGCCAAGGATCGCCACCTCATCGGGATCGGCCTGTTCCAGCGCCGCCAGAGCCTGCGGGGCATGGGTCGCGAAGACGACCCTGTCGAAACGCTCTTCTCCCTGCGCGGTGGACAGGATGACCCCATCGGCCTGACGACGCACGGAACGCACCGGACTGGACAGGCGCAGCCCGCCGCGCAACCCGGCAAGGATCGCATCGACATATCGCCGTGATCCGCCTTTCACGGTCAGCCATTGCGGCTGCCCGCCCACTGACAGCAGGCCGTGATTGTGAAAGAAGCGCACAAAGGTTCCCGCCGGAAACTGCATCATGTCCGCCGTCGGCGAAGACCAGATCGCCCCCGAGATCGGCAGCAGGAAACGGTCGCGGAATTCATCGCCCAGACCAAGGGTCCCGATCAGTTCTCCGATGCTGCCTTCATGGCCCGCGTGGTTGTTTGCATG
Source organism: Paracoccus seriniphilus (assembly GCF_028553745.1). Classification (NCBI taxonomy): domain Bacteria; kingdom Pseudomonadati; phylum Pseudomonadota; class Alphaproteobacteria; order Rhodobacterales; family Paracoccaceae; genus Paracoccus; species Paracoccus seriniphilus. Next base: position 471,521 of record NZ_CP067130.1, read on the forward strand.
GCGAAAGAACCTGAGAATATCGCGGATCAACCGCCAATGCCCGGCATCCATCAGGCACAGGGGCTGGGCGAACATCGCGCGGGCGGAAAACGTCCCGTATTCATAGCGTCCGCCGTCAAAGCTGGCGGAAAAGGACATGTCGCTGGCTTCCAGGGCAATCCCCAGCCTTTCCAGCATGGGAATGAACAGGGGATAGGTGCGCCGGTTGCAGACAATGAACCCCGTATCGACATCGACGCCCTCGGCGTGAACGGTCCGGGCATGGCCGCCCGCGCGCGCTTCTGCCTCGAACAAGGTGATGTCGTGATGCGGGTCCAGTAGCCAGGCCGTGCCCAGCCCTGAAATCCCGCTGCCAATTACCGCTATTCGCGTCCTGCCTGCCTCGCCCAACCCTTACCTCTTTACGCCATGCATGCCGCCACCTCGAAGCATGCATGATTGCCCGCCCTGTCAGGTTCCGCATGTCACCCATTGCGACATCAACGCCGCAAGGCGCGATTTGGATCCCCCCTTGTCACCAGTTTGCACCCCGGGGTCGGAAGGAGGTGTCGAAACGGCCCCAGTCAAACCGGAGCCGCCTGGTGACGCGGTAAGGAATCTGGGGCAGGCCGCAGCCTGCCCGCGCTCCGGGGCGTCAACTGTCCAGCAGGCTTGTCGCCCCCAGAGGATTCCGCCGGAATCCGCGCGCCGCCGTCACTCTGGCAACGTGGCGGACAAGGCGGCACCGTCGTTGTCGGCATAGGTCGTGGGCAACCCGCGCGAGGCGCGAAGGCTGTCGCGCAGGATCGCCTTGACCAAAGCCGCGCAGATCAGGACCATGACCACCGAGAACGGCAGCGCGCCAATGACGATGGCGGTCTGGATCGCCTGCAAGCCGCCGACAAGCAGCAGCGCGCCGACCACCAGCCCCAGTGCCACGCCCCAGAACAGGATATGCCTGCGCGCCTTGGGGCCTTCGTTCCCGGCGGCATTGATGGTGTTCACGATCAGCACGGCCGAATCCGCCGTGGTCACAAGAAAGGTCATCAGCAGCACGACGATCAGCACCGCCATCAGCCAGCCCATGACATCGCCCAGCAGGAAATTCGTGATGGCAAAGATCTTGTCACCATCCGAGGCCCCGAAGATCAGCCCCGCCGCGCCGCCATTCAATTCCAGGTCGATGGCTGTGCCACCGGCGAAGGCAAACCAGACAAAGCACATCAGCGCCGGCACCAGCACCGCGCCCAGCATGAACTCGCGGATCGTGCGCCCGCGCGAGATGCGCGCCAGAAACAGGCCCACAAAAGGCGCAAATGAGATCCACCATGCCCAGTAGAATACCGGCCATGCATCCTGCCATTTGGTCAGTTGATCCGCCACGCCGCCCGCCCCATCGGCCCGATAGACCGTGAACAGCATCTCGGGCAGTGCGCGAACGTAGTCCCACATGCCAAGAAACAGCGCATGCAGCCCCATGGCGGTCGAGCCGAAGACCAGAAAGAAGCTCAGCAAGACGATGGACAATGCCATGTTCAGGTTGGACAGCCATTTGATCCCGCGCCCCACGCCCGACAGCGCCGACATGGTCGAGGCCGTCATGATGATGACCAGACCCAGAACCACACCCGCGACCGAGGCCGTGCCCCCGCTGTTCAGCAACCAGTCACCCATGCCGATCCGCGACATGCCCGCCACGAATTGTTCAACGCCAAGCCCGATGGTCTGCGCCACGCCAAGAACGGTGGCGATCACCGCGAAGACATTGATCGCATGTCCCGGCCATCCCGACAGGCGACTGCCGAACAAGGGGGTCAGCGCGGATCTGACCGTCAGCGGCAGCCCGCGGCGATAGGCAAAGAATCCGATGCCCAGCCCCGCAACGGCATAGGTTGCCCATGCCGAAAACCCCCAGTCCACATAGGACCACTTGAAGGCATTGAGCAGGTTGTCTCGCCCGCCCGAGTTGGCCAGATTCTGAATGACTTCGGGATTGTTGTTGAAATGATAGACCGGCTCGGCCACGGCCCAGGTCAACATGCCCACGCCGATTCCGGCGCCAAACATCATCGAGAACCATGAAAAGCGCGAGAATTCCGGCTCGTCCTCGTCGCGCCCGATCTTCAGCCTGCCCGATGCCGGCAGGATCGCCAGTCCGATGCAGAAGATCACGAAGAAGGTCATGATATAGATATACCAGGCCGCGAAATTGGTCAGGATCACCTCCTTGATCGCATTCAGCATGGTTCCGGCATGTTCCGGGAATGCGATGGCCCAGATGATCAGCGCGCCGACAAGTATCTTGGCGGTGACGGTCACATCGGGGCTGAAACCGTCATAAAAGCCGCGATCGGCCGTCCTGATGGGCAACTCGGTCAATGGCGGGCTGATATCCCGTCTGGCTGATGACATCCCTGTTCTCCCTGTTGGCTGGTTCCATTGGTGTATTCCGGTTCGTCATGGCCCCGCTTTCGGCAGGCGGGCCCTGTTTCGTTCCAATGTCGGCAAAGGGCCGCGCGGGGCCATCGGGTCAGGCGTCCAGCGCCACCGCACCCTTGGGCCAGCTGCAGCAGGTCAGGACATAGCCCTGTTCGACCTCGTCAGGTTGCAGCCCGCCCATGTTGCGGGTTTCGACCTCTCCCTGAGTCATCAGCACCTTGCAACTGCCGCAGACTCCTTGCTGGCACGAGGATTCGATCCAGATCCCGGAGTTCAGCGCCGCCTGCAGCAGGGTCTCGCCCTCGCCGCAATGACCATTGACGCCGCTGAGCGAAAAGAACACCTCGCCACCGGTGCTGCCGGATTCCTCCAGCGTGATCCTTTCGCCAAAGCTTTCCTCATGCAGGGCGGCAAATGTGACATCGGCGGCAACGGCGCGGGCCGCGGCCATGAAACCTTCGGGACCACAGACGAAAAGCTCTCGCGAGGCATGATCCGGCACCAGGCGGCGGATCAGATCGGCCGAGATGCGCCCGGTCTCGCCGTCAAAACCGTCATCATTGCCGGTCTCGACGATCAGATGCACCGTCACATTGGCAAAACGCTTGGCCAGGAATTCAAGCTGATCGCGGAAGATGATATCCTTGGGTGAGCGCGCGAAATGCAGGAAGACGGCCTCGGTCGGCAGCGTCATGTCGGTGATATATTGCAGCATGGACATGACCGGCGTGATCCCGGACCCGCCAGACAGGAACAGCGGTCGGTCGCAGGGAATGTCCAGCCAGTTGAAACCGCCCGAAATATCCGCGACCTCGACCCGGTCGCCGGGCTTCAGATTGTCATTGAGATGGTTCGACACCAGCCCGTCGGGACAGCGTTTGATCGTGACCTGAATGTTATGTGGCCGGGTCGGCGTCGAGGAAATGGAATAGGCCCTGACATGGGTCTGGTCACCGATCTGAAAGCGGAAGGTCACATATTGACCGGGCTTGAAATCGAAGCTGCGGTTCTTTTCGTCCTCGAAGACAAAGGTCTTGCTGTCATGGGTTTCGTCTATCACCGCCTTGCAGATCAAGGTCGTCGGCCCGCCGGAATAGCAGGGCTGCGTGTTCGCTTTCGACAGCGAGAAGGGGGATTGGCTGGCCAGATACATGTCGCGATTTCCATTTTTCGTCAGGCTATGACGAAGAACGGACGGGAATAACGGCGCAGCTCTGCGTGTTTAATCGAATTTGTCGATTGAAGCATCGGCCAACAGGTCGCGGAACACCGTCACTGCGCTGGTGATCAGCGGATCGGATTTCTTGCGGACATGGCAGATCGAATAGACCGGCAGCGCGATCACCGGCGCATCCGGCACCACATGCAGCGCCGGCATTTCCTGTGTCAGGGCGTTCACAGCCAGACGCGGCAGATAGGCGCTGCCGCCCTGCGCCTTCAGCACCTGGATCGCCAGGTTGTCACTGCCGACGGCGGTGATGACACCGCTTGACGCGGGCAGCAGATCATCGTGCTGACGCTCGAAATAAGAGGTATAGGCAACCCGGACATAACGGTTCCAGTCCATCTGTGCCAATGTATCCGCATCGGTCGAGGCCAGAACGAAATCCGTTCTGCCCAACTCGCGGACCTGGACATCGGGGAACAGCTGCGGCGCAAAGACAATGCCGGCATCCGTTTCCCCCGACAGGACATCACGCTGGATCTGTTGCGAGAAATTCGCCTCGAGATAAAGGTCCAGCTTCGGATACATCTCGCGCATCCGCAGCATCCACGGCAGCAGGATGCTGCGCGACAACGTGAACTGGACCGAAACGCGCAGCTTGCGGCTGTTGGGCGTGCCGCCGGCCGACATCTCGCGCCGGGCCAGGCTCCATGCGGCCAGCAGCGACCTGCAATGGGTCTCGAAATGGCGGCCGGCGGCGGTCGGTTCGGCCCCGCCACGGCCCCGTTCGAACAGCCGCGCGCCCAGATTGTTCTCCAGCTGACGGATACGGGCGCTGACCGTGGATTGCGTGACATTCATCCGGTCCGCGCTGCGGTTGAAGTTCCGGGTCTCCAGAACATCCAGATAGGTCAGCAGCAGGTCCCGGTCCATTCAATCGCCATTCCCGATTAAAGAGTGCGTTTCAACAGCGTTTAATCGCATGATCCATAGCCCTAGTCTTGCCCCGATATCACGCATCAAGACCCGGAGAAGGAACCGATCATGTTCATTGTCGACTGTGACTGCCACAACTACTGGTGCAGCGCAACTGTGCTGGAACCATATATGCCCGAGGGGCTGTTCAAGGACATGTTCATGCGCGGGGAACGAACCGGCCCGCGCGGCGCCTTTCCCCATGGCCACCGTCCCTGGTTCCACCCCGAGGGATTTGCGCGCCACGACATCAATCCGGTCGAGGAAGACGACAACTACCTGATCATGAAGGCCAAGCATCTGGACAAATACAAGATCGGCGCGGCGATCCTGACCGGGGATGAGCCGATCGAGGCCTCGACCCTGGCTAATGGCTATTACGCAGACGCGCTGTGCCGGGCCTATAATGACTACATGATTGACTATTGGCTGCCCAAGGATTACCGGTTCTGGGGATCGATCGTCGTGGCGCCGCAGGATCCGCAACTGGCCGCTGCCGAAATCCGCCGCCTGGGCAGCCATCCCCGTGTCGTGCAGGTTCTGGTCAGCCACGGGGCCTCGCGCCCCTATGGCGATCCCTTCTATTTCCCCATCTACGAGGCCTGCGCGGAAATGGGCCTGCCCTTTGCCATGCATCTGGGCGGTCAGGGCGGCGTCAATTCAAATCCCATCGGCGCGGGCCCGACGACCTTTTTCTGGGAAACCCATGCGCTGCTGCCGCAATCGGCGATGACCCATATGGCCAGCCTGATTGCCAATGGCGTCTTCGAGAAATGGCCCTCGCTGAAGGTCGTGATCATCGAATGCGGCATTGCCTGGGTGCCTTCGGTGCTGTGGCGGCTGGACGCGAACTACAAGGCGCTGCGCAAGGAGACCCCCTGGCTGAAACGCCTGCCTTCGGAATATTTCAAGGACCATATCCGCCTGTCCACGCAACCGCTGGAGCAGCCCGCAAACATCCAGCATCTCTGGGCGACACTTGAGGCCATGGATGGCGAGCACACGCTGATGTTTGCCTCGGACTATCCGCATTGGGACTATGACGATGTGAACAAGCTGCATGTCCCGCCCGCATGGCGCGAACGCATCTTCGGTCTGAACGCATTGGAAACCTATACCCGCCTGCCGCGCCCCGCCGTTCAGGCCGCAGAATAGTCGAAAGGAAGATCAGCCATGGCAAGCAAGCATTTTCTCTGCAAGGCGACCGAGGTCGAGGATGGCAAGGCCAAGATCCTGACGGTCTCGAACATGCCCATCGGGGTGTTCCGGCTGGATGACGGCTTTTATGCGTTGCTCAACATCTGTCCGCACAAGGGTGCCGCATTATGCGAGGGCCCGGTCTGCGGAACCACGAAACAGACCGACCAGACAGAGTTCGTCTATGACCGTGCCGGGGAAATCGTCCGCTGCGCATGGCATGGATGGGAATTCGACATCCGCACCGGCGAATTCCTGGTCGATCCCAAGGTCAAGACCCGCGCTTTCGATGTCAGCGTCGAGGGCGAGGACCTGTTCATCAGCATCTGACAGCCGATCAATCGAAGGACCGCATGGATGACCCCCGAATCCTGCCAGCCCGCCGCGACCGGACGCGCGGTGGCCGCCATCACCATCGGCGATCCGCTGGACCCGGCGACCGAGATGGGGCCGTTGGTCAGTGCGGCGCAATGCAGCCATGTCATGGCCCATATCGCCCGTGCCGAGGCCGAGGGTGCGCGGCACGGGACTTTCATTCCGCGGCCTTGACCACCCGCAGCGGATCGGAATCACTCCCCAAAGAAAACGGATATATCGGGGCAAAAAGAAAACTTGTCTTCGGGCTGTAACAAAGGATGGGCGCGCGCCGTATCGCCTTGCAGAGACGCAATAACGGGCAAGACGCCCACAACCTGAACATACCGGAGAGCCTATCATGAAAACCCTGATCATCACCGCACTGACCGCCCTGACCCTGACCGCTGGCATTGCCGGCGCCGCCACCAACGCCAAGAACGAGCGCCCCGACGGCATCATGACCGTCGTTGCCGACAAGACGGTTCAGCTTCGCGCCAAGGCCGTTCTGACCTCGGTCGAGTTGAGCCGCGCTGATCTGGATGCCGATGCCATCGTCACCATCTCCGCATTCCCGACCATCTCCGAAGTTGCCCGCGCCAACGAGATCCGCTGATCCGCAGCCTTCAGACATGGCGCATCGCGTCACATTCACGGGCAGCCCCTGACCGGGCTGCCCGATTTCGTTTCTGATGCGCTTTCTACTTGCTGCGCATCAGCATGCCGAACAGATCGCGCGGATTGTCGGGATCGGCGATCATGTCCAGATTCTGGCAGAATTTGCCATCCTGCACATAGTCATGGATCTTGCGCAAAGCCGAGAAATCCTCGATGGCAAAGCCGACCCCGTCGAAAAGGGTGATCTGGCGCGCGTCCCTGCGGCCCTGTGCCTTGCCCGCGATCACCTGACACAGTTCGGTCACCGGATGGTCCGGCGCGACCTGCTGGATTTCGCCCTCGATCCGGGTCTGGGGCGTATATTCGACAAAGATTTCCGCGCGGTGCAGAATGTCGCGATGCAGTTCGGTCTTGCCGGGGCAGTCGCCGCCGATGGCGTTGATATGGACACCTGCGCCGACCATGTTGTCGGTCAGGATCGTCGCATATTGCTTGTCCGCCGTGCAGGTGGTGATGACCTGCGCGCCCTCGATGGCCTCTTGCGGGCTGGAACAGGGCACGACCTTCAGCCCGCTGCCGGCCAGATTGGCCGCACATTTGCGCGTGGCCTCGGGGTCGATATCGTAAAGCCGGACCTCGCGGATGCCATTGACGGCCTTCAGCGCCAGTGCCTGGAATTCGGATTGCGCGCCATTGCCGATCATCGCCATGACCGTGGCATCGCCGGGGGCAAGATGGCGCGTCGCCATCGCCGATGTTGCCGCCGTGCGCAGCGCGGTCAGCAGGGTCATTTCCGACAACAGCAGCGGATAGCCGGTCGCGACCTCGGCCAGCATGCCAAAGGCGGTGACGGTCTGAAGCCCTTCGCGCGTGTTCTTGGGGTGGCCATTCACATATTTGAAGCCATAGCGCAGCCCGTCCGATGTCGGCATCAGTTCGATGACGCCGATATCGGAATGGCTGGCGACGCGGGGCGTCTTGTCAAAACAGTCCCAGCGCAGGAAATCCTCTTCAATGGCATCGGTCAGGTCGATCAAAATCCGTTCAAGTCCGATCTGATGGACCAGCCGCATCATGTTTTCGACAGAGACGAAAGGCACTAGGGCCTGTGCAGAAGGTTGTTGAGTCATCTTGGCTTATCCTGCGCTGCGTGTGGGACGGTCAAAGACCTTGCGGCCGAAAAGGCTGGCAACCAGATCGACCATCAGATTTGTCGTGCGCCCGCGCTCGTCCAGAAACGGGTTCAGCTCGACAAGATCCAGCGAGCTTACCAGCCCGGATTCATGCAAGAGTTCCATCACCAGATGGGCCTCGCGGAAGGTTGCGCCGCCGGGAACCGTGGTTCCCACCGCAGGCGCAATCGCCGGATCAAGAAAATCGACATCCAGCGAGACATGCAGCAGGCCATTGGCCTGTTTCACGCGCTTGAGAAAGGCCGACAGCGGCGCGGCAATACCCTTTTCGTCAAGCACGCGCATGTCGTTGATCTGAATGTCATGTTCCAGCAGGGCGGCATGTTCCGCCGGATCGATCGAACGGATTCCGTAAAGACAGATCTGTTCGGCCGGGACAGGTGCGGGAAAGGGCGGCAGGGGATCAAAGCCCGGCTTTCCGGCCAGATAGGCCACGGGCGTTCCGTGCAGATTGCCCGATTGCGTGGTTTCGAGCGTGTGGAAATCGGTATGCGCGTCCAGCCACAGAACAAACAGTGGGCGCCCCTGTTCCTGCGCATATCGCGCCACACCGGCAACCGAGCCGAGCGCCAGCGAATGATCGCCGCCCATCACGATGGGAAAACCATCAGCCATGGCCCGTTCCGTAGCCCTGCCAAGCGCCTCGGTCCAGGCGATGGTCTCGGGCAGGGAATGAACGGCGGTATTGGCTATCTGCGCAGGTCGTGCCGGGGCCGGGATCACATCGCCGCGGTCCTCGACCTCACGGCCCAGAGAGATCAGGGTTTCCGGCAGTTTTCCGGCGCGATAGGCCGCCGGCCCCATCAGGCATCCGGCATAGCGCTGTCCGCTTTCGACGGGGGCGCCGATCAATATGCAACGATCATTCATGTTTCGCTCTATTTTATGTCAGTGCCCCATGATTGCGCGAAACGACGGCAGATTAAGCAGGTTTTATGATCAAATTTCATATGCTATTTGCCATTTTGATAATTATTTCTGCCGAATCGGTAATTTCCCATGGATGACATCGACCAACAAATCCTTGCCGCATTGCGACGCGATGGCCGGGCAACGCATTCGGATATCGCCGATCATCTGAAACTGTCGCGGGCGACGGTGCGCACCCGGATCGAACGCATGATCGCGCGTGGTGACATCGCCGGGTTCACGGTGCTGAGCCGCGCGGATGTCACGCGCGCACCAGTGCGCGGTCTGATGATGATCGGGATCGAGGGCCGCGGCGCAGACCGGATTACCGCTAGACTTCTGGGTCTGCCCGCCGTGCAGGCGGTGCATTCGACCAATGGAAAATGGGATCTGATGGCCGAGATCGGCACCCAGACGCTGGAGGAACTGGACGAGGTGATCGCCCATATCCGCCGCTTTGACGGTGTGCTGATCAGCGAGACGAACCTGCTGCTTTCGACCCGCAAACCAGCAAAGCGGCTGTAGACCCGCCCAGGCAGGGCGAGCCCTTCATCACGCCGCGCGAAGGCGGCGAAACCGGCTGTCCGGGCAATTTATGCAAAACACGCATGAATACCATGCGAAATTGCCATTTTTGTGCCGGGCCCGCCCTCTGTACCCATGTCAATTCAAGCTCACTGAAAGGAGGCTCCATGTCCCAAGCTTCTTCCTCTGCAATGCGACTGGAGGTCGTTCCACCCAAGAAGATCGGCTCGAACATCCTGGCCGCTGTCTGCGTGCTTCTGGTGCTGCTCATCGTGCGATCCTTCTGGCTTGGACAGATCGAATGGTCGGTCGTTGGGGAAAACCTGTTCGCACGCCCCATTCTGGTCGGACTGGTCAGCACCATCGTCATGACCTTTGCCGCCATGGGACTGGGCATCTTTCTGGGCGTCTGCGCCGCGATCATGCGGATGTCGAACAATTGGGTCATCCGCTCGATCGCCATCGGATACATCTGGCTGTTCCGGGGGGTTCCCGCCCTGCTGCAGCTGTTGCTGTGGTTCAACCTTGCGCTGATCTTTCCGACCATCGGCTTTGGCGACACCTTTTCGGTCCGCACCGTGGACGTGATGACACCCTTTGCGGCGGCACTTCTGGGGCTCGGCATCCAGCAGGGCGCCTATACGGCCGAGGTGGTGCGCGCGGGCATCCTGTCGATCGACAAGGGACAGATGGAAGCCGCCGCCGCCATCGGCATGACCCGGCTGCGCGCCTTGTGGCGTATTGTCCTGCCACAGGCGATGCGTGTCATCGTGCCGCCAATCGGCAATGAAACCATCGGCATGATCAAGCTGACCTCGCTGGCCAGTGTGATCCAGTATTCCGAGGTCCTGCGCAAGGTGCAGGAGGTCTATTACGTCAATTCCCGCGTGATCGAACTGCTGATCGTGGCGGCCTTCTGGTACATGGTGCTGGTGACGATCTTCTCGGTCGTGCAGATCTATATCGAACGCTATTTCTCTCAGGGCTGGGGCTCGGCAAGCCGGACCGAGCAGGTGGAGGCGATCGCATGAACCCGATCATCCAGGCCCATCAGCTGCAAAAGCATTTCGGCAACAATCACGTCCTGAAGGACATCGACTTCTCGATCCAGAAGGGCGAGGTCGTCTCGGTCATCGGCCCGTCGGGTTCGGGCAAAAGCACCTTCCTGCGCTGCATCAATCAGCTGGAAACGATCGATGGCGGCTATATCACCGTCAATGGCGAGATCGTGGGCTATCGCCGTCAGGGCAACAAGCTGTATCACCTGTCGGACCGTGAAATCGCCGTGCAGCGGCAAGCGGTCGGCATGGTCTTTCAGCGCTTCAACCTGTTTCCACACAAGACCGTGCTGGCCAATGTGATCGAAGGTCCGGTCGTCGTGCAGCGCCGCCCCGTGGCGGAATGCAAGGCCGAGGCCATGGCGCTGCTGGAAACGGTCGGGCTGGCGGAAAAGGCATCCGCCTATCCTGCGCAGCTTTCGGGCGGTCAGCAACAACGTGTCGCCATCGCCCGAAGTCTGGCCATGAAACCCGACGCGATGCTGTTTGACGAACCGACCTCGGCCCTTGATCCCGAACTGGTGGGCGAGGTTCTGGGTGTCATGAAGACCCTTGCCAGCATGGGCACGACCATGATCGTGGTCACCCATGAAATCGGCTTCTGCCGCGAGGTCGCCAATCGCGTGGTCTTCATGGATCAGGGCCGTATCGTCGAAGAGGGCAGCCCCGACGACATCCTGAAATTCCCGAAGAATCCAAGGGTCAAGGCCTTTGTATCCGCCGTTCTGTAAAGAACAGACCAAATCCCGAAAAGGACTGAAATGGACATGAAGAAACTTCTCACTTCGGCAGCGGTGCTGACCACGCTGGCAAACGCTGCCTTGGCAGATCCGACCCTTCTGAACGAAGGTGAACTGCGCATCCTGACCAATCCGATCTATCCGCCCATCGAATTCGTCAACCCCAGCGAAGGCACGCTGGACGGGCTGGATATCGATCTGGCCAATGCGATTGCCGGAAAGCTTGGGCTGGAAACCGTCTTTGTCACCTCCAGCTTCGAAAGCCTGCTCAGCGGGTTGGCTACGGGCCGCGGCGACATGATCATGTCCGGAATGAGCGACAACCCGAAACGTCAGGAAAGCGTTGATTTCGTGGATTACCTGACCACGGGTCCGATGCTGTTCACGGTCAAGGAAAATGCCGACAGCTTCAAGAGCACCAAGGATTTCTGCGGCAAGACCATTGCCGGCAGCCGTTCGACAACCTTTGGCGACAATGTCACCTCTTGGTCGGAAGCCAACTGCGTCACTGCCGGTTTGCCCGCGATCACCTTTGAAGGCACCGAAGATTCCAACGCCGCGCGGCTGGGCTTGCGCCAGGGGCGCTATGACGGAGTTGTTCAGGGCATCGAAACCATCGCATGGCAGATGCGCGTGGAACCGGACACCTATGTCATGGTCGGCGAACCGCTGCTGAGCAATGACGTCTTTGGCATGGCCTTCAGCAAGGACAACCCCGAGCTGCGCGACGATGTCGCCAGGGCGCTGGATGAACTGATCGGCTCGGGCGAATATGCCGAGATCCTGGCCAAATGGGGCCTTGACCATAACGCGGTTGAAAAGGCCGTCGTGAACGGCGTCAACTGAGCCCGCCCTGCGCCGGGCTGGTCCCGGCGCATCTTTTCCCTGCGATTGGTGCCCTGATGCAGTCCTCTACAACACACCCGCATTCGCGGGACGGCCTGTCATGGCCAAACGGATACCGGTCCGCTGTCGGTCTGGCCTTTGATCTGGACGGGCCTACAGGGGATGCCATGCTTGACGGCGCACTGCGCCACAACCCGCGCTATTTCACCGAGGGGGCCTATGGCCCGTTTCGCGCCCTGCCCCGGTTGCTTGACCTGCTTGCCCGTCATGAAATGCCCGCGACCTTCTTCATCCCGACCTGGGTTGTGGAACAATGGACCGAAAGCTGCGCGGCCATCCTGCGCGCCGGTCACGAGGTTGCCTATCACGGGCATCATCACGAATTCTTCCGCGACCTGACGCCCGAGCGGCAACTGGAGGTGATGCAACGCTCGCGCGAGGTGTTCAGATCGCGCCTTGGCGTTGTGCCAAGCGGTTTTCGCACGCCCTCGGGGGACTGGACCGCCCAGACACCGTCCCTGCTGCGCGAATTCGGTATCCGCTATTCCAGCTCGATGCGGGGCGAGGACCGCCCCTATTTCCATCCCGCACCAGAGGGTGCCGTCCCGCTGGTCGAACTGGCCGGGCGCTGGGACATGGACGACTATACATCGCTGGCCTATTTCGAGGATCCCGCATTCCCGACCGGCCATGACCGCATCAGCGACTATCGCGCGGTGCTGGCCAATTGGTGTGCCGAATTCGAGGGCTATCACGCCGAGGGTCTGTTCTGGACGACCATCCTGCATCCCAAGGTCAGCGCAAAACCGGCACGGCTGGCGATTCTGGACGGGCTTTTCTCGACGATCCGAAAACATGACGATGTCTGGCTGACGACGCTGGACCAGATCGCGCGCTGGTCATTGCAACAGGCCGGTTATCCCGCCGGACAGGAGCCATCATGACGCAGAGATTTTGCTGGCCCGAGGGCAAGAGCTGTGCCGTGATGCTGGGCATCGGTTTTGATGACGGGATCGACGCCACCGCCCGCGCGCCCGAACTGCCCGCGCGGGAAAAAAGCCATTCGGTCTGGCAATATGGGGCTGCGCGGGGCGTCGATAGAATGATCGCATGTCTGCAGGACGCGGCGCTGCCGGCGACCTGGTTCCTGCCGGGCACCCTGGGCGTGACCAGAGGAGAGCAGGTCACCCGGATCGCGCAATCAGGACATGAAATCGCCTGCCATGGCTGGGGAACGGAACGTCTGGACCAGATGTCGATCGCTGAAAGAGCCGCGCTTCTGGCGCGCGCCCGCGCGACACTGCAGGATGCTTCCGGGCAAGAGGTTCAGGGCTTTCGGCTGTCCCATGGCCATTGGCCGCCGGGATTCGCGACGCAGCTGCGCGAGACAGGTTTCCAATGGTCGCATACGCTGCAAGGGGACGACTGGCCCTATATCCATCCCGAAGGGCTGGTGGAAATTCCCTTTCACAGCGAAACCGAAGACCGGCCCTATTTCCAGTTCAATTTCGCACCGGCATTTCCCGCCGGGCTGGCCCGCATCCCCTCGTATGACGGAGTCCTGGCGAACTGGATGGCGGAATTTGACGCCTGCCGGAAATACGGGCTTTGTCTGTCCCTGCTGTTGCGGCCTGAATGGACCGGCACCCCCGGCCGGATCGGACTGATGCGCAAGCTGATTGCACATATGCAGGCCCATGATGACGTGTGGTTCGCGACCGGCTCGGAAATCGCCGCATGGACGCGACAGCAGGGATTGCCACTCGAAACGGACCATCCGCTGAATGTCTATGCGCGCTATCTGCGGGAAGGCTGAATCAATGTCACAATCCACCCTTCCAAAGCTGGCCAATCTGGTCAGCGGGACCCGATTTTCCGATTTCGACGCGGCGACGCGTCACAAGGCCAAGCTGCATGTGCTCGACACGCTTGGCGTCGCGCTGGCCGGGGCCGCATCCGTGGAAACGACCACGGCCATGGCAGCCTTCGCCCCCATCTCGGGGGGACCAAGCAAGATATGGGCATTGGGCATGTCCAGCGATCCGCGCTCGGCAGCATTGCTGAACGGAATTTCCGCCCATGCCTTCGAACTGGATGATTCAGGCGGCTGTGACCACTCGGGCGCGGTTGTCCTGCCTGCCGTTCTGGCCAGCGCACCCACCGTCCGGCATCCTGTCAGCGGGGCGGACCTGTTGCATTCGGTCCTGATCGGCTATGAGGTCGCGCGCCGGGTTCTGGAGGCCAGCGGAGGCTATGAAACCCATAACGGGCTGGGCTGGCATTCCACCGGCACCTGCGGACCATTCGGCGCGGCAGCGGCGGTGGCTGTCCTGAAAGGGCTGGACGAGCCCGCACTGGCGATGGCTCTGGCGATTGCGGGGTCCACGGCCGGGGGCACCTGGGCCTTTATCCATGACGGCAGCCAGAACAAGAAGCTGCATTCCGGTCGCGCCGCAGAGGGCGGCCTCATGGCGGCACAACTGGCAGCGGCGGGATTTACCGGCCCGGTTTCCCTGTTCGAGGATGTCTGGGGAGGATTCTTCCCGACCTTCACGCGCGATGCGGGCCAACCCGATAAACTTGTGTCGGATTGGGGCGGATTCTGGCGGCTGAACCGTTGCTCGATCAAGCCACATGCCACCTGTCGGGGAACACATTCCGCAATCGACGCGCTGGATCTGATTCTGTCGCGCGAAAAGCTGCGCCCCGAAGATGTGGCCCGGATCGAGGTGCGGATCAGCGGTTTCCAGCATGGGATGTGCGGGGGCACGCGCCTTGGCAGCCGGGCAGAGGCGCAGATGAGCCTGCCCTATGCGATGGCCGCGCGGCTGGAATATGGCACGGTGGGGCTGGATCAGTTGGAAACACCGGCATGGTCCTCACCCCGGATTGCGCAATGGCTCGCCCGTTTCGACATGCAGATCGACGCCGAGATGGCCGATGAGGACGAACCGGCCATCACGGTCGTCACCACCGGCAATGTGCGACATCATGCAACCGTGCCCTTTCCGCTGGGTGCGCCGCAGAATCCGCTTGGCGATGATCGGATCATCGCGAAATTCGAGGCCCTGTGTCAGCGGGTCATGTCGCGCGACCGAACCGAAGCGCTGCGGGATTTCGTTCTTGAACTCGATGACGCAGCGGACATTGCACCTCTGCTGGAACTGTTGGGCTGATCCGCCCGAAATCGGCTTGTATCTCTTGCACCCGTGACGATTATGGCGACATTCCCGGGTAACGGTTGGATATGTCTGCTGTGAAGAGTCCTGAGCCTCGATTCGACCTCACCCGCCTGCCCTCGCTGCAGACGCTGCACAGTTTCTATGTCGTGTCACAGACCAACAGCTTCACGCAGGCGGCCAGCGAATTGCACCTGAGCCAAAGCGCCATCAGCCGTCAGATCCGGCAACTTGAGGATCATCTCAGTTGCACGCTGTTCGAAAGACATACCCGCAAGGTCATCCTGTCCGAACAGGGCATGGCGCTTGTTCCCGTGGTCGAGGGGCTGCTCAGTTCCCTTCGATCGACCTTCGACGCCACCCGGCGCGGGGTTCAATCCATCACCGTCCGGATGCCGCCGACCTTCGCCCGGCGCTGGTTCCTTCCGCGCCTTGCGAATTTCAAGAAATCGCTGCCCGATCTTGACGTGGTCATCGACACGGCTTGGTTTGCGCGCCCGTCATTTTCGACCGGGGATATCGATGTGCTGATCACCTATGGCACGGAACCATGGCCGGGAATGGAGACCGTGCACCTGCTGACCGAGCGACTGACCCCCATGTGCGCGCCCAGCCATCTGCCCCTGCTGGGTGAGCCGCCGCTTCTGGAAAATCTGGTGAATTCCGTGTTGCTGCATTCCAACATCCGTCACAGCGACTGGACCCTGTGGTTGAACGCGGAAGGCGAATATGACCTGCGCCGTTTTTCCAATCAGGTCTTTGACACGCAGGATTTCGCCTTCACCGCCGCCGCAAATGGCTATGGCGTGACCATGGGCGACCTCAGTCTTGTCGCCGATGATCTGTCACGCGGCGTGCTGATGGCGCCGTTTTCGCGGGTGGTCGAAACCGGGCACGGCTATTTTGCGCTTTATCCTGCCCGGCGGTCCGTGCCGGAAAAGGTTCAGGCATTCGCGTCCTGGCTGCAATCCGAATCCGCTGCCGAAGATCAATCCCGGCATCCCGGAGCATAGCGTTTCATGAACCACCATGCCCAAACGGTCATGGCCCTGTCCCATGACGAAAAAGGGCGCCCGAAGGCGCCCCGTTCCAAGTCAGTATCAATCGTTCAGGCGAGCTGAAGATTGGAAGCCGACTCGCGGCCATCGCGGCCGGATTCGATATCGAAGGTGACGGCCTGGTTATCGCTCAGACCGGTCAGACCAGCGCGTTCGACGGCAGAAATATGGACGAACACGTCTTTTCCGCCCGAAGCGGGTGCGATGAAGCCGAAGCCTTTAGTAGAATTGAACCATTTCACGGTGCCATTGGCCATCGTGAGATCTCCTGTAATTTTCAACCTGTTCGCGGAAGTGCAACAGCGTGGCGCAGTCGGCCAGTATCGAGTTCGCTGAGGTCCGGAAGGGAAAGCAGGGATCGACTTAGGTAACGTAGCAAGGACCTTGTGTCACAGCGCTTTGCATATGACCAGAGGAAATCGAAACTGACGCTACGTCACCATACCTGCGCGATCCCGGCTGGCCATATTCGGCCAGGACCGGGGTCGCGCCCGGTTCAATCACATGACAAGCGGTTTTCCATTCTGCCGGTGCCGCGCGACAAGCTTGCGCGCCAGGCGGCCCGAGGGAAAATTGCGGGCGGATTCCGGAGCCTGCTCGCGGTCGCGCAGTTCGGGAAACAGCGACAGGATTTCGGCGCGCGCCGCCGGCCCGACGGATTTCATCGCCTGCGCTCCGGTATAAAGCGATTCCGTCTCTGCCCCGTTCGAGAACACCACTTCATGGCGGTCAAAGAGGAAATGGACATATTCGACCTCGGCCAGATCCTCTGCAACACCGACACCATCCAGCTTCAGCAACTGCCTGGCTGCGACAAGAACCTCGTCGGTGCCGAACATTCTTTGTGCGATCCTTGACCGCACCAGCACACGATGCTGGGGCGAGACCAGCAGATCGTTCGCGGGTGTGCCATTGCCCAGGGCACCCGCGTCGATCCGGATCGGGCGCAGGTTCGGGTTGTCCTGCAGGGTCGCGGCGTCCAGCATGACCGAGCCGATCCAGCGGATCGGTTGCGCACCACGGTCGCGGGTCATGACCAGATCACCGGGCTGCAATGTCTCGACCGCTTGCTGCGCATTGTCGGTCAGGATCATCGTGCCAGAGGCAAAGCAGACCACCGAGGCCTCCAGATCAATGCCGTCGATATAGGCTTCGCCGCCATTGCCGCCCGAACGGCCGGCAATGATGAAATCCCAGTTGCTCTGATCCGCCGTCGCCCATTCATCGTCGGGTATGCTGGCGCTGACAGCAAGATCGTCACCCCAGCTGACAGTCACATTGCCTGCGCTGTCAACGCCGATGGAAAATGTCTCGGGGCCCTGTGCCTCACCCTCGGTCCCCAGCGAGGTCGAGGCCAGAACCTCTCCATCCCACAGGATCTGCATCTCGTTGCCGGAGAGTCCGTCCCATGTATAGGGCAGGATGACAACCGACAGACCTTCGGTCGCACCACTTTCATAGTTCCCGGTGCTCGATACCGGCAGGGCCGACTGATCTGTCAGGTTGAATGACAGCCCGTCGGGCTGGCCATTGCCGAAAGCCCCGCTGGTTCCGTTGATGTCCAGTTCCATCGTGACATTGAAGGAGGTGACGCGTTCATCAGCAGCAAGATTCGCATTCAGGTCCAGCCGTGCGCGTTCACCGCCACCCGAGTAGAACACATATTCATTGTCGGCATCGGTGCCCGGCATATCCGTCGCTCCGACAGAAGTTCCGGACGTGTCGCTTGTTGCGCCAGACAGGCTGGTTTCGAAATCATTCGCATAGTCAAAAATACGTGGCGCCATGGGAGCCTTCCATACTGAAGAAGTTCAGGTGGGATTTCACCGATCGTCGTGACGCCGATGAAAGCGACCGAATGCCTTTGACAAATACGGCCGCAAGACACAACTCATGATTGTATTTATCCCAACTTTCCCGTGCCTGCTACCATTTTGGGCCGATCATCAATGTCTTGCCCCTCAGCGCGTCAGGATCTGGATTACAGCCGTGACCCCTGGTGCGTGGGATCAGCCCCAGTCGGGCGCGGAATCATCCTTGATGCAGGTCAACACCGAAACAACGCATTGGGGATAAGATGGCCGTCAGGCGACATTTGCAAAGGCGGACCATATCATGACCGGCACCGAGGACACGCAACACAGGACGACTGTCATCAACCTTCCCGAGGCCGTCGGGGTCTTCGACAGTTTCGAGGCGCTTCAGCAGGCCTTTTACGACCTGCGGATGGTCGGCTTCAGCCGCTATGACATCAGTCTTCTTGGGTCAGAGCAGGCACTGAAGGAAAAGCTGGGCGACAGGTTCTGGCAGGCCTCGGAACTGGAAGATGATCCTGAAGCCCCCCGCGCCGCCTTCGTTTCGGAAGAAGCCATCGGCGAGCTGGAGGGCAGCATCGCGGGCGGATTCTTCTTCGTGGGATCATATGTCGCCATGGCCGCGATGATGACCGCGGCAAGCACGGTTGCGGCCTCCATCGCGGCCATCGCCATCGGTGGCCTTCCGGCGCTGGTGATCGGAACGCTGCTGGCGCGTCGCGCTGGCCAGCACCACAAGGACTATTACGCCAACCAGATCGAACATGGCGGTATCCTTCTGTGGGTGCGGGTCAGCGACAAGGAAAAGGAAGACCTGGCCGTGAAGATCATGAAGGAGCACTCGGGCCGCGACGTGCATGTCCATTCCTGGAGCGAATGAGCCGCGCAAGACCTTCGGTGCTGGACGCAGGAAGGACCGAGACGCGGGACATTTCGCGCCTCTACTGCTGCTGCGTCAACCGCAGCATTGCCGAAATTCTGACGGCTGATGGAGAGAGCCATTCTTCAACCCGGACGCATTTGTCGGCATTCGGCTGATGCTTCATCAGTTCAGAAGCGGTATAGCATCATTGAAACATCGGCTCAGAAGGCCTGCAGGAAATGCTACTCCGTCTCAAATCGCTCTGGGCACATCACCGCATGGCGCTTCTGGCGTTTCTCGCCCTGTTCTGCGTCGCGGGATATTTCGGGTTCAATGCGATTGCCGCTGCGATCTACTGGAATGACCCTCGCCATCAGGATCAATCGCTCGCCCCATGGATGACGCCGCGCTATGTTGCGCAATCCTATGACATTCCGCCCGATGTCCTTGGTCCGGCGCTCTTCTTTGAGCCGGGCGATCCGCCACGCCGCCGCAGGCTTGAGGATATCGCCGCCGCACATGG
The DNA here is from genome assembly GCF_028553745.1 of Paracoccus seriniphilus. Classification (NCBI taxonomy): domain Bacteria; kingdom Pseudomonadati; phylum Pseudomonadota; class Alphaproteobacteria; order Rhodobacterales; family Paracoccaceae; genus Paracoccus; species Paracoccus seriniphilus. The sequence continues at coordinate 490,955 of NZ_CP067130.1, forward strand.
TGTAACACTCGAGGAACTGCAGCAGCGTGTCACCCAGGCCACGGCAGCATATCGGGCCAGTCGCGATGACTGAGACAATCCTTGATCTTTTGGCGAACTATGGCGAGGTGATCCTCTTTACGGTCACCTTCCTCTCGTGCCTTTGCGTCCCGATTCCATCTTCGCTGATGATGCTGGCCGGCGGCAGCTTTGCCTCGACAGGCGATCTTGACACGACCATGACCGTGGCCGCCGCCTATCTGGGCGCGATAACGGGCGACAACCTGGGCTACCTTCTGGCCCGCGCTTTTGGCGACCGCATCTCGGGCTGGCTTGATGCTCATCCCAAGCGCGCGAAAATGCGTGACAGCGCCAAATCCTACATGGATCGAAAAGGTCCGATCAGCGTATTCCTCTCTTGCTGGCTCGTCGCGCCGCTCGGCCCTTATGTAAATCTGGTCAGCGGCATCACCCGCTACAACTGGCTCAAGTTCGCCCTGTGGGGTGCGATGGGAGAAGTCTTCTGGGTCGGCATCTACATCGGTCTGGGCTACAGCTTTTCGGATCAGATCACCACGCTCGGCACCATGCTTGGCAACGCCAGCGGCTTCATGGTGGCCTTGCTGGCCGTCGTCCTCCTGGGACGCTGGCTGTGGAAAGTCAGCAAGGCCGATGCCTCGAACTCACATGCTGACATGCCTTGACCGCGTCGCTGCCAAATCTGTCCGTGATTTGCCGCTGATGAACAGGCATGGAGCCGCATCATCTCCTTGCCTGGGCCTCACGCGGCGACCAGCGAGGAAGCCCTTGGCACCAATGCCTTGACCAGATCCCGCATATCCAGCTCGCCGACCGGGGCACCATGGTGCAGCACCCGATACAGCCTTGTCGTGTCGCCTTCGGACAGGGCAATGAGCTTTTCCAGAGTGTCCTCGGCATCCACATCGGCCTGAAAGTTTCCAGCCGCATTGATCGGTTTCATCACCGATCTCACCTTCAGAACCCGTGCGCGATTGATGTCGCTGACGAAATCCTCGACATAGGGGTCGGCGGGGTTCAGCAGGATTTCCTGCGGTTCGCCCTGCTGCACGACGGCACCGTCTTTCAGGATCACAAGGTGATCTGCCAGTTTCACGGCCTCATCAAGGTCATGGGTGATGAAGACGATGGTCTTGTGCAGTTCGTCCTGCAATTCCAGCAACAGATTCTGCATGTCGGTCCGGATCAGCGGATCCAGCGCCGAGAAGGCCTCGTCCATCAGCATGATATCGGAATTCGAGGTCAGGGCGCGCGCGATTCCCACCCGCTGCTGCATCCCGCCCGAAAGCTGCGCCGGATAGCGCGCCTCGTATCCTGCAAGGCCGACACGGGCCAGCCATTTGCGGGCAGCCTCTTCGGATTCGGCCTTGCCCACTCCCTGAACCTGCAGGGCCATTGCCGCATTCTGCAAGACCGTTCGATGCGGCAACAGGGCAAAGTTCTGGAACACCATCGACATGCAGTGCTGACGCAGCTGGCGCAACCCCGCCCGCGACAGCTTGGTCACATCCTGCCCGTCGATCAGTATCTCGCCCGCAGTGGGCTCGATCAACAGGTTCAGATGCCGGATGAGAGTCGACTTGCCCGAGCCGGACAAGCCCATGACCACAGTCGTCTCGCTCTTCTGCATGTCGATATTGATATTCTCCAGGCCCAGCACATGCTTGTAGCGTTTCAACAATTCCGCCTTGCCGACCCCATCGTGGACATGACGCATCATCTCGCGCGGATGCGCGCCAAAGATCTTGTAGAGCCCGCGCAGGCGGATTTTAGGAGGTATGTCGCTCATCCTGACCTCATTTTCCTTCATGGGTGACGTTGATACGCTGCAAGGCCGCCTTGGAACTGCGGTCCAGAACCACCGCCAGCAAGACGATGCCCAGACCGGCAACCATGCCCACCCCGATTTCCAGATTGCGAATGCCGCGCAGAACCAGCACCCCCAGCCCCGGAGCCGAGACCAGCGAGGCGATCACCACCATGGCCAGGCTCATCATGATCGTCTGGTTGATCCCTGCCATGATGTTGGGCAGCGCAAGGGGCAGTTCCACGCCCAGCAGCTTTTGCGTCCTGCTCATGCCAAAGGCATCCGCGGCCTCGATCACGTCCTTGTCCACAAGCCGGATGCCCAGATCGGTCAGACGGATCACCGGCACGATCGCGTAGAGGATGATGGCGATGCCGTAAAGTTTTGATTCCGTCACCGAAAACAGGAATATCAACGGGATCAGATAGACAAAGCTGGGCAGGGTCTGCAGCAGGTCCAGAATGGGAATGGCGACGCGCTGCATCAGATTTGACTTGGACATCAGAATGCCGATAGGCACCCCCAGCAGCACGCACAGCCCGGTGCAGACGAAGATGATCGACAGGGTCTGCAGCGCCAGGTCGAGGTGATCGATGACGCCCAGGAACAGGAAGGATGTGGCGACAGTCAGCGTGACGGCAATCGAACGCGTGACCAGCCAGGCCAGCGCGATCAGCAGCGGCACCAGCACCCACCATGGTGTGTTCGTGAACAGATTCAGCATGTTGTCCAGCGCCCAGCTGAGCGGCTGGGTCAGCGGATCAAGAACGGACTTGAGTTCATCCCGGACGGAAAGAAACAGGTTTTCGACCGCCGAGGTCATATCGCGGGTCTGGATGATCCGGGAACAGCTGTCGTGGAGCGCGTCCAGCGACGGAAAGGGAAACCCCTCGGTCGGCGCGCCCCCACCGTCGGTGCCAAGCTTGCCCAACAGCTGGTCCATCGACATCGGGCCGTCACCTGCGTTCTTGTCACACCACCCACGCAAGCCAAGCGAGTCAAAAATACCGTCATAGAAACCCATGCCGCTCTCCATCATTCTGAAAGCGCCCCGCCGGAATCCGCGACGGGGCAGGAGTGAACCGATTTTTCCTATTGCAGCAAGGCGCCCAGCTTCTTGCGGGCGTCATCGCTCAGCCAGGCTGACCAGGTCTCGGGGTAAGTGGTCAGGAAATGGACGGCGGCATCCTCATATGAAGCTTTATTGTCGTCCTGCCATGCCAGAATCGCGCCCATCTGCTCATTGGTAAAGGACATATGTCTGAGGAACTCGGCCACCTCGGGCTCGCGGTCCGGCAGGTCCGGTGCGACAGCCGTGACCACCTTGGCCACGGGAAAGGCGGACAGCTTGGGATCCGGGCAGTCGGGATCGGCATTGCAATGATGCGCCTCGGGATCAAAGGGCGCGGTTTCGACCTGCACCATCGGGTATTTTCCAAGGACCGAGGACGGGGCCCAGTAATAGCCGAACCATGGTTCCTTGGCGGCATAGGCCGCGGCGATGGCGGTGGCGAGGGTTTCCCCCGAACCATGCTGGAACCGTTCTATGCCATGACCGGCCATATCCACCGCACGGGCATTGTTCAGATCCACCACATCACAGGCCCAGCCCGCCGGACAATCGTGAAAGCGTCCGCCTACCAGTTCCGGATTGGCAAGAATGCCGTCCAGCGTCTTCAGCTCGGGATGGGCTTCGGCAAGATAGGCCGGAATCCACCAGGCCTCGATCCCGCCATCGGAAAGAACATGGCCCAGCTCGACCAGTTTTCCTTCGGCGCGCAGTTCCTCGTAGATCGGTGAGGAATTCGTCCAGAGTTCGGTCAGGATGTCCGGCTCACCGGTTTCCGCGATTGATGCCATGGCCGGCGTGGTCGAAGAAGGCACGGTCTTCACCGTGCAACCATAGCCATTTTCCAGCAGGAACTTCGCGACCGATGTCACCACAGCGGATGAGGCCCAGTCCATTTCGGTAATGGATACCTCGCCGCAATCCGCCATCGCCCCCGATGCCCCCAATCCGGTCATGATAGCTGCGGCAGATAGCATTCTTTTGAAGGTCATCTTGGTCTCCCTGTCAGGTTCTGTCATTTTCAGCGCCGGGATTCTTGCCCTTCATGCGCCAGAGTGGCCTTGAGAATTGCATCAATTCGGACAGGGAACTGCTCGATCTAGACATTCATTGAACTTTATTGGCCATTTTTTTCCAAAAAAATTCGGGGCAACCCGACACATGAAAACCCCCGCAGCAGAGTCACGCTGCGGGGGTATGGACCAGATTGTTTGCTGTTGCTGCGCCAGCTCATGAGCCGGAGGGCCATCTGGAGCAAGGTCGCCCCGGGCCGCGTCATCAAACCGCCTGCCCGCTTCTGACGCATCTCGCGACGGCAAAGCCTTGATGCCTTCATGTGCCTTCGCCGCCCCGCCAAAAGGAAATTCTGGCGGACGATCCCAGCTTACCTGCAGCCTATCCCGAAGCCTTTGGCAAGGATGCAACCGTGCCAGGGATCAATCCGATATCGCATGGTCAAGCTCATCTCTCTGCATCGGCGCAATCACCGCAGCAGATGAACAAAGGGGGATTTCGCGCCGTTCAGGACGAAATCCCCCTTTGTCGACGGCGGCTAGAACACCAGTTCATAGTTCCCGATGATCGCCATGCGCATGGCCTCGCGAAGTGCGCTCATATATTTGGGGATGTCCTTGCGGATGACATTGGTATGGCTTGGGGCGAAAATGCGGATGTCATAATCTGTCAGGAATTTGTCGATGGCCGCCTCTGTCTTGTCGGGGTCAGCCCATCGCAGCCATGAGAATACGACACGATTGGTTGTTGCCACCTCATGCATGAAGCGTTCGGCGGAATATCCGACCTCTTCCATTTCATCCATGAACCGGAAACATTGGTGGTGATTGTGGACGTTCAAGGCCCAATCGACGGGGCACATGAAGCCGGTCTTGTGTTCGTAAACCCATTGCGTCAGGGCATGATCGACGAACAAGGGTTTGATGATTTCCAGCGTATGCTCGCCAAGCTCGAACTTGTCGCCATAGTTCAGCTGCTTGGCATCGGCCAGGCCATGCACCTCGTAGTGATCATGGCCGCCGACCGTCAGAACCTGCAGCTCCGGATGCGCGCGCCGGATTGCCTCGATATTGCCGGCGTGGGGCAGTTCGGTATGGCTGATCCAGACGTAATCCAGCTTTCGCCCTGCAAGAATATCGTCGATGGCCTGAATCACGGTATCATGCTGGGCCGGTGACAATGTGTCGATCAGAAAGGTCTTCTCGTCCAGAAAGAGGAACGAGTTATAGATGATATCGTTCGCATCCGGGTCCAGCATCGGGTTCACCCGCGCGAATTCTGCCGCAAAGCCACCATTATGCTGCGCGGCATGTTCCCCGATGCAGTGACAGATCCAGTAGATCTTCGGTGTGATCTGGCGAACGCCGACGCGGCTTGTGCCATGGCCATAGATTTTCACATTCATTGGCGAATACCCAAAATTGCCTCGTTGAATCGCGTGACGCATTGCGGCACGTTTCCACGGATTGCGTTTCCATGCGTGGGGGCGACGACCTGAACGTCCCTTTTGGCAAAGACCCTTGCGATGTCCGAAACGACCTTGGCACCATCGACCAGGGGCAAAAAGCGGAAGGCATTCAGGTGATAGCGCTGCAGCCAGTCCGCAGGAACGCCGTCCTCAAGTTCGTCATCGAAACTGGTCGCGGCCGACTGCGGGAAGAAATATCCAAAGGCATCCGCCGTGAACAATGCGCCGGTCTGGGCATCGAACATCCAATGGGTGCCCGGCTGGTCCTTCAGGATACCGTCCGAGAAGGAAATCCGGCGTCCGGCATAGACACTCTCGGTTCCGGCCTGGCTATATTGCACCTGTTCCTCCTTGACCCACCAGGGCAGTTCGCAATGGGGCAGGATCGCGCTGGAAACCACCAGTTTCGCCTCGGGCCATTCCTGCAGGATCGCGCTGATATTTCCGGTGTGAGGCAATTCGGTATGTGTCAGGAACACGTAACCCACTGGCGCATCCCCCAGCAGTTCCTTCAGTTCGGCCATGATCTGGCCGCGATGAACATGTGACCCCGAATCGAAGACCAGAGGACAGCCGTCGTTCAGCAGGACATAGACCCGCACGGCCTCGTACCAGCCGTCCTCGCCCTGAACGCTTTCGCCAATCTGATATAAGTCACCAACAACCTGTCGCAGCACCGCAGCCTCCTTGTCCTGATCGTGTCCGATTGTGCATTGCGCGGAAAGCAGCAGGAGTCCCCTGTCATTTCTCGCGTCTGCCAAGCGTCACATATGTCGTTCAACGGTTTGATCTTCAGCCTGGGATGCCACGGGGTCCATTGCTTTTTGTGATTATATTGATATCAATTCTGATATGAGTTCAGCCCCTGGAAGACTGCCATCAATTCGGTCCCTGATCGCCTTCGACAACATCGCCAGATTGGGAAGCGTGACCCGGGCCGCGGATGCGATGAACACCTCGCAAGCCGCCGTCAGCCGCCATCTTCATCAGCTTGAAGAGGAACTGGGCGCGGCACTGACCGCGCGCAGCGGGCGCGGCATCATTCTGACCGCGACTGGCGAGGCCTATGCCCGCGAAGTCTCCGAGGCGCTGTCACGGCTGCGCCATGCCGGTGAACGCGTTCGCGCCAGCAAAACCGAACTGACGATCGCCTGCACGCATGAGGTTTCCCATCTTCTGCTCTTGCCGCGCTACGGCGCGATGAAGGCAGCGCTGGGGCGCGATACGCATATTCGCATCCTGACCTGCGAATATACCGCCATCCCGGCCATGATCGATGCGGGCGCAGATATCGTGTTCGAATACCGGAAATCCCGTCCAAGGCAGCCAGCAGCGGCGATCATCACCGAAGAGATCATGCCGGTTGCAGCCCCGTCCTTCCTTCATGCACAGCAACATGTCCTGCGCCAGTCGCCTGACCAATGGCGGGACATCCCCCGCCTGTCTCTTACCAAGGCGAATTCGGGGTGGGCTGCCTGGAACGATTGGTTTGCTGCCGAAGGCATTGCCATGCCCGACAGTCCGGAAGTGACCTTTGACAACTATATCTACGCGTTGGAGGCGGCGACACATGGCGAGGGGATCCTGCTGGCCTGGCGCGGTTTCGCCGACCGCTACATTGAGAGCGGGCTGCTGGTTCCCCTGCGCACTGAATGGCGCAAGAGCGACGCCAGACTCTATGCCGTCCTGACACCGAATGGCATTTCCAAACAGGCCGCCAAGAAGTGCATTCGTGTCTTCTCGGGCCGGCCCCATGAGCGACGGCTGAACAAGCCGGACCAGGGAAGCCCTGCCCCCGCCTGACGGCCGGGAAACACAGCCCCTTGCTTCCCTTGGGCGCGCTCGGTCGGACGCTGCAACCCCGAAGCCCCTGCTGCCGGTCCGGACACGACACGCCATGTCCAGGGTCATTGCCCAGTTTCATGTCGCGGCATCGCGCATCTTTGACAACCGGCGCATGACGACCTGAATTCAAGGCCCGAAGCCAGGCCTTATCGCGACAGCTTTCGTGGAAAATGTCCTGTTTTTGACATAATTCATTTCATGATTGACAATCGTCGAAATACTGGCAGTCTCTGGTTCAAGGCAGGCGGCCCCGATCGGGTCGCCTTGCGGGAGGAGACAGGTCATGAGGGACAACCGGCGCCAGATCGCTCGGCTGTTCCGGCGCGCATTACGCCATGGGTCGCTCTGCCTTTCGCATGGACAACGGAGCGACTGGAATGCAGCGATTCTTCAATGACGCCGACGACATCGTGGATGAAACGGTCGCCGGTTTCGCACGGGCCCACAGCGATCTGGTTCGGATCGATCCCGGCAATCCGCGCGTCATTGTCTCGAAAGCAGCAGGACAGGCGGGCCGGGTCGGCATCGTCACCGGGGGCGGCTCGGGCCATGAACCGGCCTTTATCGGCTATGCCGGTCGCAATCTGGTCGATGCGGTGGCCGTGGGAGAGTTGTTCTCATCCCCGACAGCGGCCAGCTTTGCCGATGCCATCCGGGCGGCCGATGGCGGCGCGGGCGTGGCGGTGCTTTATGGCAACTATGCCGGGGACAACATGAATGTCCTGCTGGCGCGGGGAACGGTGGAGGCCGAAGGCATCGAGGTCGCCACGGTGGTCGCCAATGACGATGTCTGCTCCGCCGGACCCGACGAACGCGCCAAGCGACGCGGCGTTGCTGGCGAGATCTTCATGTGGAAAATCGGCGGCGCGCGTGCGGCCAAAGGTGGAACGCTGGAGGAGGTCAGGGCCTCGGCCCAGAAGGCGATCGACGCCTGTCGCTCGGTCGGGGTCGGCCTTGGCCCCTGCACCCTGCCTGCCGTCGGTCACCCGAATTTCCTGATCGGGCCGGGCGACATGGAGATCGGCATCGGACATCACGGTGAACCGGGGACCCGCGTCGAGCCGCTGAAACCCGCCAATGCCGTGGCGCTGGACATGCTGGATATCGTACTGGGGGATCAAGACCTGCAACAGGGAAGCGAGGTCGCGGTTCTGGTGTCGGGACTGGGGGCCACACCGCTCAACGAACTGTATGTCCTTTATGCGAAGATCGAATCCACTCTTACGGAAAGGGGCATCAAGGTCCACAAGGCACTGGTCGGCAATTACTTCACCTCGCTGGAAATGGTCGGCGCGACGCTGACGATCATGGCGCTGGACGAAGAGCTGAAAGAGCTGCTGGATCTGGAAGCCCAGGCTCCGGGCCTGACCTGCGGACAGACCCCGAGCCCCGCCATGGAGGCCACGACCCGCTTTGTGCGCAAGCCCGCGAAACAGACTGCGACGACCAGCGTCACTGCCAAGACCGGCCCCATCCATGGGCCTTCGGTGCCCGTGGCCGGCAATGCTGTCATCGTGGAACAGCTGGCGCAGGCCATTGTCGCCAACAAGGCCTATCTGTCCGAAATCGACGGGCTGATCGGCGATGGCGATCACGGTGTCAACATGGCCAAGGGCTTTGGCCGCGCCGCGGAACGTCTGGCCGGGCAGGATCTGCCGCTGGATGAGGCGCTTTCGGTTCTGTCGAATGTCCTGATGACCGAGATCGGCGGCTCGATGGGTCCGCTCTACGGGTTCATGTTCCAGGGAATGGCCGAAGCCACCGCCGGCCGAAAGGCGATTGATGCCGAAGGTTTTTCGGAACTGCTGAATGCCGCCCTGGCAGGCGTGCGCCGCACAAGCTCGGCCCAGCCGGGTGACAAGACATTGATGGATACCTTGCTGCCGGCGGTCGAGGCATATGATTCCGCCAAGTCCATGGGGTTCCGCCCTGCCCTTGTCGCCATGCGACAGGCCGCGGAAACGGGCCGCGACAGCACGATGGATCTGGTCGCAAGGATCGGCCGCGCAAGCCGTCTGGGAGAACGCTCGCGCGGTGTGCTGGATGCGGGGGCGACCTCTTGCTGCCTGATCCTGACGACATTCGCTACAGCACTGGAAACCCAAATTGCCTGACAAGGTTCCCCCCATGCGTCCGCTTGCGGCCGCAGATCTGACCGATCTGTTCCGCCTGATGGCGGCACGCATTGACGCCGAACGTCTGGCGCTGGGGGCGCTGGATGGCGCCATCGGGGATGCCGATCATGGCAACTCGATGGCCGAGGGGTTCAGTGCCCTTGCACATGCCTGCGCCGAGGCCGAAAGCCGGGGCGTCGCGACGGGCGATCTGTTTGCAATTGCCGCACATGCCTTTCTGGGCGCGGTCGGCGCGACCACAGGGCCGCTTTACGCAAGTGCCTTTCTTCAGGCCGGGCAACGATTTGCCGGACAGGTGACCATCGATCCGGTGGATCTGACCGAGATCCTGGGTGATTTCTCGGAGGCAATCGCACAGCGCGGCAAGGCCAGCCCGGGCGACAAGACCATGCTGGATGTCTGGACCCCCGCGGCCCGTGCCGTCGCCGAGGCGCGCAGCAAGGGCTCGGGCGCGATTGCCCGTCTGGACGCTGCGGTTGCCGCCGCCATCGAAGGGCGCGAGGCCACGCGCGCCATGGTCGCCGCCGCTGGCCGCGCCGCAAGGCTTGGACCGCGCACATTGGGCCATGTCGATCCCGGCGCGGCCTCGGCCGCGATCATCATCGTTGCCCTGCGCGATGGCATGACCGCCTTTTTTGCAAGAGGGTCAAAATGACGCCCCGCCGCGAGACAGCCAAGGCCCAGGACGGCGTTCTGACCGAAATGCCGATGCGCTTCGGGGAAGACCCGCTGCTCTGGGCGGCATGGCTTTACTATGAAGACGGCATGACCCAGGGCGATATCGCCAAGAAGATGGGCCTGTCGCGCGCTTCGGTGAACGCCTATCTGGCCGACGCCCGCACCCGTGGCCTGGTGAATATCGAGATCGAGCCCGACAGGTTCCGCGCCGTCTCTATCGCGGTCGCGCTGAAAGAGCGTTTTGATCTGCAGGACTGTCTTGTCATTCCCAGCGAGGGCGGCGAGCGCAGCCTGACCGAACGACTGGGGGCAGCCGGGGCTCAGGCCCTGCGTCGCGTCATGCGGCCCGGCGACACGCTGGCGGTGACATGGGGGCGCACGGTGCTTGCGGTCGCGGATGCGCTGAGCCATCCGGGGCTGGACGATCTGCGCGTCGTTCAGGCGACCGGTTCCACCACCGCGCGGATTCCCTGGACGCCCGAAACCTGCGCCTCGCGCATTGCCCAGGCACTTCATGCAAGCTGGGTGCCCATTTCGGCCCCGGCCATCGTCTCGGATCCGGCGTTGCGCCGGGATCTGTTGAATCAGCCGCTGCTTGCGGAACAGGTCGCGGTTCTGGCCGAGGCCAACCGCATCCTGATGGGCGTGTCCTCGATGCGGCCCGAAAGCACCATCCACACCAGCGGCTTCCTGGACAGCGCCGACCACCATCGCGACTATCCCGATGCCGTGGCAAGCATCGTCGGGCGCCTTGTCTCGGCACGCGGCGCCGCCGTCACCGGGCCGGTGAACGACCGCACCATCGGCATCGACCTTGAAGCCCTGCGACGCATCCCCCAGCGCATCGCCGTCGCGGGGGGCATCGACAAGATCGCGGCCATTCTTGCCGTTCTGCGCGGGCGCTTTGCCAATGTTCTGGTCACCGACGCCGCCACGGCACGCGGCATCCTCAAGGCCGATGGCTGGCAGGAAAGCCCGCGCCGTCCGGCCCTGGCCAGCGCAACGCCGGGCAGCGCACAGATCCGCAGCCATGCCAAGAAACTGTTCAATGCGCCCCAGGATGCGGTCGACGAAAGCCTGGCCGGGGCGCTGACTGCGCATGGCGCGATCATTGGCCCGGTGCCGGAAACCTCACGCGCTGTCATGGCGCTGGACGGCCCGCGCGAGGGCAAGGTCGGCATCGTCATCGGCGGCGGTTCCGGGCATGAGCCGGGCTTCTGGGGCTATGTCGGCAAGGGCTGCGCGGATGCGGCAGTCATCGGCAATATCTTTGCCGCCCCGCCCCCCGGCCCGATCCTTGCCGCCAGCCGCGCCGTGAATCGCGGCGCGGGCCTGCTGTATATCTACGGCAATTTCTCGGGCGATGTGATGAATTTCGACATGGCGGCCGAGATGGCCGGCGCCGAGGGGGTCGAGGTGCGCTCGGTCGTCACCACGGATGACATCGCCTCGTCCCCGCCCGATGCACGCGGGTCGCGGCGCGGCGTTGCGGGCAATGTCTTTGTCTTCAAGATCGCCGGAGCCGCCGCCGATATGGGTGCCTCGCTGTCCGAATGCGAGGCGATTACCCGTCGCGCGGCGGCGCGCGTCTATACCATGGGGCTGGCGCTTGAACCCGCGCGCCTGCCCGATACCCGCCAGCCCAGTTTCGAACTGGGGCCGGAAGATATGGAACTGGGCGTGGGCGTGCATGGCGAGCCGGGCATGGTGCGTCACAAACTGGTGCCCGCCGATGACGCAGCAGACATGCTGTTGGATCGCATCCTGCAAGAGATGAATCCCGCGCGCGGCGACAAGGTGGCGGTGCTGGTCAATTCCCTGGGCGGAACACCGGCGATGGAGCTCTACATCCTGACCCGCCGTATTGGCCAGCGGCTGCGCGCCAAGGGCATCATCCTGCACCGCACCTTGGTCGGACCCTATTACACCTCGCTGGACATGGAGGGCGTGTCCCTGACGCTGCTGCATCTGGACGACGAACTGGTGACCTATCTGGATCATCCCTGCCAAAGCGCGGCGCTGACAATCACGGCCCGGCCATGACCCCGAACCGCGTGAAGGCAACACTCTTCCAGAAAGGCGAATGTGCCTCTTTGGGCATCGTCACAGGCCACCGAGCCGCCAGAAGGACCGCAAGAAAGGCGCGACATGCGTAACGGAACGGAAAGACAGGCAGTTTTCCTTGCCCTGATCAATGTCGTCGTGCTGGCAACCGGCGCGGTGCTGGCCGGTGCGAATTTTGTCGACAGCTATAACCTGCAGATCATGGCCGCGCAGGTGCCGGAACTGGGCCTTCTGGCCCTGGGCGTGGCGCTGGCGATGATATCGGGCAATGGCGGGATCGACCTGTCGGGGATCGCCCTGGCCAATCTGGCCAGTATCCTGGCCTATCTGGCGATCAGCCGAATGATCGACCCCGCCGCGGCACCGCTGGCATTCACCTGGGTCTTTGCCGTCACCGCCATCGCCGTGGGCGTGGCAGGCGGATTGCTGAACGGGCTGGTGATCGCCTATGCCGGGCTGACGCCGCTGATCGCCACTCTGGGCAGCCAGCTGGTATTCACCGGCATTGCGGTCTGGCTGACCGGCGGCTCGGCCGTTGGCCTGGGTTATATCCCGCCGCTGGACAATCTGGGCAACCTGCCGGTTCTGGGCGTGCCACTGTGCTTTGCGCTGTTCATTCTTGTCGCGGCACTGCTTGGCTTTGTGCTGCGCGTGACACCCTTCGGGATCAAGCTGACGCTGATGGGCTCGAATGACAAGGCGGCGCGCTATGGCGGCATTCCGACCCGGAAAATGATCGTGCTGACCTATACGATCGCCGGGGTTCTGGCCTCGATTGCCGGAGTCATCATCGCAGCGCGCAACTCTTCAGTGAAATGGGATTATGGCAGCTCTTACGTGCTGATCGCCATCCTGATCGCGGTTCTGGCTGGTGTGCGCCCCGAGGGCGGCCATGGGCGCGTGCTGTCCGTCGTGCTGGCGGCAACCGCCCTGCAAATGCTGTCCAGCCTGTTCAATTTCATGGGCATCTCGAATTTCTTTCGCGACCTCGCATGGGGCGTGTTGCTGCTGGCGCTGCTGGCATCGGCACGCATCCAGATCTCGCCCTGGTTGCGAATGCGACGGTAACGGCCGGTGCGGGCAGGCCCTGGGCAGGGGCAGCCGGCGCAAGACATCTCTGCCCGGATTTCTGGAGGAGGAAGACACATGAAGAAAATTACTCAACTGGCTGGAAGTGCAGCATTCTGTGCATCATTGGTCGCAGGTGCCGCCATGGCACAGGACGCGCAAAGCATCAGCACCGTGGTGAAGGTCACCGGCGAAAACTGGTTCATCCGCATGAATGAAGGCGTGGACCAGTTCAACGCCGACAATGAGGCCATCGAGGCCGCTCAGGTCGGGCCCGCCCAGGCCGACGCCGCCCAGCAGGCGCGCATCATCGAGGATCTGGTTGCCCGTGGCGTCTCGGCGATTGCCGTGGTGCCGATGGACCCCTCGGCGCTGGAAGGTGTGCTGCGGCGCGCCAAGCAACGCGGGATCAAGGTCATCGCCCATGAAGGCGACAGCATCGTCAATGCCGATGCCGATATCGAAGCCTTCGACAATGCCGCCTTCGGCACGAAGATCAACGAAGGGCTGGCCGATTGCATGGGCGGCGAAGGCAAATGGACCAGCTTCGTCGGATCTCTGGGCAGCCTGACCCATAACCAATGGGTCGAAGCGGGCGCGGAAAATGCCGGCAGCAAATATCCCGGCATGGAACTGGTCGCTGAAAAGAACGAATCCTTCAACGACGCCAACCGGGCCTATGAGCGCGCCAAGGAAATCCTGCGCGCCCATCCCGACATCAAGGGCTTTCAGGGCTCGTCGGCGATCGACGTGATCGGCATCGGCCGCGCAGTCGAGGAAGCCGGACTGGAAGACAAGACATGCGTCTTCGGACTGGGTCTGCCGAAGGACACCGGACCCTATCTGGAAACCGGCGCCGTGGACCGGATCTATTTCTGGGATCCCAAGGATGCGGGCTATGTCATGAATGTCGTGTCGAAGATGATCCTTGACGGCACCGAGATCACCAATGGCATGGATCTGGGCGTGCCCGGCTATAACGAAGTCACAGTCAGCGACGGGCCGGGCAAGGGCATTATCATTCAGGGTCAGGCCTGGGTGGATGTCGGCAAGGACGATTACGCCGAATATCCGTTCTGATCCGCGTCTTGACTGATGGAAGGCGCGGGCAGACCCCGCGCCTTTCAGGAACCACCCGGTTCAAGGAACCCTGCCATGACCACCCCATCGACTCCCCCCGCCCACGGGCAGGACACAGCGCCCTTTCTCGAGGTTCTGAACATCCGCAAGTCCTTTGGCGGGGTGCAGGCGCTCAGGGATGTCAGCCTGCAACTGCGGGCGGGCCAGATTTCCCATCTGATGGGCGAAAACGGCTGCGGCAAGTCAACGCTGATCAAGATCATTTCCGGGGCACAACCCGCGACCGAGGGCAAGATGCTGATCGACGGACAGCCTGTGGGCAGCCTTGCGGGTGATCTGGGGCCGATTGGCGCATTGAGGGCGGGGATCGAGACCGTCTATCAGGATCTGTCGCTGCTGCCCAATCTGACCGTTGCCGAAAATGTCGCGCTGACGGGCCAGCTTGTGGCGGCAAACGGTCGCCTTGCGCGGCCCCTGCGACTGGCCGCGCTGCATGCCAAGGCGGCGCAGGCGCTGGCCCATGTGCATCTGCCGACAGATCGCGGCTTTCTTGACCAGCGCACCGACACGCTTCCCCTTGCCAGCCGTCAGCTTGTGGCCATCGCCCGCGCCATCGCCGCCGAGGCGCGTCTGGTGATCATGGACGAGCCGACAACCTCGCTGACACGGCATGAGGTGGAAAACCTGCTGGGCGTGGTGCGCGGCCTGCTGGATCGCAATGTCAGCATCCTGTTCGTCACCCACAAGCTGGACGAGATCAAATCCCTGGGCGGGCGGGCGATCATCATGCGCGATGGCGCCATCGTGGCCGAGCGTGACGTGCGCAGCACCAGCAAATCCGAGATCGGCGAATTGATGACCGGGCGCAAGATATCGGAAGAACGCTATCGCAATCACCCCAGGATCGGTGATGTCCGGCTGGAGGTGTCCGACCTGTCGGCGGCGGCGTTCCATGATGTTTCGCTTCAGCTTCGCAAGGGCGAGATCCTTGGCATTACCGGCCTGCTGGACTCGGGGCGAAACGAACTGGCGCTGGCGCTGTCCGGCGTGCAGCCTGCCGCCTCGGGCCGCATCTCTCTGGACGGAGATCCCGTCGCCCTGCCGACGCCTGCCGCCGCCATCGCCGAGGGCATCGGCTATGTGCCCGAAGACCGTTTGACGGAAGGGCTGTTTCTGGAGAAATCCATTCAGGACAATGTCACCCTGCCGGTGCTGGACAGGCTGCGCAACGCATTGGGCATGATCAGCCGCGGCAGCGCAAAGCAGCTTGCCGAAGAGCAGATCGCCGATCTTCAGGTGGTTGCGCCCGATGTCTCGGTTCCGGTGCAATCACTGTCGGGGGGCAACCAGCAACGCGTTCTGATCGGGCGCTGGTTGACGATCAACCCCCGGCTTCTGATCCTGCATGGCCCGACCGTCGGGGTCGATGTCGGCTCGAAGGACACCATCTTTCGCATCATCCAGCGGCTGGCGGACAACGGCATGGCCGTCATCATCATCTCGGACGATCACCCGGAATTGCTGCAGAATTGCGACCGGATTCTGGTCATGCGGCAGGGCCGGGTCGTGGCTGAATGCAGCGCCGGGGAAGTCAGCGAAGACGATCTTTACCGCATCATGTCCAGCGATCAGGACGCCACCCTGCAGGAGAACGCGAAATGAGCGATGTCGCCACTTTGAACAAGCGCGGTCTGGCGGCGCGTTTCTGGGACTTGCTTGGCAAACGCCCCGAGCTGTTCACCCTGACGCTGGTTCTGCTGACCATCATGGTTGTCGCAATCGCCAATCCGGCCTTCCTGTCGATGAACAACCTGTTCGACATCCTGCGGGCCTCGGTCGTGCCGGGGATATTCGCCATGGGCGTGCTGGTGGTTCTGGCCGCAGGTGGCATTGATGTCAGCTTCACGGCCATTGCCGCCCTTGTCATGTATTCGCTGACCATGCTGGCCACGAACAGCTTTCCCGGCATGCCTCTTTGGGTGATGCTGCCCGCAGCTGCCATCGGTGGCGCGGTGCTGGGGCTGGGCAATGGCCTGCTGGTGCATGTCCTGCGCGCGCCCTCGCTGATCGTGACCATCGGCACGCAATATATCATCCGTAGCTTTCTGCTGACCTTCGTGGGCACGGCGCTGTTCATGAATATCCCTGCCGCCCTGGACGGGTTCGGCAGGGCATCGCTGATCACGCATCACGGCGCGACCGGCATGACCTCCAGCCTGCCTGCTACGGTTCTGGTCCTGCTGGCCGTGGCGCTTGCGACCTGGCTCATCCTGCAGCGGACCCTGATGGGGCGCGCCGTGTTTGCAGCAGGCGGCAATCCCGACATCGCGGCAAGGCTGGGCTTCAACCTGTTTCATGTCCGGCTGTTCGTCTTTGCCTGGGCCGGGATGCTGGCCGGGATCGCGGGCATCGTGCATGTCTCATCGAACCGGCTGGCAAACCCCTTCGACCTTGCGGGGATGGAGCTTGAAATCATCGCAGCCGTCGTATTGGGGGGCGCACGGATCACCGGTGGCTCGGGCACCGTGATCGGAACCCTGCTTGGCGTGCTGCTGATCACGCTGGTCAGCAATGTGCTGGTCTTCGTGGGTATTCCCAGCACCCTTCAGCGCACCATCATCGGAGCATTCATCCTGTTGGCGGGCACGGCCTTCGCCCTGCGCAACCGCAGCTGACACCATATCCCCGGAGGAACCCATGCAACACGACGTCTCTGTCATCGGCCTGTATATTCTTGATATCCTTGGGCATCCGGTCGATCATATTCCGCCCGGAGGCGAGGTGGATTTCATCGATCAGATCCGTCTGACCGTCGCGGGCACCGCAGGCGGCACCGTGGTCGACCTGGCGAAACTGGGCCTGCATTGCATGGCCGTCGGCGCGGTGGGGGACGACGAAAAGGCCGATTTCGTTCTGGATTCACTGAACCGCCATGGCGTCGATACCCAGCAGATGCAAAGACTGACGGGCGTGCCGACATCAGCGTCGATCCTGAACATCCGCCGCAATGGCGACCGCCCCGCCCTGCATCAGCGCGGCGCATCCGATCATTTCGATCTGGCCGACGACGCGCTGGAAGCGGTTCTGGCAGCGCCGATCATCCATCTTGGCGGCACCGGGTTGCTGGCGAAACTTGACGGAGCGCCAAGCGCGCGGCTGCTGGCCGAGGCCAAAAGACGCGGTCGGACCGTGACCTTCGATCTGTTGGGGGCCAATGACGGAACAATCGACCTGCTGACCGACCTTTTTCCTCATATCGATTATTTCATGCCCTCCATCGAGGAAGCGCGGTTGATCTCGGGCGCCAGCAGCATCGATGCCACAGCGGCCTTCTTTATCGACAAGGGCGTGCGCCAATGTGTTTTCACGCTTGGCGGCGAGGGTGCCTGCTTCATCGACCACAAGGGGGAAAAGCTGCTCCAACCCGCCTTTGACATTCAGGTCGTCGACACGACCGGTTGCGGCGACGCATTCGACGCGGGCTTCATCACGGCACTTCATCACAAGATGGACCTGACCACGGCGCTCGGTTTCGCGCAGGCCTCGGCGGCACTGGTGGCTACCGGCCTGGGATCGGATGCGGGCATCACCTCGTTCAAGGATACACTGGCCTTCATGAACACGACCAACCGGCTGCCGGCTGCTGGCTGAATGAATGCCGAAAGGCGGGCGCCGGAATTCGAACCATTGATCCTGAGCATGACTTCGCCGACATCCTCTTGAAACAGTCAAGGCATGGCATTGACTTCGATTGGGAGGATCGCTGGCCAGCATGGGCCCGCCGCAGGGGCTTTCCATCTGTTCAGGTGCCGAGACCGCCCGGTGCATGGAAACTCTGTTTGCGTGGCGCAGCCGGTCGCGGGATAAGGGCATGGTCAGGTGCCCCTTCGGGGGAGAATCGGGAAGCCGGTGAGAATCCGGCGCGGGCCCGCCGCTGTATCGGGGATCGTCTGGCAGATGCCACTGGGCCATGCCCGGGAAGGCGCCAGGACGAGATGATCCGAAGCCAGAAGACCGGCCTGATGTTCATCGCGCTTCGGGGTGGAACCCGCGGCGCATTGAAATATGCGAGGTTTCAGATGCCCCCAGAGATTTCTGCAGAACAGGTCGTTCCCCAGCCCGCCCGTTCCTTTGACGAACGGGAACGCCAGGCCCTTTACGATATCATCAACGCCCGCCGCGACGTTCGCAACGAGTTCCGGCCCGATCCGATCGATCCCGCCGCCCTTCGGCGCATTCTTGCGGCCGCGCATGCCGCGCCATCTGTCGGTTTCATGCAGCCATGGGATTTCCTGCTGATTCGCGACCCGAAACGGCGCGCCGATATCCATGCAGCCTTCCTTCGCGCCAATGCCGAAGCCGAAGACATGTTCGAAGGAGACCGCAAGGCGCTTTACCGGTCCCTGAAGCTCGAAGGAATCCTGACTTCGCCGTTGAACATCTGTGTGACCTGCGACCGGACCCGTGGCGGAAAGGTGGTTCTGGGGCGCACCCATAACAGCAACATGGATCTCTATTCGACGGTCTGCGCTGTCCAGAACCTCTGGCTGGCCGCCCGCGCGGAAGGAATCGGAATTGGCTGGGTTTCGATCTTTCGACCCCAGGACCTTCGCGACCTGCTTGGCATTCCCGACCATGTGGAAATCGTGGCCTATCTTTGCGCGGGCCATGTCGACGAACTCTACCCCAGGCCCGAGTTGGAAGCCCGGGGCTGGCGCCAGAGGCTGGATCTTGACAGCGTGATCCACGAGGATTGCTGGCCGGGGCAATAGGCCCGAACCGCCCCGTGATCCGCCCCCATGCGCGGGGGCGATGCCACTTGCAATCCGCGCGGTTTCTGAAATAAGGCCCGCCATCCGGTCGCAGCCTACCCGGACATCAAAACAAGGGCCTCAAAAATGAAAACACTTGTCATCTGCTCGGGCGGACTCGATTCCGTGTCGCTTGCGCATATTACCGCCAATGAGCATCAACTCACACGGCTTGTCTCGTTCGATTATGGTCAGCGCCACCGCAAGGAGCTTGGCTTCGCCCAGGCGGCGGCCGCGCGGTTGGGCGTGCCCTTTCACCTGATCGACATGCGCGGCATCGGTGCGGCGCTGTCGGGTTCGGCCCTGACCGACGAAATCGACGTTCCTGATGGGCATTATGCCGAGGAAACGATGCGCATTACCGTCGTGCCCAACCGCAATGCCATCATGCTGTCGATCGGCTTTGGCATCGCGGCGGCGCAGGGTGACGAGGCCGTGGCGACGGCGGTGCATGGCGGCGATCACTTCATCTATCCCGATTGCCGCCCCGGCTTCACCCGCGCCTTCGAGGCGATGCAGCAGGCCGCCCTGCAAGGCTATGCCGATGTGCGGCTGCACACGCCTTTCGTCAGGGAAAGCAAGGCCGAAATCGTCCGCCAGGGCGCGGCGCATGGCACGCCATTTGCCGAGACATGGTCCTGCTACAAGGGCGGCGAAATCCACTGCGGCCGCTGCGGCACCTGTGTCGAGCGACGCGAGGCCTTCCATCTGGCCGGGGTCAGCGACCCGACGCCCTATGCCGATCCCGACTACTGGATCACGGCGCTTACCACGCGGGAGAACGGCTGATGTTCCGTATTCGCAAGGAGTTCCATTTCTCGGCCAGCCATCGCCTGAGCCATCTGCCCGACGACCATCAATGCGCGCGGCTGCATGGACACAATTACATCGTCGTGGTCGAACTGGCCGCAAAGGCGCTGAACCCGGATGGCTTCGTGCGCGATTATCACGACCTCAAGCCGCTCAAGACCCATATCGATGATCATTTCGATCACCGGCATCTGAACGATGTGCTTGAAGGCCCCTCGACCGCCGAGAACCTGGCGAGACACTTCTTTGACTGGTGCGCCGCGCGCTGGCCTGAGACCAGCGCCGTATTGGTCAGCGAGACCCCCAAGACATGGGCGGAATACCGGCCATGACCCTGCGCATCGCCGAGATTTTCGGCCCCACCATCCAAGGCGAAGGCGCGCTGATCGGGGAACCCACCGTCTTTGTCCGCGCGGGGGGCTGTGACTATCGCTGCAGTTGGTGCGACAGCCTTCATGCGGTAGAAAGCAAATACCGCCATGACTGGGCGAAGATGACGACCGAGACCGTCTGGAAGAAGGTGCGCGAACTTTCGCGCGACCGGCCGCTGACGGTTTCGCTGTCCGGGGGCAACCCGGCCATACAGGACTTTGGCCCGTTGATCAGCATGGGCAAGGCGGCAAACTATCGTTTCGCCTGCGAGACTCAGGGTTCTATCGCGCGCCAATGGTTTGCCCAGCTTGATACGCTGGTGCTGTCTCCGAAACCGCCATCGAGCGGTGAGCGGGTGGATTGGGACGCCTTTGACGCCTGCCGTGACATTGGCCGCAAGGCGCGTCAGCAGGTGTTGAAGATCGTGATCTTTGACGAGGTCGATTACCAATGGGCGCGAGAGGTTCACGCCAGGCACAGCGATCTTGCCCTGTTTCTGCAGCCCGGCAACCCCGTGGTCGACCCCGATATCGCTGTCGACCCGCAATCGCTGGCCGATCGCCTTGGCTGGCTGACCGAAATGGCGATGACCGATGGATGGTTCGCCCCGCGTATTCTGCCGCAACTGCATGTCCTGATCTGGGGCAACAAGCGCGGCGTCTGACCGATGGAGAAACCCATGACCAAAGACATCTATCGCAATCTCAGGCAACTTGGCGGCGAAACCCGCATCCCCGCCAGCCCCGCCGAGGCGGAACTGGAGCGCGTTCCCAACCCGCAGGCGGATGTGGCCTATAACGTGCGCTTCACCGCGCCCGAGTTCACCTCGCTCTGCCCGATGACCGGCCAGCCGGATTTTGCCCATCTGGTGATCGACTATGTGCCCGGTCCGTGGCTGGTCGAATCGAAATCGCTCAAGCTTTTCCTGACATCCTTTCGCAATCACGGTGCCTTTCACGAGGATTGCACGATATCGATTGCGCGGCGGCTGGCCGATTTCCTTGAGCCACAATGGTTGCGCATCGGCGGCTATTGGTATCCGCGCGGCGGCATTCCCATCGACGTCTTCTGGCAGACCGGCCCCATGCCCGAAGCCGTCTGGATACCCGACCAGGGCGTTCCGCCATATCGGGGGCGCGGCTGAAGGCGGCCATGCGACCAACCGAGAGCGGGATCACTTGCAAGAGAGTAGCTCGTTGAAGGGTTCTGCTTTCGACCGGTTCCATCGCCTCGGCGGATCTGGCCGACAAGGGAAATGGTCGATCCGACCTGTCAAGATTGCAGGCCGGGTCGCGGCCCGCGCTTCCTTTCCTTCAAGGGGCATTGTCACCATTCGTGCAACTTTTTGCGAGTGTCCCGCCGCACCCCGAGTTTCCAGCACCCTTTGCAAAGCGATCTGCTAAGCTGATTGAACCGCCCGGGCATGTAGCCCGGGGCACCAATGCGCAATGTGCGAAACATCTCGCCCAATGCTTTCGCCTGCAACAGTGGAGATTCCTGATGAAAGACGACTCGCAAGATCGGATGACAGCGAAGGATTTCGCACCGGAACTGCTGGAACTTTACGATTTCTACGCCCATGGCATGATCACCAAGCGGGAATTTCTTGACCGCGCGGGGAAATTCGCGATCGGCGGGCTGACGGCGGCGACGATCCTGTCGATGATGAGCCCCAATTACGCCATGGCCGAGCAGGTCAGTTTCAACGATCCCGACATCAAGGCCGAATGGATCAGCTATCCCTCGCCCAATGGTCACGGCGAGATGCGCGCCTATCTGGTGCGCCCGACGAATGCGCCACAGGCCCCTGCGGTGGTTGTCGTGCACGAAAACCGCGGTCTCAACCCCTATATCCAGGATGTGGCGCGGCGGGTGGCGAAGGCCGGTTTCATCGCCATGGCGCCCGACGGGCTGACGCCGATGGGGGGCTATCCCGGCAATGACGAAGAGGGCCGCGCGCTGCAGCAGCAGGTCGATCCCACCAAGCTGATGAATGATTTCTTTGCCGCCGTCGAGTTCATGATGGCCCATCCCGACCTGTCGGGCAAAGTCGGAATTACCGGCTTCTGCTATGGTGGTGGCGTCGCCAATGCCGCAGCCGTGGCCTATCCCGAACTGGGTGCGGCCGTGCCCTTCTATGGTCGCCAACCCGATGCCAAGGACGTGGCCCGCATACAGGCCCCGTTGCTGATACATTATGCCGGGCTGGACGAGCGTGTGAATGCGGGCTGGCCCGCCTATCAGGAAGCCCTGGATGCAAACGGCAAAACCTACGAGGCCTATATCTATGAAGGCGTCAATCACGGTTTCCACAATGATTCCACGCCGCGCTATGACGAGGCGGCCGCCGAACTTGCCTGGTCGCGCACCATCGACTGGTTCAAGCGCCATCTTGCCTAGGCACGCTTGATCATATCGCCTTTGGTGGCCTGCGGGCCGGGGCCCGGATCGGCGTCACGCGGCTATCCTGCGTGGCGTCTGCAATCCGCCTGTTCCCCCGCATCTGCAACAGCGCATCGGGATGGCTGGGCCGGAACCCCACATCCGCCTGCTGCGCCCTCCTGAACGGCCGCGCCACATCCCTGCGCAGAAGACCGGTCTTTCAGGCCTCGTCGGTCTCGATCAACTCGGGGCCGTCATCCTTGATGCCGAAACGGGCAACCGGATGATAGGTCAACCGCGCCCCTGCTCCAATATCCGGATCGGGGATTCCGGCCAGCCATGCCTCGCGCTCGGAGGCATTCAGGACAACTGGCATCCGGCCGTGCAGCTCGGCCACGCAGTCATTTGCCGCGCGGGTGACAATCGTGCAGGTCAGCAGATCGTGCCAGAGAGATTTCAACCCGGCAAACCACAGGTTCTCCTCGTTGCCCGCTGACCGGATGAAATGAGGCTGCTTGTTGCCCTTGCCGCCGGTCCATTCGTAATAGCCCGCCGCCGGGATCAGGCATCGGCCGTATTTCCAGGCGCCGCGAAAGCTGGGCTTGCTGGCGGCATCCTCGATCCGGGCGTTGAAGGTTGTCGCCTTCCATTCCCTGGGATCGTTTCCCTTGAACCAGGACGGTATCAACCACCAGCGGGCATACTCGGCGATCCCATCTGCGCCCATGGTCAGGACGGGCTGCGTCGGCTTGACGTTGAAGCGTCGCGCAATGGGGTCGATCTTCAGCTCGGAGTGCTCAAGCTCGGTGCCGCGAAGGTTTGGGTCTACGAATCGTCCACACATGCCAGCAGGTTAACAGCGACAATCGGCTTGACCCAGACGAGAATGTGCCGCCCGACAGGGCCATGTGCTGCCGCAATGCTCTGCGCAATGCAGCGGCGCATCACGGGCATTCATGAAATATTCACTTGGCGGCATCGGGTTATTTTAATATTTCATGAAATATGGAAAACAAGATTCCCGACCAGCTGTCCTCCCTTGGCCATCCGCAGCGATTGGCTGTCTTTCGCCTGCTGATGCGCCGTTACCCCGACCGCGTTCCCGCGGGGGAAATCGCCATCGCGCTTGGTGTCAAGGCAAGCACCATGTCCAGCTATCTGTCCGTGCTGATGCGGGACAACCTGGTGCAACAACAACGGTCAGGCACGTCGATCCTGTATTGGATCAACATGACCACGGTTCAACGATTGTTCGGCTATCTGTTCAACGATTGCTGTCGTGGCCGGCCCGACCTCTGCATGCCCTCCGGCACGTCAGCCGCTCACATGCCTGGTCGCAGGTATGACGTTCTCTTCATCTGCGTCGGCAATTCCGCGCGGTCGATCTTTGCCGAGTCGATCCTGCGCAAGACTGCGGGCGAGCGATTCAACGCCTATTCCGCCGGAACCCGACCCGCGTCGCGGCTCAACCCCTTTGCCATGCAGATCCTGCAAGACAAGGGCCACGACATTTCGGTCCTGCGTTCCAAGAACATCTCTGAGTTCTCTGGCCCTGATGCCCCGCATTTCGATTTCGTCTTCACGGTGTGCGATCAGGCCGCCAATGAAGAATGCCCTGCCTGGGAAGGCCAGCCCGTCTCGGGTCATTGGGGAATCCCCGATCCGGCCAGGGCAACCGGGAATGATGCCCAGAAGGCGCTGGCCTTTCACCGGGCCTACCGTGCGCTTGAACATCGCATCGGTCTTTTCACCGCACTCAACCTGGAAAGGTTGAACCGCATCGCCATACAGAATTCGGTCGACGATATCGGCCGCACCAACCCCGAGGGACAAATATGACCACATACGCATTGAACGGCCTTGGCCGTATGGGAAAGCTGGCCCTGAAGCCACTTCTGGAACGCGGGGCCAGGATCGCCTGGATCAACGATGCGGTCGGTGATCCGGAAATGCATGCCCATTTGCTGGAGTTCGACACGGTGCACGGGCGCTGGAACGCCGCCTTTTCGCATGATGACGAAAGCGTCACCATCGACGGCACGCGCCTGCCCTTCATCGGCTCCAGGGCGATTGCCGATCTGCCACTTGATGGTGTCGATGTGGTCATCGACTGCACCGGCGTCTTCAAGACCGAAGCCCGGATCGCGCCCTATTTCGAAGCGGGCGTGAAGAAGGTCGTGGTGTCCGCCCCGGTCAAGGACGGCAACGCGGTCAACATTGTCTACGGCGTCAACAACGAAACCTATGATCCCGCCAGTCATCGTATCGTGACCGCGGCCTCATGCACCACCAACTGCCTTGCCCCTGTGGTAAAGGTCATCCACGAGACTTTCGGCATCAAGCACGGCTCGATCACCACGATTCATGACGTTACCAACACCCAGACCATCGTCGACCGTCCCGCCAAGGACCTGCGGCGTGCCCGCTCGGCCCTGAATTCACTGATCCCGACGACGACCGGATCGGCCAGCGCGATCACGCTGATCTATCCCGAACTGAAGGGGCGATTGAACGGCCATGCCGTCCGGGTTCCGCTGTTGAACGCTTCGCTGACCGACTGCGTCTTCGAACTGCGGCGTGAAACCACGGCAGAGGAGGTCAATGCCGCTTTCGAGGCGGCTGCCAACGGGGCGCTGAAAGGCATCCTTGGCTATGAGACACGCCCGCTGGTCTCGACCGATTATACCAATGATCCGCGCTCTTCGATCATCGACGCGCCTTCGACGATGGTGGTCAATGGCACGCAACTGAAGGTCTATGCCTGGTACGACAATGAATGGGGCTATGCCAACCGGCTGGTCGATGTGGCGCTGATGGTCGGGGCCTCGCTGTGAGCAAGACCGTGCGGGAACGACCCGAGGGAACCTCGGCCTATATCGCGGTGACCGCGGCCTATTGGGCCTTCATGCTGACCGATGGCGCGCTGCGGATGCTGGTGCTGCTGCATTTCCACACATTGGGCTTCAGCCCCGTGCAACTGGCCTATCTTTTCATTCTCTACGAATTGGCGGGGATGATCACAAATCTGGCCGCCGGCTGGATCGCGGTTCGCTTCGGTCTGACCTCGACGCTTTACGCCGGGCTGGGATTGCAGGTATTGGCCTTGCTGGCCCTGAGCCAGCTTGATCCCGGCTGGAGCATCGCGGCCTCGGTCGCCTTCGTCATGTCTGTGCAGGGCCTCTCGGGCGTCGCCAAGGATCTTGCCAAGATGTCCGCGAAATCTGCGGTAAAGCTGCTTGCGCCGTCAGGCGACGGGGGGCTGTTTCGCTGGGTGGCCGTCCTGACCGGATCAAAGAACGCGGTGAAGGGCATCGGCTTCCTGCTGGGCGCGGTCCTGCTGGGGGCGCTTGGCTTCGATTGGGCCGTTCTGGCAATGGCCCTTGTTCTGGGGGTGATCCTTGTCGCCGTGGTGCTGTTCATGCCCGCGGGCCTGCCCAGGGGCCGGAAAGGCACCAAGTTTTCCGAAGTGTTCTCGAAATCGGCCAATGTCAACTGGCTGTCCGCGGCGCGGGTTTTCCTGTTCGGCGCGCGCGACGTCTGGTTCGTGGTCGGCATCCCGATCTACTTCTACGCAGTGCTTTCGGACGGCACTGACCAAGGCAACCGCACGGCCTTCTTCATGATCGGCACCTTCATGGCGGTCTGGATCATGCTTTACGGCGTGGTGCAGGCCAGCGCCCCAAGGATCCTGCGCGCCGCTGTCCGGCCCGAGGCAGAGTTGATCCGCGCAGCGCGCAACTGGGCCTTTGCACTGTTCGCCGTGCCTGCCGCGCTGACGTTGGCCGTTTCCCTGTCGTCAACACCCCAGACCTGGCTGACCGTGACGCTGGTTCTGGGCCTGTTGGTTTTCGGCGCGCTCTTTGCGGTGAATTCCTCGCTCCATTCCTATCTGATCCTCGCTTTCTCGCAGACTGAACGGGTCACGATGGATGTGGGCTTTTACTACATGGCCAACGCCGGGGGTCGCCTGATCGGCACGCTTCTGTCCGGTCTGACCTATCAGATCGGCGGTTTGACCCTTGTCATGGGCACGGCCGCGATCATGGTCTTGCTGGCGGCCATGACCTCGGGTCGTCTGAGCGATCCGGCGAAAGAAGCGACGGCATGATCATCCCCGGACGCCGGCCGACCGTCAGGGCCGGGTCTGGATTTCCGCCCGGAGAAGAATGCCCGCCCCCTCTTTCGGGGACGGGCATCCGATGTCCGAGGTCAGAGCGAGACTTCCTTGGCCTTGAAGGAGATCGATGCCGTCTCGGATGTCGCATGCGAGACCTTGCGGATATCGCCCCAGCAGTGCTTGTAATCGGGCAGCACCAACTCGTTCACACCCGGGTTGACCACATTGCCCTGGCTGCCGGCGGGTGACCCGAAGACCATCGCGACCTGACCGCGCCTTGCGGTGGCGATGGGATAGGCCATGCCCTGCGTCACGCCGTTGTCATTGATGATCTCGACCAGATCGCCGGGGTTCAGGCCTTCCGCGACCATGTCATCGGGGTTCATCTCGATGAACGGGTATGGGAAACGGTCCTGAACAAACTCGTTCTTCTGGTCAAGGAACTGGTTCTGCCAGAAGATATTGGCCCGGACGTTGTTGATCCAGTATTTGTGCGCGGCCTTTTCCCGGGCCTTGCCCGCTGCCTGCCAGCCCCGCCAGCCTGCCGCACAGAACAGCGCCTTCCTGTCGTCGCGGCCATGGCGGTCGAAGGTGCCGTCGGCATACAGCCGCTTGGTCCCGACAAGTTCGCCATTCTCGTAGCCGACGACCGGCTCCTGCACTCCGTTGTTGCCCATGGCGCGCAGACGATCATAGGTCACCTCGGGATTGCCGGCATGATAGCCGTCCATGAAGGCATCCTCCTCGGTCTGCCAGTCATAACCCTTGAACTGGTCGGCATAGGCGTCCTTGCCCATCTCGCGCAGCACCCGCTCCATGTTCCGGGCCATTTCCGCCGCGATCAGGCAGTCAGGCTTGGAATTGCCATAGGGGTCCATGTATCTTTCCGACAGGCGAAGGCGCCGCTCGCCGTTCATCGAGGTGAGGTTCATCTCGTTGGATTCGCAGGCCGGCAGGATCACATGCGCGTTCTGGCCGATCTGGCTGTGGATGATGTCCACATCCACCACGAACAGGCCCCCGGCATTGATCGCCGAGACGATCGCATCGACCAGCTGTTCGCGGGTTCCGCCGGCCACGGCGTCGATCGCGTCCTTGACCATGTCCGACCGGCGCTTGTGAACGCGTTTGAACTCGGCGGCATTCAGCGTGGTCTTGTAATGGTCGCAGGCCCAGATGTGATGCACGCCGCCCAGGCCCCGGATCAGGAACTGGTCGATATATTCTGCCGGACGACCGACATGGGCGTCGGAGGGACGATAATAGCCCTCTTGATGGCCACCCAGACGACAGCACCCGCCGCCCTCGCGCCCGATATTGCCGGTGGCCAGCGCGATATTCACCAATGCGCCGATGGTGCGATAGTTGTCATTGCCCCAGATGATGCCCTTTTCGTAGCAGGTCACGCATTTGCGGCGGCTGCCATCCTCATGCGGCATGGCGATCCATTCCGCGGCCTTGCGGATGTCGTCCGCCGAGACGCCACAGATCTCTGCCGCCTCGTCAAGCGACGTCCGGCAGGTCTGCATGGCATAGTCCAGACTGCCAAGACCCGCGGGATGCGCGCTATCCTCGGCAACGGCCTCCCCACCCTGGAAGGTCGAATTCGCAATGAACTCGGAATCCGTCCAGCCCTGATCGACGATATGCGTCAGGATGGCGTTGAACAGCGCCATATCCGTGCCTTCGTTGATCGCCAGATGCAGGACGTTCTCGGGCCCGGCATATTGCTCGGAGGAATGAACGGTCAGGGTGCGGCGCGGATCGACGACCACCATTCGCGCCCCGCCCTGCAGACCCGGCACCATGTGGTTGAGGTAGAGGTTCGTCTGGGTCTCCATGGAATTTGCGCCAACCATGAAGATCGTGTCGGTCAGCTCATAGTCCTCATAGGCATAGTTCAACTCTCCAATGCCCATGTCGCGGGTCGCATGGACCTCGGAGTTATAGGCCGGACGGTTGTGAATGCGGCAGTTCTTGATCTTCATGCTCTCGAAATAGAGCTTGCCGGTGCCCCAGGTGTTCTCATAGCCACCGGCGGACCCGCCGTGGTCGAACATGGACACGACCAGGTCATCCTCGGAACCGTCGGTAATGACGCGCGCCGTGACACGGGCCACAAGGTCCATCGCATCGTCCCATGACGTGGGCTGCCAGACGCCGTTGCGCCAGACCAGCGGGTCCGACAGACGTTGCTGCTGCGTGCCCGTCACCTTCGAGGGGCGGTTCTCGGCCATGCGCGCCCCACGGATCGAGCCGAGCCCCGAGTTCACGACGCAATCCACATCCGGCTTGACGACAAGGTGAACATCCTTCCCGTCTTGCCGGACGATGTTGTACATCGAAGGCGCATACCAGGCTTCGGTGTCCTGATATTGCTGTTCGCTCAGGTCAACGCCGAACTTGTTCTGCTCCGGTGCCGTTCCACCCTGCCTGTTCAGCGGCCAAGTATAGGCCTTGTAGCCGCAACCGACGATACAATAGTGGCAGGTGACATTATGCTCTCTGGCGTCTGCGGGAATGATGGGCAGACGGTCGATCTGTCTCTTGTAGGCCATGTGTCTCTCTCCCTTACAGCACGTTCGACAGGCGGCCATAGATCAACTCGTCGACCCCGTTCGCGTAGATGTCGCCCTTGTCATCCACGCTCAGCAGGAACTGGGCAAGGTTGTTGGTGGCATGGCCCCAGATCTGCTGGCCGCCGGCCTCGCAGTCAAAGCGGGAATGGTGGCCGGGGCAGTTCAGGCTCTTGTCCTCGGCCGAGTAGCTCAACATCCAACCCTTGTGCGGGCAGAGCACCGAGAAGGCGACAATATCACCATCCGGGCCGACACCGCCCTCGACAGGCTCGCCCAGCTTGAGCAGAACCCCCGGACTTTCATCGTCGGGATAGGAAATATCCATCGGCTCGTTGACCGTCAGATCGGCCAGATTGGCCAAGCGGTTCACCGGCATGTCCACGCGGGCCAGCGCGCGCGCCTTGGCCTGTTCCGGTGTCATGACCGTTGTCGCGACGGCCCCCGCCGTGGCCATCATGCTGCCCCTCAGAAACTGTCGACGTCCCGTGTCGACCAATTTTTTGCACTTCATTGGCTGGACTCCTCCCTCGCTCACAAAGTGATCTATGTCTGCGCTCAGCCTAGCCTGTGCATTCAACGCCCGCGACGGCATGAAAGCGCATGCCGCATTGCGGCTATCATTTGTTTTGAAACGAAAAAAATAAATGTTCGGATTTCCGAACATGCAAAGATATCCGTCAGGGACCCGAAAGGCCGAGTCTCTGCATCTTTTCCCAAAGCGTCGTGCGCGCAATACGCAGCAATCGGGCCGCCTCGCCGATCTGCCCGTTCGTCCTGTCGAGCGCCGCGATGATCTGCGCCCGTTCCGCGGCCTCCCGGGCTTCGGCCAGCGACAACATGTCATCAGGCCCTGCAAGTCGTTCGGGAAACATATCGGAGGGCTGCAGCAACGGCCCTGTTGCCAACCCCAGGCCACGCAGCAATCTTGACCGCAACTCCCGACCGCCACCGGGCCAGTCATGGTTGCGCACGGCTTCCTCGCACAAAGCACTGATCCCTTCGACCTCCGGCGCATGGCGCACTGCCAGCTTGTGGAAAAGCTGCTGCAGCAGCCAGACGGCATCCTCGGGCCGGGTGTTCAACGGAGGAATCGGGATTTCGATCCGCGCCAGCCTGTAGAAAACTTCGGGGTTGAAGCTGCCTTGCGCGATCAAAGCCTCGAGATCATTGCCACAGGCCGCGATCAGCCGCCCGTCGAAGCCCTGACCAAGTCGATCCAGAAGTTGCCGTTGCGCCGGCTCTGTCATCTTCCCAAGCGTGTTGATGAAAAGGGTTCCTTCGCCCACCACGTCAAAGCCGCTGCCGGGGCCGAACAGGGCAGCCTCCATGTCGGATTCACCTGCAAGATTGACCGAAACGAAAGGCGCGGCCGAGCGGTCCGACAGGTCGTGGATACGCCGGGCGACAAGGTCCTTGCCAGTGCCCGGACCGCCCCGGATGAGCGCGTGATGACTGTCCCGAGCGGCCTTGGCGATCAGCGTTTCCAGGCGTCGCGCGGCCGCCGAAACCCCCATCAGGGGCGGAAAGTCATCATCCTGCAACGGCTTGTCGTGATTTCCGACCAGAAGACTGAGACGTTCGAGGAAGACAGACATTTCGAACGGCTTGGTGACGTAATCCGCAGCCCCTGACTTGATCAGCCGGACCGCCTGACCGATGCCACCCTTGCCGGTGATGAAGAGGAAGGGCGGCGGGGTTCCGCTGCCAAGAAGCTTCGAGAACAGTTCCTCACCCGATCCGTCCGGCAAGCCGATATCGCAGATCACCGCGTCAATCGGCTTCGTGGGGGTGCGGATCGCGCCAAGGGCTCGCACCATTTGCTTCAGCCAGAGAACCCGGGCACCTTCCAGTTCAAGCCTCTGCAGCAGCGAACTGCCCATGATCTCGTCATCTTCCACAAGAACGATGTATCTATTCCTGAGCATCCCTTGCCTCCGATGGAATCGGCAAGCTGACAGTGATGCGCGTCACCTCGGTTTCACGCTCATGACGGATGGTGCCCCCAAGGTTCCGTGCAAGTTCGCGCACCAGGCGTAGCCCGACACCACCGCCGGGCATAAGCGGACCATCACCAAGCAGACGAACCAATGCAGCCTCGGGCATGGCCGGGCCGGAGTTCGTGATCCGAATGTCAAGACATCCCCTGCCTGAACCGACAGTCAGACCGACATGCCCCTTGGGGCCGGCCGCCGCGCAGGCATTCAGCAACAGGTTCAGCGCGATCTGCCGCACCGGTCCGGCCGGGATGATGTGATTGGCAAGCGCCACGCAATCGACGCACCACTCCAGATCCAGATCAAGTCGAGAGATTTCGGGTTGGATCAAGAGCTTGACGTCCTCGAGATCCTCGGCGGTCAGCAGGCGGGTCTCGGGATCGATGCGGTTCTGGTCAAGGGTGGCCCGTGTCACGTCACGCATGTGGCGCAGCCCCCGGTCCAGAAGCTCGGCCGATTGCCGCACGACTTCGGGACGATCGGCGAAACTGCGGATCGTGTCCGTCGCGTTCAGCAGGCCACCAAGCGGATTGTTGATCTCATGCGCCAACGACGACGACAGACGGCCAAGAGCCACGAAGCGTTCCCTTTCCGCCAGTCGTCTCTCGGCTTCGGCCTTGGCCGTCACGGCACCCACCATCGAGTTGTAGATGCGTGCCAGGCGCGCAAGTTCCCCGTCGCCCCGCGGGATCTCGGAGGCCGGAATGGGATGAGGTTCACCCTGCGTTTCGGTCATATGGCGCGTCAGCGTCGTGACCGGCTGCAGCATCCTTCGTATCGCGAGAAATCCGACCGACGACAGAAGCCCTATGGCAATCGCATTGCCCATGATCAGCATGAACAGGGCTCGCCTGCGCTCGGATAGCAGGTCGGCGACGTCCAGCACGGTCGCGATCTGCCCGACGGTGCGCCCCTGATAGATCAGGGGCGCAAGCAGGCTAAGGGATGGCGATGCCTCATTCACCCGCAGGTCATCCAGCGCCACCACATCATCGGCCAGTGCAGCGATATCGCTGTCCATGGGAACCCGCTTGGGGTCGGTCGCGGCAAGCACCCTTCCGCGCTCATCCGCCACGGCGGTCAGAACCATCCTGCGCCCCTCACCACCTTGGGTCGCCCGGTCCAGCGTGTCATAGACCTCCCAATGATCATGGCGCAGGACAAGAGGTCCAAGAGCCACCGACAATCCCTCGACATGCATCCGCGCCAATTCCTGGATTCTTGCGTCCTGAACCTGCGCGAGGGATCGCAACACCTGCTGGGATGCCACCATGCCGACAAGAACCATCATCGCGGCGGCAAGAAGCGGCAGCTTGACAGACAGAGGTATGGGGGAAAACCACCTCATGTGTCAGGGATCCAGATCGCGCATCCGCGCCGCGATGCCGTCGAACAGGGCTGAGCTGGCCAGCTGGAACCCGTCAAGCTGGAGCGACATGAGCGCCCCCTGGCCCTCGTCTGTCTCCGCAAGACCCAACAAGGCGGTTTGCAGGGCCTGAACCGGCTCGGAGTCAAGGTTGTCACGTCGTGCGCAGACCGGCGGAAACCCCAGCCATTCCGACCGGGCGATGACCTTTGTGCGCGAGGTCAGTTCCGGCTCGATCATGGCGAGGGCTTCCCAGACATAGCCATCGACGCTGCCCGACCGCACCAGGCCATCCGCCACGGCGCGCACCACATTGCGATGTCCAAAGGTGAAAATGGACCTGCTGAAGAAGTGCTCGGCCTGCTCGCCCATGCGACGCAGATCGGTCGCGGTCACAAGATAGCCCGAGTTCGAATCGGGGTCGGAAAATGCGTGGGTTGCACCACGCAGGTCGCTCAGCCTTGCCGCGCTGTCGCCAGCCCCGACGATCAGATAGGACTGATATCGCGGACCACCGCGCCAGACGGGCACCGCGACAAGATCAAGCAAATCGGCGTGCTGCAGATAGGGATATCCGCAAAGCCAAGCGGCATCGACGCTGCGCTCCAGCAGCAGACCGGTGATTTCCTGGTAGGTGCGGCGTTGCACCAATTCGATCTCGCGCCCCATGCCGCGCGACAGCGCGCGGCGCAGACCGTCAATGATGCTTGCGTCATTGTCGAGAAACACCGGCGTCAACCCAAGACGAAAGACAGCTTGCGCCGGTGCCCGGCCTGCCATCAATGTCGATAACGCCGCGCCCAAAAGCATGCGTCGGCTGATCGATTGCTCCATGATCTCAGGCCCCTCCCCTGGCCGACTTCAGACCTGTGCCCCCAATCACACGGCGGATCGCGCACCTCCGCCAACAGCTATGCCACGCTTTCACCCCGTTCGAAATAGCGCCAGCAAGAGAGGCCGCAGGATTTCCTACTGGACGCGAGCGATCCTTGGACCGGAATGCCCTGTGGCCTGACCGCCGGGCTGCGCCGCAAGATCGGGAACGGTGCGGTCGTCCTGCAGGCTGGCGAAGGAGGCGTCATTCATGGCGATCATGATCGCGCCACCTCAGTGTGGCACGCGCATCCGTGTCGTCACATCGGGCCGCGATTTTCGCCAGAGCCTGATCGGAGGTGGCGCAGGGGAACTCAATGGAAATCGCATGAAATCCTGTTCCTGCCCTCTGCCGCACTCATATGCATATTGCACGACAAAGCCGATGGTCGCACCGTTGTCAGCGCAATATGGCGCGGGCGCAGCGCTCGCCAATCATCAT
Organism: Paracoccus seriniphilus; assembly: GCF_028553745.1. NCBI lineage: Bacteria > Pseudomonadati > Pseudomonadota > Alphaproteobacteria > Rhodobacterales > Paracoccaceae > Paracoccus > Paracoccus seriniphilus. The sequence continues at coordinate 524,947 of NZ_CP067130.1, forward strand.
GCTGGGGGCATTGGTATTTCCCCCGATCAGCGTTGGCATGACAGAGGCATCGGCAACCCGCAGGTTCGCCAGCCCATGCAGCTTCATGCTGACCGGGTCAACGACCGCCATCGGGTCGCGGCCCATCCGGGCCGTGCCCACCGGATGATAAACCGTCAGGGCTTCGGCGCGCAGATAGTCAAGAATTTCCGCATCGGTCCGAACCTGCGGTCCAGGCAGGATTTCGCGCCCGTGAAGGCCGGACATGGCATCCGAGCCGAAGATACGCCGCGCCAGCTTGATCCCTTCGACCAGCACCTCTGCATCGAAAGGATCAGAAAAGAACTGATGGTCGATCCGTGGCAGGATGTGCGCGCCCTCGCGGTCGATGCCTATATATCCGACCGAGCGTGGCCGCAGCACACAGGTATGGATGGCAAAGCCATGACCCCATTCCACCAACCGCCCGCGATGGCTGCGATAGCCGGGCACGAAATGGAACTGCACGTCCGGCAGATCACCGGCCAATGGCGTTCGGGCAAATCCTCCGGCAACGACATAATTGGTCGACAGCTCTCCCTTGCGACCCATCGCAAAGCTGAAGGGCGATGCCAGCAGGCGCCGCCAGTTGCGAAGCGACAGCCCCAAAGTACGCGAGGAATTGCTGCGAACGGTAATCATCCCGTCGACGTGATCGCGCAGATTGCGGCCCACACCCGGCAGATCGATTACAGGTTCGACCCCGCTGGCGCGCAGTTCCGCCCCCGGACCGACCCCCGAGGCCATAAGCGCCACAGGGGTCCCGATCGCGCCCGCCGACAACACCACTTCACCATTGCAAATGATGTGCTGCGACTGACCCTGTCGGGTGATCTCGATACCCGAAACGCGGCCTTCTTCGATCAGCAGCCGGTTCAGTTGGGCATCCGTCCAGATCGTCAGGTTGGCACGGTCACGAACGGGTTCCAGATAGGCGTTATAGGCCGACCAGCGAATGCCATTGCGTTGCGTGACATCATAGACACCCAGCCCCAACTGAGAGGGGCCGTTGAAATCATCATTGACAGGCAGTTGCAGCTCTGCCCCGCCGGCAATGAAGTCCTTGCAGACAGCATTGGGATCCGTCGGCCGGCTGACATAGAGCTCTCCGTCCTTGCCGTGATAGGCTGGGTCCTGATCGTTCACATTGCACTCAAGGTCCTTGAACACGGGCAGAACGTCGTCCCAACCCCAGCCTTCGCAGCCCAGATCGCGCCATTCGTCATAATCCTGCGCCGCGCCGCGAATATAGAGCATCGAATTCATCGACGACGATCCGCCCAGCATCCGCCCCCGGTTGACCGGAATGCGCCGCCCGTTCAGCCCCGGCTGGGGCACGCCGACATAACCATAGTCAAAGCGCGGGCGACCATACATGGCCAGGATCCCTGCCGGAACCTTGACACGCGGGTCACGCTCGTGTCCGCCGGCCTCGATGACCAGCACGCGGCGTTCAGGGTTTGCCGACAAACGGTTGGCAACCACGCAGCCCGCCGACCCTGCCCCGATGACGATATAGTCGAAACTGTCGCTCATTTTGCCTCGTAGGTAACTTGGCCGGCACAAATCGTCAGCACCACGCGCGCGGCCGTTGCGTCGTCGGCAAGGTTTTCAAGCGATCCATCGATCAGAACCAGATCCGCGTCGTAGCCCGGCTTCAGGGCACCGCGCCGGTCGTCGCAAAAATCGGCCACGGCCCCACCAAGGGTATAGGCCAGCAGGCATTCCTCCAGCGTCAGCCGCTGATCGGGCATATCCTCGGCCCAGGGCTGACGGCTGAGCGCGCAATGGATTACATGAAGCGGCGACAGCGGTGACACCGGCCAATCTGTTCCGAATGCCAGCGGCACATCACGGTCCCGGATCATCCGCCAGGGAAAGGCCGTCGCCCAACGATCGCGCCCCATGATGGTCGTCGTCGGTTCCAATGGCAGACCTGCCGAACCCGGCGGATGCACCGGCTGCATGGATGCGACGATCCCCAGAGGTTTCAGCCGGTCCAGATCCTGCCGAGTGATCGTGTCGATATGCTCGATGCGATGACGTGAATCGCGCGGACCATTGGCCTGCCGTGCAGCCTCGTAGCCGTCAATCGTGGCGCGCACCGCCCCATCGCCCACCGCATGGGTGGCGATCTGCAGACCGCGGCGGTCGGCCTCGATACACATCTGTGCAAAGACCGGCGCAGCAATCAGCGGCTCGGATCGAAAGCCCGGACGGTCGGGATAGTCGCTGACGGTCAAGGCCGTCCAGGTGTCATACACACCATCCATGAAGAATTTGACACGCCCGAATTGCAGCCTTCCCGGCACCTCGGGTCCGAAATCCTCGATCCGGGCAATGCCTTCGGGGCCATCAGATTCCTCCAGCCGCAATGGCAGGCTGACCCGCACCGGCATGGCGTCCGACAGCGCCAGTTCACGCAACAGCCCAGCCTGATATGCGTTGCCATCCATATTGACCGCGGTGGTAATGCCATGTTGCGCGCAATATTCACCGGCCTGACGGATAATGCCGCGATCATAGGCACGGTCCTCTTCCGGCACGAGCTTGTCGCCGACATAATCCAGCCCATCTCGCCCCTGAAGCCGAGAAATCATCTTCACCCGCTGCATGGCGGCGAATTCGCGCAGTTCGCCCGTGGCCAGCCCGTCTTCCCCCATCACCACTTCCGCGCCCGGCCCCAGATCGCAACCATGCAGGACCCCGGCCAGTTCAAGCGCGCGCGTATTGGCCCAGGCGCAATGCAGGTCGGTGGCAAGGATACAGATGGGACGGCTCGGACTGATCCGGTCGAGGATATGGCGATCGGGCCGCTGGTCTTCGCCAAAGATCGTGTAATTTGCCGCAAATCCGGTCAACAGATCATCGCCAGGATGATCCGCTGCATATCGGCGAAATGCCGCACAAACATTGTCGAAACCGAAGAGCGGACCCAGGTTCAGCATCGAGAGCGAAGCACCACCCATGAACAGATGCAGATGGCTTTCAAAGAAGCCCGGCACCAGCTCGCGCCCTTCGGCATCAATTGTCCGGCAATGCGCTGGCGCCATGCCACGGATGGTTGCGTCATCGCCAACAGCCTGGATGATCCCGGCACCCACGGCTATGGCAGTGCTTCCCTCGGGCGCAAACAACGGACGGATACGGGCGTTCACGATGACAAGATCGACGCTCATTCTGCGTTCCCCTTCCAGCTGGGCCGGGGGCTGCCCCCCGGCCTGATTTTATTGCAGAAGCTGAGTCCAAACGCGGGTCACCAGATCCTGCGCCTTGGGCGAACAGGTGCGGGACATCTCGACAGGAACCTCGGGATACAGCGCCGGCGCCACATCCTTGGTATATTTCTTGTCCTCTTCGACGACGGTCATTGGCGATGAATGCGCATAGTGGTTCATTTCGACGGTGGCGTTTTCCGGGGTCGAGATGAACTCGATGAACTTGATCGCATTTTCACGGTTGGGCGCGCCCTTGGGGATCACCATGCTGTCCAGCCAGCCGACCAGACCCTCCTTGGGCATGGCATAGGTCAGCGGTGCGCCTTCGGACTGGGCGCGGACGGTTTCGCCATCCCACCAGAAATGCGTGGCGACCTCGCCCGAAATCAACCGGCTTTCGATATTGTCCGAGGAATAGACGGCCACCGCCTCTTTCTGCGCCATCAGCAGATCGAGCACCTTCTTCATTTCGTCCGGGTCTTCCGAACAGAAAGGCACACCCAGATAAAGCTGCGCGGTGCCGATGATCTCATCGGGATAGGACAGCATCGCGATGCGCCCGGCCAGATCACCGTCGGGCTCCAGAAAATACTTCAGGCTGTCGGTGGGGCCATCATATTCCTCGGTGTTCACGACGAAACCGGCGGTGCCATAGGCCAGGGGAATGGAATATTCCTGTGTTTCGTCCCACCACTGGTTGCGCCAGCGTTCGTCGATATTGTTATAGGCCTCCAGCTTGTTCGCGCCGTAATTCTCGACCAGACCCTCGTCGATCATGATGCGCAGGAAATGCTGGGACGGCACCGCAATGTCATAGCCCGAAGCGCCGGCCTGCAGTTTGGTCAGCAGATCTTCATTCGAGGTATAGCCATCGACGCTGACTTCAACGTCGTATTCCCTGGAAAATGTCTCGATCAGCTCAGGGGCGATGGATTCCGACCAGACGTAAAGATTCAGTTTGCCTTCGGCGAGCGCAGGCGAGGCGAGGCACAGGGCGATCGCCGTCGCGGACATATATTTCTGCATGATTTTCTCCTGTTGGAACGTTTCTTATGAAGGTCAGATGTCCTTGCCGGTGCCGCGTGCCGACATGGTCAGGGCAACGGTGGCAAGGATCAGCGACGCAAGGATCAGCAGGCTTGCGACCGCATTGAGTTCGGGAGAGGTGCCGGCGCGGATCAGCGAGAAGATATAGACCGGCAAGGTCGTGGTGCCCCCCGAACTGAGCATGTTCGAAGTGATGAAATCATCCATCGAGATCAGGAAAGCCAGCATCGCCCCTGAAAACAGACCGGGAAAGATCAGCGGCAGGGTCACACGACGAAAGACCGTCCAGCGTCTTGCATAGAGATCCGAGGCGGCCTCTTCGAAATCCAGCGACATTCCCTGCAACCGCGCCCGGATCGGCAAAAAGGCAAAGGGCGTGCAAAAGGCCGAATGGGCAATCACCAGCTTCAGCAGGCCGTTCTGCAATCCGATCAGCGAAAACAGGATCAGGGTGGCGACGGCCAGAACAATCTCGGGCAGCAGCAGGGGCAGGTTGACCACGGTTTCCGACAGCTTGCGCGCGCGCATCCTTTTGCCACGGATGATCGCCATGGCCGCCATCAGCGCAATGGTGGTCGCCACGACTGTGGCAATGACCGCAACCAGCAACGAGGTCTTCAGCGCGTCGACAAGGGCCGCGTTGTTCAGGGCCGAGCCATACCATTTGAGCGAGAATTTCGTCCAGACGCCAGTAATGCGGTTCTCGTTGAAGGAATAAAGGATCACGATGGCAAGGGGCGCATAGAGATAGACGAAGAAGGCAAAGCTCAGCACACCAAGGCCGGGATAACGTTTGACATCATGCCGCTTTTTCATGCTGCGACCTCCTTCCTGCGGGCGCGCAGCGCGATCAGCACCAGAACGATCATCACGAAGATCATCAGCATGACCGCAATGGCCGAGCCAAAGGGCCAGTTGCGCCCGCCACCGAATTGCAGTTGAATCAGCGACCCCATCATCATCTGCTTGCCGCCACCCATCAGAATGGGTTCCAGAACCGCCCCCAGCGAGGGCACGAAGACCAGGATCGCCCCCGAGGCAATGCCCGGCGCGGTCAAAGGCAAGATCACCCGGCGCAACGCGGTCCAGCGGCTGCCATATAGGTCATGGGCTGCTTCGATCAGCGTGCCGTCCAGCTTCTCGATCGAGGCAAAGACCGGCAGCACCATCAGCGGGATATAGGTGTAGACCATCGCCGCCAGTGTCGCGCCGTCATTATACATCAGTGTCAGGCCCGAAGGTGCGCCAAAGAACTGCAGGAACTGCGGCAGGGGGCCGTCGCGCCCCAGAATGATCATCCACGCATAGACACGCAGGATCATCGACATCCAGAATGGCAGAGTCACCAGATAGACCAGCAGTGCCTTGCGGAACGGCGGCTGGCTGGCAATGTAATAGGCGACCGGCACTGCTAGCGTCAGGCACAGAAGGGTCGTGACTCCGGCCAGCAACAGTGTGCGAAGGATGATGACAAGATATTGCGGCGTGAACTCGATCTCGCCCGACCAGCCCTCATTGAACAGGATCTGCTTGTATCCGGCCAGATCAAAGCCCCAGTCGAACCCGCCATAGGCTCCTCTGACCGAGAAGGACACGGCGACAATGATCAGGATCGGGATGATCAGTGCAAAACCCATCAGCAACCACGAAGGCAGCACTCCCAGAACGGCAAGGTTCCAGCCGCGCGCATGGGGTTTTCCCTGCACAAGCTTTTCCGGCACGACGGCCTGATGATGGCTGATATCGCTCATGACGCCAGCAACCGCGCTGCGTTCTCATGAAAGCCCACGGAAACCGTGCTGCCCAGAGAAATAGTATCGCCATCGCGCGATGCATTGCGTCGCGATGCGCGGAATTCAACCCCGCCAGCCGAAAGCAGATAATGGGTATAGCCGCCCATATAGTTCTTGTTGACGACCTTGGCGTCAAAGGCCGATTGCGGCGCCTGGTCGCCCAGATTGATTTTCTCGGGCCGAACCGACAGGGTCGCCGGACCCGCAGGCATGTTCACCGGTGAAGGCACCTGAATGACCTGATCAAAGGGCGTGCGAATCGTGGCCCGGCCCGAGGCGGACTCCAGCACCTGAACCTCGAGGAAATTCGTCTCGCCCACGAAATCGGCGACAAAGCGGTTCACAGGCTCTTCATAGATTTCCGTCGGCGTGCCCAGTTGCTGCACCTCACCCGATCCCAGAACGGCGATCCGGTCGGACATGTCCAATGCTTCTTCCTGGTCATGGGTCACGAACACGAAGGTGATCCCGGTGTCGCGCTGCAGGGCGCGCAACTCGTCCCGCATGGCCTGACGCAGCTTCAGATCCAGCGCGGAAAGCGGCTCATCCAGCAACAGAACCTCGGGTTCCGGAGCCAGCGCGCGGGCCAGAGCAACCCGTTGACGCTGACCGCCGGAAAGTTGCGCAGGCTTGCGATTGGCAAAGGCGGACATATGGACGCGCTCCAGCATTTCGCCCACACGCGCCTGCCGCCTCGCCTTGTCCCAGCCCAGGTTTTCCAGCCCGAAGGCAACATTCTGTTCCAGCGTCATATGCGGAAACAGCGCATAGCTTTGAAACACCGTGTTCACATGCCGCTTGTGGGGCGGGATATCCACGATGTCGCGCTGGTTCAGCAGGATCTGCCCGGTATCGGGTGTCTCGAAGCCCGCAATCATCCGCAAGAGCGTGGTCTTGCCACAGCCCGAGGGGCCAAGCATCGTAAAGAATTCATTGCTGCGAATGTTGAAGCTGACCGAATGCAGGGCCTGATAACTGCCGAAGCGTTTCGACACCTTCTGGACCTCGATCGCGTTTTGCTGGCTCACCTGGCTATCCTCTTGCTGTGGTCACGCCCAGTTCTTTGCACCGGCGGCGAAACTATGACCCGGTGACCAAAGTTCATCCGAACGGCGCCAAGGAAGTCACGTTGCCAAGTCCTGTCGCCGGGTCATGCCGACCACGCCATAAGGCGCGATTTATGGCGTTCGATAAATGAGAACTTGCGAAACAGGTGATTAGGCTAAAACTTTGCGAAGTGTTTTCACGTCACAACAATGCCGGGAAAAGCAGCAAACAGGCCTGCTTATCCCTTGGCCCGCAAGCCGCCGGAGGCCCTGTCACCCGGATGCAAGCGCGATCTGACTGGATCCGGTTTTGCCTGACAGAGCATGTCACATGGGTTGAATTGCCACGTCAGGAAGGTCCGCCCCCAGCTGGCAGAGAGCTTCCCAAGGCGCATTGCGCCCCGATCCGGCGGATGAATTGGGACATGCTGCAGTGAGGTTCGCACCCATGCACCGCTGCCCGAATTCAGGGCAGATTGAAAAATCCGGAGAATGGCGCGCTTTGCGGGGCAGTGATAATTTCTTCGACCGGCGCGCGCCTTGCGCTATCACGGGTTGCACCATATGCGATTGACTGCGCGCTACAGCCATCGTCCGGTCACACGAACGCACAGATTCACACGGAGAAACGATGCCTCTTCGCTATACTTTACGGCAGCTGGAATATTTCGTCGCGGTGGGTGAGGCGGGCAGTATTGCCGGTGCTTCGCATCAGGTGAATGTGTCGTCGCCCTCGATTTCCTCCGGCGTTTCGCAGCTGGAGGAAGAGCTGGGCGTCAAGCTGTTCGTGCGCCATCACGCACAGGGGCTGACGCCGACCTTGGCCGGTCGCAAATTGCTGGATCACGCGCAGATGGTCTTGCGCCAGGCCGCCGCGCTGCGTGATCTGGCCGGCGATCTGTCGGGATCTGTGCGCGGACCCCTGTCGGTCGGCTGTCTCAGCACATTCGCGCAAGTGGTCCTTCCCGGCCTTCGCCGCAGCTTCATGGATCAGCACAGCGACGTCCGCATCAGCCAGGTCGAGGCCGATCAATCCGAACTGTTCAGCCTGTTGCGGCAGGCAAAGATCGATCTTGCCCTGACCTATGATCTGGATTTGCCACGCGACCTGCAGTTCATCCCCATCCTGACCTTGCCGCCGGTGGTCGCCCTGGGCGAAACGCATCCCCTGGCCCATCTTTCCGCTGTGTCCATCCAGGAACTTGCGCCCCATCCCATGATCCTGCTGGATCTGCCCCATAGCGCGGACTATTTCCTGTCATTCTTCGTCAACGCCAATCTGAAGGCCAATATTGCCGAACGCACCCGCGACATGGCGGTGATGCGGGGGCTGGTCGCCAATGGGTTCGGCTATTCGATCGTCAATGTCCGCCCGCTGAACGATCTGGCACCGGACGGCAAGCCGCTGCGTTTCATTCCGCTGACCGGAGACCAGCGCGCGATGAAAATGGGACTGTTGATGGGCGCAGGGACGGATCGGACACAACTGCACAAGGCCTTCATCACCCATACGCAGAACTGGATCGGCGAACAGACCAACCGTCTGTTCGGCATCTGACCGTCCCGCCGGTCAGACAGGGGTCAACTGGGTCAGGATCCGGTCCATCATCCGGTCACATTCGCCCAGTTGCGCCACCGACAGATATTCGTCGGGCTTGTGCCCCTGCCCTTCCATATCGCCCGGTCCGCAGACCACCGTCGGAATGCCAAGCTGCGCGAAATAGCCGGCCTCGGTGCCATAGGCGACCTTGGTGATCTGCCGCGAGCCGCTCAGCGCCACCACGCGCGCGACTGCCGGGTGATCGGCAGCCATGGCAAGGCCCGGGTAGCTGTTGCTCACCTCGATTTCGATTCCGGCCTCGGGATGGCTGGCGGTGAAGGGCGCAATGATGCCATCGGCGCTTTGGCGCAGCCGGGCAAGAAAGGCGTCCGGGTCGTCCTGTGGCAAATGCCGCAACTCGAATTCCAGACTGGCATGATCCGGCACGATATTCAGCGCCACCCCGCCTTGCATCCGCCCGGCATGGACGGTGGAACAGGGCACATCATATGCCTCGTCCAAGACGCCGCCAGTGGCGAAAGCCTGTTGTTCCTGACGCAATGCAGCCAGGAAATCAGCGGCCAGATGCAATGCATTGACATAGCGCGGGGCCATCGAGGAATGCCCGGCAACGCCCCGACATCTTGCCATATAGGCCGCCTTGCCCTTGTGACCTATGGCCGGTTGCATCGAGGTCGGCTCTCCGACGATGCACAAATCGGGCTGCCAGCCAAGCGCGGCGAATTCCGGCATCATCTGCCGGATGCCGCGACAGCCGACCTCCTCATCATAGGAGATCGCCAGCATCAGCGGCTGCGAGATATTTCCCGCGCGCCCCGCCGCCGACAACATCGCGGCCAGAAAGCCCTTCATATCGGTCGTGCCGCGCCCGAACAGCCGATCCCCTTCGCGCGTCAGACGGAACGGAGGGCGGGTCCATGTCTGCCCCTCGACCGGCACCACATCGCTGTGGGCGGACAACAGCACGCCCCCCGGGCCATCCGCACCAAGACGCGCGACCAGACCGGCCTTGCCGCCTTCGGTGTTCGGCATGCGCTGCGTGTGGAAGCCCGCGTCTTGCAGCAAGCCTTCCGCATAGCCAATCAGCCCCAGATTGCTGTCGGCGCTGACGGTCGGGAATCCGATCAGACGGTCGAGGATCTTCAACGTGGCGGCATGCGGCTCCATCCTATTCAGCCGCAAGTTCGGTGATCTCGCGACGGAAGGGCAGACCGTCGCCAATATCCGCGCCATCCAGCTCACGGGCAAAGCGGTGACCGGCATAGGTGGCCCAGGCAATCGGCCCCGGCGCCTCGGCATCGCCAAACAGCTTGACGCTGCGAATGCCGGCATCGGCCCAATCACCCTGCCGCGCGACCAGATCCTGATAAAGCTGATCATTGCCGCTGCGCGATGCCACCATCACCACCGCATCCGCGGCGTAATTGCGGGTCTTGCCAGTATAGACGCAATTGCTGACCACATGGTCGGCCTCGATCCGGGTCACGCCACGGTTCAGCACGATATCGACACCCATTTCGTCCAGACGCGCATGGATCGTGGCCTGTTCCAGCGTGTTGTTCGTCCAGTCCGACACGAAGGCAGATGGGGTGATGAGAGTCACTTTTGCGCCTTGCTGTATCAGCAATTCGGCCAGAACACCGCCCATGTAATAGTGATCGTCATCATAGATCACCACATTGCCGCCAGGCACCCTGCCATCCATCAGATCATCGGGCGTGAAGACCTTAGCCCCGTCAGCCATCGGCATCGGCACGACATGCTGACGCGACACGCCATCTCGGCGCCAGGTCGCGCCGGTGGCGATGGCGACATTCTGAAAGCCGAATTCCATGATGTCCTCGGCAGTCAGACGGCTGTCGAAATAGGTTTCGACATTGGCGCGCTGGCTGAGCTGATATTCGCGGTATTCCACAACCCTGCCCCACGCCGACAGCCCCGGCAGTTTACGTTCGCGCGCCACGCGTCCCCCCAGCGCCGTGCCGGCCTCGGCAATGGCTACATCATAGCCGCGCAACGCCAGCGCGCGAGCGGCCTCAAGCCCTGCGGGACCAGAGCCAACGATCAGCACATTCTCGCTGTCGCCCTTGGCGTTCATCTTTTCAGGATGCCAGCCCTTGCGCCATTCTTCCATGAAGGTCGGGTTCTGGGTGCAACGGCTGATCGACATGGTCATGTCGCCGGTAATGCAGATATTGCAGCCGATACATTCGCGGATATCCTCGATCCGCCCTTCTTCGATCTTCCTCGGCAGGAAGGGGTCTGCAATCGACGGCCGCGCACAGCCGATAAAATCCAGCGTCCCCGATTTGATCATCCGCGCCATCGTATCGGCCGAGGTAAAACGCCCGACCCCGACAACGGGCTTGTCGGTCAGGTCACGGATTCCGCGCACCAACTGTTCCTGCGCGGCCTCTTCCTTGAAGCGCGAAGGCCCCGAGCAGTCCTCCCATGTGCCCTGCGCCAGATCCCAGAGATCGGGCAGATCGCGGTTCATCTCGATGAAATCGCGCAACTCGCTGTTGGAAAAGCCCAGCTCGCCGATCGTCTCGTCCAGACTGACGCGCAGCGTGATCCCCATGCTGTCTCCGACCGCATCGCGCATATCCGCAATGACCTCATTCACAAACCGCGAACGGTTCTCCAGCGAGCCGCCATATTCATCGCTGCGCTGATTGGTGGCGCGTGACAGAAAATGCTGGAAGATGCCGAAACCATGGGCACCATAGAGGCAGATCAGGTCAAACCCCGCCAGTTTCGACCGCTTGGCCGCATTCACGAACCAGCGGCGCAGATCGCGGATCTCGGTCTTGGAAAGACCACGGGCCTGCACCGGATCATTGGTAAAGGTGCGGATCGGCAGCGGCGAAGGTGCCAGAGGCACCTCTTTGCTGTAAAGATTGGGTCCGTTGATCCCCGAATAGGCCAGCTGGATCCCGGCCAACCCACCATGCGTCTTCATCTTTTCCGACATCTGGCGCAATTGCGGGATATCCTTGTCCTCCCACAGGCGCAATTCGATGAAGGGGGTGATTTCCGACGTGTGATGCATCTCGCATTGTTCGGTGAAGATCACGCCCCAGCCGCCCTCGGCCTTGATGCCACGCATTTCCGCGGCGGCAGAGGGATCGCGATACCCGCCACCATTGCAATGCGGCACCTGATAGAAACGGTTCTTTGCCGTGACAGGACCGATCTGCATGGGCTGGAAAAGAATGTCGTAACGGGAATCGCGCAAGGTCGTCTCCTTCAAAAGCGTGGCTGCGCGCGCAGTCGGGCATTGCGCCCGTCGCGCGATCAACTGCGATATTTGATCCAGGTGGTTTTCAGGGCGGTGTATTTGTCCAATGCATGCAACGACAGATCGCGTCCGAAACCGGATTGTTTCATGCCGCCAAACGGGGTCTGGGCCGACAGCGCATCGACCGTATTGACCGAAACCGTGCCGACGTTCAGCCGGTCCGCGACGCGACAGGCGCGCGACAGATTATCCGTCCAGACCGAGGCCGCCAGCCCGTAGATCGAGTCATTGGCCATCGCCACCGCGTCATCCTCGCTGTCAAAGGGAATGACGGACAGGACGGGACCAAAGATCTCGTCGCGTGCCAGGGGATCGTCATGGCTGACATCGGAAAAGATCGTCGGCTGCACGAAACAGCCCCGGCCATCAACCTGAACGCGCTGGCCGCCCGTCACCAGATCGGCGCTTTTGCGTCCGGCCTCGACAAAGCGCATGATGCCCTGCGTCTGCCTTTCATCCACGATCGCGCCCATTTTCGAGGCCGGATCAAGCGGATCGCCCGGCTGCATCGCCTCGGCGCGGGCGATCAGTTTTTCCACAAGCGCATCCTTGATCGAACGTTCGACATAAAGCCGCGAATTGGCCGAGCAGACCTCGCCCTGATTGAAGAAAATGCCGAAAGCGGCCATATCGGCGGCCGCATCCAGATCCTCGCAATCGGCAAAGACCAGATTGGGGCTCTTGCCGCCGGTTTCGGGCCAGACCTGCTTCAGGTTCGACTGGCCGGAATATTGCATGAACAGCTTGCCGGTGGCGGTCGATCCGGTAAAGGCCAGGCAATCCACATCCATATGCAGACCCAGCGCCTTGCCCGCCGTCGCGCCAAAGCCGGGCACCACATTGAACACCCCGTCGGGCACGCCTGCCTCGGCTGCCAGTTCTGCCAGGCGCAGCGCCGACAACGGTGATTGCTCGGCGGGTTTCAGCACCACGGAATTGCCCGCCGCAAGCGCGGCAGCCGATTTCCAGGTCGCCATGTCCAGCGGGAAATTCCACGGCACCACCGCGCCGACGACGCCCAGTGGAACCCTGCGCACCAGCGCCAGATCACCTGGTCCGGTCGGGGCAACCTCATCATAGATCTTGTCGATTGCCTCGGCATACCACTGGAAGAAATGCGCCGAACCGGGTGCATCGACAGTCGCTGCATCGGTAACCAGCTTGCCCATGTCCAGGCTGTCCAGAAGCGCCATTTCGTGCAGGTTGGCGCGGATAAGATCGGCCAGTTTCAGCAGCACGGCCTTGCGGTCCCCCGGTGCCATGCGCGACCAGCGCCCGTCCTCAAAGGCCCGACGTCCCGCAGCGACGGCCAGATCCACATCGGCGCTGTCGCATTCAGCCACACGGGCCAGAACCTCCCCCGTCGCGGGGTTGATGCTGTCAAAGGTCTTGCCCGACAGGGCATCGGTAAAGCGACCGTCGATGAAGGCCCCGGTGCGAAAATCCATCGCGGCGGCACGGGCCTTCCAATCCTGATGAGTCAGATCCAGCATGGCAGTCCTTCCTGTCTTACTCGTCGCCGGGCACGCCGTATGACGGTGCCTCGCGCGGATCGATGGCACGCTGAACATAGGCGTCCAGCTGCGGTTTATAGATGTCCCATGCTGTCGCGACGGCCTCGATCGGGCAATCCTCGGTCCAGTCACAGCGCAGATCGGCCGCCGGCCAGCTGACCTTGTCGACAATCTTCATCCCGGCCGAATGCACCGGACCGGCCTCGCCTCCTGCCGCCAGACCCGCGCGCATGGCGGCGATCAGACGGTCACCGATGTGACCGGTGGCATCCAGATAGGCGTCTACAATCGCCCGGGGCACATTCTGATTGGCCAGCATATTGCCGCCCGAGGCAACATTTTGCGCCTGTGCCTGCGTCCAGATCCCCAGGGAATTCGGGCCGGAATGGATGGCCGTCGCACCGTTCCGGTCCACGGCCAGAACCTGCCTGTATTCGATAAAGCGGCCCTGCCTGCGGATTTCGGCAATCGCATCCGCGGCCCCCGCACCCTGTTCCATCACATCCAGCGCCAGCGGACCCAGCGTCGGATCGGTAACATTTTGCGAGGCCACCGCCCCCACTCCGGCGCGCGCATAGGCACAGCGCGCCGCGACAGCCGGGGATGAGGATGAAATCGCAACTCCGAACATACCGGTGTCAGGACAGCGCGCCACAAGGGAAAACGTCATGCGATCACTCCGGGATGACGGCGGTGCCGTCGATTTCGACCAGCCATTCCGGCCTTGCCAGTGCCTGCACGACCAGCCCGGTCGAGACAGGATGCACGCCGGTCAGATATTCACCCATGGTCCGATAGATGGCCTCGCGGTGGCGGACATCGGTGATATAGACCACCACCTTGACCAGATGCTCCATCTTGCCGCCGGCCTCTTCGATCAGTTGCCGGATATTCTGCATCACCTTGTGGGTCTGTTCGACAGGATCATGGCTGTCGATATTCCTTGCGTCGTCCAGCTCTTGCGGGCACTGGCCGCGCAGCCAGACGGTCTTGCCGCCCTGGGTGACCACGGCCTGACACAGATCATTGTCCAGATTCTGTTCGGGATAGGTGTCCTTGGTGTTGAACTTGCGAATGCGGGTATGCGCCATTTGTCCTGATCCTCGGGTTATTCTGCAGCGGCGGAAACGACGGCGGCCTGACCGTCATATTGCAAATAGGAACGCTGGATCGCGATCTGGTCGGCGATATGTTTCGCATCATGCCAGACGCCCCATAGGAAGGAGGAGCCGCGCCGCGACTGCCAGGGCAGACCGAGGAAATAGACGTCCGGCTCGATCGACAGTCCACGATGATGGATCGGAGATCCCTTGGCATCGAAGGCATCCACCTTGAGCCAACTGAAATCCTGCCGAAAGCCTGTCGCCCAGATGATCGAGGCCACACCCTCTTTTGCCAGGTCGATATGGTCGATCGGATTGATCAAACAGTCGGGGTCGGGCAGGATCCGGCGCGCCTCGGGTTCTTCGGGCAGATCCAGTCCCATTCTCGCGACATAGGCATCTGCCTTGTCCAGCAGGTCATGATAATTCGCATCACCCGCTGCGACATTGGCTTGCAGATCATTGGCAAAGCCGAGAATGCCGTTGTCATAGCCCTTGGTCAGCCCGGTCAGGGTCACGCCCTCGCTGGCCAGGCGGCGGAAATCCATGGTGCGCCCGCCATAGGCGCCACTGACGGCAATGGTGACATGTTCGGTTCCCGGCGCGGGTGCGGCCATGTCCCACAGACCCAACACGCCCAGCCACCAGACGAAATCGCGGCCCCGATAGCGCCGCGGCGGGCGATCATGCGGCCCGACCGACAGGAACACCTTGCGCCCTGCGCGGTTCAGCTCATCAGCAATCTGCGCGCCCGAAGAACCGGCACCGACCACCATCACAGCACCGTCAGGAAGCTGCCGGGGGTTCTTGTAGTGAAACGAGTGGATCTGCTCGACCCCTGCCGATGCCGGCACGATGGGCGGGATCACCGGATGTTGAAAGGCACCCGTCGCGGCAACGATGCGGCGGGCCTCGATATCGCCCTGACTGGTGCGCACCAGAAACCCGCCCTGGCCCTGCAGACGCGAGGCCTCGATGACCTCGACCCCCTCGCGGATAGGGGCGTTGATCATGGCGGCATAGTCGACCAGATATTGCGCAAAGCGATCCTTGGATACGAATTCGTCCGGTGCGGCGCCCTCGAATTCCAGATTGGGAAAGCGATCATGCCAGGCAGGCCCGTTCGCGACGAGCGTATCCCAACGCGCGGTGCGCCATGCTTCAGCCGTTCGGTTCTTTTCCAGCACCAGATGCGGCACACCCGCAGCGCCAAGATGTTCGCTCATGGCGATGCCCGCCTGTCCGCCCCCGACGACAAGAGTATCCGTCTTTTCTGCAGCCATCGCAGCGTCCTTTCTGATCCAGAGCAATTGTCACGGAACCTTCTTCATCCGGTTTAGATGAGGGAGGGGATCACGAAAATTATGATTTGACGCAGCATTGCTTAGGCAGACCCTAGGGTCCCTCTTCGGCATCCGGTCGCTCTGGATCAAGAATTTGGCCACAGGATTTGACCACGCCCACGGGATCTCCTGCCTTGGTCGATCCGATTGCTGTCTTGCGGCTCTGTTGAAAAACCCCTTGCGGCCATGCTTCGCTCCGAGGACAGCACAAGGGCTGCCTGGCCGATGGGATCGCGATCGCGGCCCGGCAGCCGAAATGCGTCTTGTGGAGATCAATACGGTTGAGCAGCAGTCCCGCGCGGCCGTGTTCCGCGGCCGGGAGCGACTGACCCATCAGTGCACCGCCGACGTAAACTCGTTGCGGGCGCTGCCGCCATGGCCGGGCCAGCGCCATGAAGAAGGGCGACCGCCACGGGCATCGCGAGCGCCAGCTTGTCGGGACCTTCGGCACGGAAACGGTGAGCGTGCCGCAGGTGCGAGTTGAAGACGACGCCGGCAAGACCACGGAATGGCGTCCGAAGGCGCTGCCAGATTATCAGGAAGCGTCGCAACGACCCTTGAGCCTCCAGCCGAGGTCCCGATTGCCTCGACCTATCTGTCCGGGACCGACAGACGGCGGGTGAAACGGGCATTCTGCGGTCTGTTTGAAGGGGCGGTCGGCAAGGATGTGCTAAGCCGGACCTGGCGCAAGACGTTCCTGCGCAAATGGCGGCTCAAGCGCAAAGCTGTCGCGGACAGTCAGGAGGAGGCTGGGAATCGGCTTGTCTGACGTCAGCGGATTTGGGACAGATTTGAGGATCTGAGCACCCAAGGATTTCTGTGTATCTGGTCCGACCCATGCGGTTTCAGATACTCAAGGTTCAGGCCCCGCTCCTCGGCAGATGCAGTTCGATCGCGGCCTGTCGATCATCTGACGGCCCAAACAACGGTCCCGCCGGATCAAGGCGCTTCGCGCTCGGTTTCCAGCCATGTAGTGGAAGAATGATCCATCGACATCCGTTCACGGCTGGGCGAAGGCCCGGCTTGATATCTGGATGGGGTTTCGCGAAGGATCCCTGGCATTTGCAAACACATAGCCGTCGGCCTGATGAATCTTTCCGAATGTCAGCCCGTTGGCTCTGGATCTGGCGCAGAAAGACCCGACATCCTCAATGTCGAAAACCAGCTTGATCAGGGACTGACCTTCTGCCTGCGGGGCCGCTGCGGGGTGCAGAAGAATGGTCAGGCCGAAGTCCCGGGGCCTCAGTTCGACAAGGCGATCACCATCCGGGCGGTGCACAGAAAAACCGAAGTGGCGCGAGTAGAACTCTGCCATCTGATCAATCTTCTTCGTGTAGATCACGATCCGCCCAAGCGCAGCCGTCATCATCGCCTCCGAGGTCAATCCCGACCGTGCCTGTTCCAGGACCATCGTGCAGCCGCGCCCGAACGATCCGCAGGACCGGGGCCGTCAGCGCACCACCAGCACCGAGCGTTTCGCATGTGACGCCAGATAGCCCGCATTTGATGAAAGGAAATGTTCGGCGAAACCGGGAACATGGCTGGCCATCACGATGAGGTCGGCATCCAGTTTGTCCGCCGTGCGCAGCAAGACGTCATCAAGATCAACCGCCGGATCATGGCTGACTTCGGCATGGGCGTTGAACGCGATCCCCAGCGCCGCCGAACACTCGTCCGCGAAAGCGGCAAGCTTCCGGGAGTATTCGGCCGGCGTATGCGCGATTGCCGTCGGCACAGTCTGGCCCACGCCGACAAGATGCACGGTGGCACCATAGAGCCTGGCCATATCCGCCGCCACTTTCACGGCCTTGGTCATCTTTTCAGCGTGCCCAAGATCAACCGGAATCATGATGTTTGAAAACATGTCGGTCTCCTTTTCCTTGTTCCTCTCAACGAACCGTTGCCCCTGGCGGCATGGTCGGCCTTCGCACCATGGTGGGCCGTGACCGACCGATGACGGCTGTCCCGACTGCGAACCCGCATTGGTGCCCCCGTCATGGCGCACCGTGCTGTCTCATCTCGGTCCTAACGCAGTTCCGTGCGCAGACCCTGAAAGATCGTATAGCACATGGCCAGCATCAGGATCGAAAACGGCACCCCGGTCGCCGTCACGCCCGCCTGCAGCGCAGACAGACCGCCGCCGATCAACAGCACGATCGCGATCAGCCCTTCGACGACGCACCAGAAGATCCGCTGCGGCACCGGCGCGTCGATCTTGCCCCCCGCCGTGATCGTATCCACCACCAGTGACCCGGAATCCGAGGATGTCACGAAGAACACCAGCGCAAGGAATATCGCGATTGTCGATGCGATCTTGGTGAAGGGCAGCTCGTTCAGCATTCCGAACAACGAGAGCTCGGGCGAATAGCTGTCGATCACATTTGCCTTGACCAATGATGTCTCGGGGCTTGCAAGGATCTGTTCGATCGCAATGCCGCCAAAGACCCCCATCCAGATGAAGATGATCATCGAGGGGATGATAAGCACGCAGATCAGGAATTCGCGCACCGTGCGCCCCCGTGACACGCGGGCAATGAACATGCCGACAAAGGGCGCCCAGGAGACCCACCATGCCCAATAGAAGGCGGTCCAGCCTTCGCGATAGGCGTCATCCGAGCGTCCGAACGGATTCGAAAGCGGAACGACATCCTGCGCATAGGCGATCAGACCCGTCCAGAACCCGTCCAGCCCCGCCAGGGTCGGCCCGACCAAAAGCACGAACAGGAAGAAAAGCAGGGCAAGGACCATGTTGATTTCCGAGAGCACCTTCACCCCGCCATCAAGGCCGCGATAGACCGATACCAGCGCTACGGCCGTCACCAGGATGATGATGATGACCTGGGCATTGGTCGAAATTCCCAGCCCGAATGCAAAGTTGAAACCGGCATTGGCCTGTTGCGCGCCCAGCCCCAATGAGGTTGCAAGCCCGAACAGCGTTGCAAAGACCGCCAGAATATCAATGCAATGGCCCCACCAACCCCAGACGCGATCCCCCAGCAACGGGTAGAAACAGGACCGAATCGAAAACGGCAAACCCTTGTTGTAGGTGAAAAATGCCAGCGCCAGCGCCATGATCGCATAGACCGCCCATCCGTGCAGACCCCAATGATAGAAGGTTGCGGCCAGCCCCATTCGGCGGGCGGCCTCGACATTCTCGGCGATGATGGATCCATCCGCCGCGATGGGCGATGGCGTGCCCAGGGGGCCCGAGACATTCATGTGGTAGACGGGTTCCAGAACCCCGAAGAACAACAGCCCAATGCCCATGCCTGCGGCAAACAGCATGGCAAACCACTCGATATAGGAATACTCGGGCTCGGCATCCGCGCCACCCAGCCGAACGTTCGACATCGGCAGGAAAATCAGGGCGATGCAGAATATCACGAAGAAATTGACGATGATCATGAAGAACCAGTCAAGCTGCGTGGTCGCAAAGTTGCGCACAGCCAGAAAGACGGCCCCGGCCTGATCAGGAAACAGAAGCGTTATCAGAACGAATGCAACGGCAAAAAGCCCGGAAATCACAAATACGGGATTATGTATGTCAAATCCGAATGGCCCCAGTTGGCCGTCGATATTGTCTTGCCCGACCTCGAAGTCGGTCTCGAACTCATCATTTGCAGGGATCGGATCTGTCATAGCTCTTCCTGTTTTTGGATCTCACCTATGCATTCGCACTTCAGATCAATTTCACGTTGAGAATACTTCAGCTTTGCACGCCCCCTTTGATCAAGCAAGTCAAGTTACCAACGCCTCAAGCCCGCGCGCCTGTGCCCTGCCGGGCGTCAATCATGGAGAAACCATGATGTCCCACACCGCGACCCAGGTTATAAATTACTGAAAATACGTCGTTTTTGTCTTTTCTGGGCGATTTCCCGGAACTCCATCCCCGTTGCGCATTTGCTCTGCATCTTCGGGTTGGAACAACGTCAAACTGGAGAATGACATGACGCCGATATCGTCAAGACTGGGCGCCGCGACGCGCATCCTGTTCTTGCGGGCCGGGCTGGGCCTGGGGCTTGCAGCGGCGGCCAGCACGATGGCCCTGGCACAGGACAAGGGTGGGCGCAGCGGCCCGCCGAAAGAGGCATTCACCGCCTGCGAAAGCCGGGCCCAGAATGATTCCTGCCCGATCACCACGCCCGAGGGCAAATCGATCAAGGGAACCTGCATGGCCACCCCCGACAAGAAGCTGGCCTGCGTGCCCAAGGACGCGCCGCGCCGCTGACACGACAGCATCGGCCTGCCCGCTTCGGTTGGCGGGCCGACCCTACGGCCCGAAAGCGTATCCGACCCCATAGACCGAGCGGATCAGTTCCAGTCCCGGCACAAGCGCCTTCACCTTCACGCGGATATTCTTGATATGGCTGTCGATGGTGCGATCGAAGACATCGGCATCATCGGGAAAGGCCATCTCCAGAAGCTGCGCGCGCGAAAAGACGCGCCCCGGACGCCTGTGCAGCGTGTGCAGGATCTGAAATTCGCGCTTGGTCAGATCAAGCGATTTTCCCGCCAGCGTCGCACGCCAGCTTTCCGGGTCCATGACAAGACTGTTTTCCGGGCTCTCGACCCCTTGCGCAGGTGCGGTGCGTCGCAGGATTGCCTTGATGCGCGCGACCAGTTCACGGGGGCTGAAGGGCTTGCACAGATAATCATCCGCGCCCAGTTCCAAGCCCAGAAGACGGTCGATTTCCTCGACCCGCGCGGTTTCCATGATGATCGGCACGTCGCTTCTCGCGCGCAGTTCACGACAGATCGTCAGCCCGTCCTTGCCCGGCAGCATGATATCCAGCACCACCAGAGCGGGTTGCGCCGCCAGCACCCTCTCAACGGCATGGGTGCCATCCCACAGGATTTCCGCCTCCATTCCGGCCTGCGCCAGATAATCGCGAAGCACCTCGGCAAGATCAGGTTCATCCTCGATGATCATGATACGTTTGGGCGCGCTCATGCTTTCTCTCCATATGGCAGCGTCATGCAGATATGCAGCCCGCCCAGACGCGAGGGTGCGGCGGAAATCTGCCCGCCGTGGGCCTCAACAATGGCCTTGCAGATCGACAGTCCCAGCCCCGAGCCTCCCTTGGCGCGCGAACGCGAGGCCTCGCCGCGATGAAAGCGGTCGAACAGCCGCGACATCGAGGCCTCGGGCGGGGCCGGTGCGCTGTCGTCCACCGTCAGATAGGCCACATCCCTGCCTGCCCAGACCCGCATCCGGACCGTTCCCGGCGCATCGGTATAGCGCAGCGCATTGGACAGCAGATTGTCGATCACCTGCCCGATCCGGCCTGCATCGCAGGACAGGTGGATGGGCGAGGCGATCTCGGTGACCAGTTCCAGCCCGGCGGCGGCAAAACCCTCGCAGAACCCCTCGGCGGCGGTACGTGCGATCCGTGACAGATCGGCAGGGCCGCGATCAGCGATCAGGCTTTCCTCGCGCCAGGCGCTGAGCAGGCGCAGATCCGCGGTCAGCCGGGTCAGCCGCGCCACCGCATCCTCCATCGCGCCAAGGGTTTGCGGGTCGGCGCGCCGCACCCCGTCCTGCAGCGCCTCGATATGGGCGCGCAACACGGCCAGAGGGGTTTGCAGCTCATGGCTGGTATCCGAGACCCATTGCCGTTGCGCGCGCTCGGCCGCCTCAAGGCTTTCGGCCAGCGCATTATAGTGATCGATCAGCTGGCCCAGCTCATCATTGCCGCGGCGCGGAATGCGCGAGGCATATTCGCCCCCGGCCAGTCGCTTGGCGCCGCGTTCCAGCGCCCGGATCGGCACAAGGAAACCGCGCGACAGCAGCGCCGCCCCGATCCCGGACAGCAGCAATGCCAGCGCCGCCGTGTAAAGCAGCGCCCGGAACTGCGAGCGCAGGAAGAAAGTGTCAGTGCTGCTTTGAATCGCGCCCGGCGCAACAATGCCCAGCCATCCCAGCGGCGCGGCGTCCTTGTCCGCATCGTGGGCGGTGATCGCCAGTTTCTCGATATCCTGCCCCCTGGCCTGATCATCTCCGGCGATGACATTCCCCTTGGCGTCCAGCAGGACAAGTCGTCGGTCGATGGGCAATGGCGGTGCTGGATGACCCGGCGGCCCCGGCGGCTTCGCGGCCCCCTCTGGGGCTGGCGGCATGGCGGGCCCCGACGGGCCTCTTGCATCGGGGTTGTTGTCCCTCACGAAACGGTGCCAGGCTTCGGGATCATCGCGAAACTGCGGCCAGCCGCCCGCCTGCGCGTCATGGATTTGCGCCAGCGCCACAGCCAGCGGCGCATGCAGGTCAAGTTCCTCGCGCAGCAGATAGCGGGAAAACCCATCACGCATGCTGACGGCCACCAGCGTCGCCATGATCACGACGACCAGCAGGGCGGTCAGCGCAATGGCCCCGAACAAACGGTAGGCCAAGGGAAGATAGGGTGTTTTCATGGCGCGAATTGGCCCCGCGAATGTGAAGAAAGGATGGAGAAACATCCCGTCCCGGTCAATGCAAGGCGAATTTCACGCGCGCAAAGCCTGCAGGAAATGCGGGCGGGCAAGGCATTGTCGCGCAAACAGCCCAAATCGTGGCCACAACCGCAAAATTTCTGCCCGGCTACCCAATCGCTCCACATTCATCCGCCAGATTGCCACCCACAAGCGACATTCGGACCGAAGAAGGCGGATCACACCCATGACCATCAAGAGCATCAATGGCTGCATCGGCTGCGAGGAATGCGTGAAGTCATGCCCCTGCGACGTGCTGCGCATGGAAAATGGCCGGGCGGTGATCACCTATCCCGCCGATTGCCAGATCTGCCACCTCTGCCGGATGTATTGCCCCGTCGATGCCATCGAAATGGCCCCCGAGAAATCCATCCCCGTCATCACGCCCTGGGGGTAATGCCATGAAACCCGCTGCCCGTTTCCTTGCCATTCTTGCCGGTCTGGCCATTCTTGTCGGCCTGCCGATGCTGTTTTATGCGCTGGGTGGTGCGCCGCGCCGGTCGCTGTTGAAGGAATGCCTGTCCATCGCGACCTTCCTGTCCTTCGGCTTCATGATCGGCCAGTTCTTCCTGGCGCGGACAAACACCATGCTGATGGGGCTGTTCAAACCGATCACCGTGCAGAGGGTGCATAAGTCCATCGCCTATGGGGCCATCACCGTCATCGCGCTGCATCCCTTTCTGATTGTCCTGCCCCGCTATTTCGAAGGCGGGGTGAAGCCGCTGGATGCGTTCTGGACGATGATCACCAGTTTCGACAATCTGGGTATCCTGCTGGGGCTGGCCGCCTGGATCCTGATGATCGTCCTTGGCGTGACCGCCTATTTCCGCATGCGGATGCTTGGGCGATTTGCCACACGCTACCGGGGCTGGCGCTATTTTCATGGCGGACTGGCAGTCGTCTTCACGGCCGTGGCCGTCTGGCATGCGATTGATCTGGGCCGCCACATCCACAGCGCGATGACCGCATATTTCCTGACCCTGATCGTCATCGGCTTTGGCCTGCTTGCACGACTTTACTGGTCCGCACTGCCCAGGGCCCCGCTTGCGCAAACCCTTTCGGACGGAGTGCAATCATGACCGACACCCCAAATCGTCGTCAGTTTCTTGCCCTTGGCGGGGCCGGTATCGCCGCACTTGGCGCCGCCGTGGCATGGGCACAGAACAAGGTCGAATTCGATCCCGGCACGGTCACCAACAGCGATTACACCACCGATGTGCTGGTGATCGGCGGCGGCATGGCGGGGCTGTTCGCGGCCGTCAAGGCCCATGACGCCGGGGCGCGCACGATGATCGTTTCGAAGGGGCGGCTTGGTTCATCGGGGCTGACGCCCTTCGCCAAGGGTTTCTTCACCTTCGATCCCGCAACCGAAGAGCTGACCATCGACGAATTCGTCGCCAAGGTGCAGCGGTCGGCCCTTGGCACCGCGAACACGGTCTTCACGCGGCAACTGGCGGAAAACTCGGCTCAGCGCGCGGCGGAACTGAAGCAATGGGGTTTCTTCGATCAGGTGCTGGCCAACCGCCCCTTCATGAAGCCCATCGAGGAACGCGACATTCCCTTGCTTGAACGGGTGATGATCACCCATCTTGTCAAGGAGGACGGGCGCGTCGCCGGGGCTGCGGGCTTTCGCCTCGATCGCGAGGAAACGGTGACGCTTCGCGCCAGAACGGTGGTGCTGTGCACCGGCGCAGGCGGCTTCAAGCCCAGTGGCTTCCCGGTCTGTGACCTGACCCACGACGGCACGATCATGGGTTACGAGATCGGCGCCAAGGTCACGGGCAAGGAATGGAACGACGGCCATGGCACGCGCTCGGTGAACCCGGCGGCCTGTTTTGACAACTGGGGCGACATGTTCGAACGGGTGCCCGGAACCAATGGTGTCGAGGTGCATCACGACCTGGGTGTCGATATCAACTATCAGGCCTATATGGGCGGCAACCCCGTTCAGGGCGGCCCCGGCTCTCCTCCCGTGGAAGACGCGACATTGATTGCCGGTGGCCCGCAAATCCCGGAAGAATTCCAGCACCGGGAGGGCGGTCCGCCGCCCGGCGCGGATGGTGACGGCCCTCCGGGGGCACCTCCGGGTCGCGGCGGCGGGCCGGGTGGCCCCCCGCCGCCGGGATTTCACGTCGGCTCGACCATGGGCGGGGCCTCGGCGGGAATGGCCATCCACAAATCCGAAGGGCTGGTGCCGGTGAACGAAACCGGTCTCAGCACCGTGCCCGGCCTTTACGCGGCTGGCGATGCGCTTGGCAGCCATATGGCGGGCGGGATCTACACCCAGATCGGCTCATCCCTCGCGGGCTCGGCCGTGCAGGGCGCGATTGCGGGGGCGGCAGCGGCGGCCGAGGCAGCCACCCTGCCCGATCCGGTGGTTTCGAAGGCACGGATGGAGGCGATCAAGACCGATGTGCTTGCGCCACTCAGACGCGAGGCGGGCTATGGCCCGGCCTGGGTCACCCAGACCCTGCAAGGCATCATGATCCCGAATTTCGTCCTGTATATCAAGAAGGCCACGATGATGCAGGCGGCCCTGGCCTATATCGAGGAACTGCGAGATCACCACGCCCCGATGCTGCGCGCGGCAAACATGCATGAATTGCGTCTGGCGCATGAGACCCGCAACATGATCCTGAGCGCGGAAATGAAACTGCGCGCCTCGATGATGCGGACGGAAAGCCGGTGCAGCCATTACCGGCTGGATTACCCCGAGCCCGATGACAGGAACTGGCGCGCCTGGATCAATATTTATCGCGGTGCCGATGGCAGCATGCAGCTTGAGAAACAGCCGTTTGAAACCTGGGCCACACAGTCATGACATGCAGGTGCCGCGCATGACCGCTGTCCCGGGCAAACCGATCAGGCGTCGCGCCATGCTGGCAGGGCTGGCGGTGGCCTCATTTGCCGCCTGTGCCCAACCCGCCACGACCCCGGCATTCGCCGTCCAGCCCGGCGCGGCGGATCCGCTTGTCCGCTTCAGGCTGACCTCGGATGCCGATGCCGCGCAATGGGCCCGGCATCTGGATCTGGCGGTTCTGCAGCATGATCCGCAACTTCTGGCGCTGTCCGGCGGGGCCGAGGACGGAGCCTTCGGGGCCGGCGCGCTATGTGGCTGGTCGGAACATGGCGACCGGCCCCGCTTCGATATCGTCACCGGCGTGTCCAGCGGTGCCCTCATCGCGCCCTTCGCCTTTCTGGGGGCAAGCCATGACCCGGTCCTGTCGGCCATGTTCAACACCATCGATGCGCGCGACATCATGCGCTTCAACGGCACGACCCTGCTGAAGAATGGCGCGCTTTACGATACGACGCCGCTGGTCAGGATGATCAAGGCCTATACGCCCCCCGCGCTGATCGAACGGATCGCCGCAAGACATCGGGCTGGCGCGCGGCTGTTCGTTGTCACCTCGCATCTGGAAACCTCGCAGGCGGTGATCTGGAACATGGGCGAAATCGCGCAGGCGGGATGGCACAACCTGTTTCGCGCCGTCATCCGCGCCTCCAGCGCATTGCCGGGGATGTTTCCCGCCGTGACGCTGAAGGTCGGGCGCGGCAAGGCCGCACAAGAGGAAACCCATGTCGATGGTGGCGTGCATATGCAGTTTCTGGCCGCGCCCGATGCTGCCTTCGATCTGCCCCCGCGCAAGGGCAGCGGCGGTCATGCCTATCTGCTGATCAACAACACTCTGCAGCCCGCGCGGCAGAGGGCGGCGCATTCGGCGCTTGGCATCGCCCAGCAGGCCTTGACGACGATGGTGCGCGCCAGCGCCGCCAGCTCGGTCAATGCGGCGCGGATGCTGGCCAGGCGGCAGCGGCTGGGCTTTTCGGTCGCCAGCGTCGCGCCCGATCCC
Organism: Paracoccus seriniphilus; assembly: GCF_028553745.1. Taxonomy (NCBI): domain Bacteria; kingdom Pseudomonadati; phylum Pseudomonadota; class Alphaproteobacteria; order Rhodobacterales; family Paracoccaceae; genus Paracoccus; species Paracoccus seriniphilus. Next base: position 551,210 of record NZ_CP067130.1, read on the forward strand.
GACATCGTCTATGACCCCGATGACCGCTTTTCCAGCAGCTACATGCGGGCGCTGTTCAAACAGGGGCACGACAGGGCGCTGCAAGACAGGCTGTGGGCGGCATGAGATAGCCCTGAAGCCCGGCCGCGCACGCAAGAGACCCCGCATGAAGCAAACCATGCGGGGTCGTTTCGGATCAGGTCAGGTCAGCGACGATGGGCCAGTGCACCGGCAACCAGCACGACCAGCGCAATCGGCACCAGGATCTCGATCCCGATCCCGCGGGGATGCGGCGTGGCCACCGGCGCGGGTTGCAGTGCCGGCACAGGTGCCGGAACTTGCTGCGCATGAGATGACAGCGGGCCAAGCAGCGTTGCCGCGGCGACCATGATCGCCAGATATTTGCGACACATGTTGTTAATCCTCTTGATGTGATCATGACCCGCAGCCGGGGCCGCGGGTCATCTGCCAGATGCCGGTTCACCCCTTGGGGGGCGGCCCCTTGCGCATCTGCCCCATGGCCGCATCGATCTGATCGGCCGTCAGCTCGGGATTCTGATGCTGCAGACAGTCAATCAATGCGGCATGTTCTGCCTCGGACGGTTTTTCACCGGGGGCAGGCGGCTCGCCCAGACAGGCTTGCAATTGTGACGGGTCCAGATCCAATGCCTGGGCCACCGAATCCATCGGATGTGCCCCCTGCGCGTGAACGCATGAGGTCGCCACAGAGGAAAACTCCAATGCCGTCAACACGGCAAGGAACTTCAGGGACCAACGGGTCTTGCCTGCGCGAGCGCGCCTCGAACCGCTGTTCGATGTCGAAGGAATTCTGCCTGTCTGCTTCTTGATTTCGGGAAACACTGCTTTCTCCTCTTCTGGCCTTGAACAGCCTTGAGACCAGTATTCTGGCGCAGCTTTGAGGAGCAAATTTGCAGCAAATATGCATGGAGCATGCAGCGGATGGTTCCGTCCTGCCCTGTTGCGTGACAACGCAAGAACGGCTGCCCCGACTGCAATGACCCGGCGATTGCGGGGCGGGCCGCAGCCTTTCGCCCGCCCCGCTGCCCTTACTGCAGACTTTCGGCGTCGGAAGGCGACACGATCAGCCGGCGGGCGTCTCGCGTCTTCCATGCACTGTCAATATGCCAATCAAGCATTCGTTCCCTGAGCCGGGATTTCATCTGCTGACAGGCATCGTCCGCCCAGAGATTCCTGGTCTCGCCCGGGTCCGCCTCCAGATCGAACAACTGGCCTTCGGCCTGCCCCTGAAAAAGAACCAGCTTATGTGTCCGGGTCCGGATCATGGTCAGCAACTCGGCCCCGGTCATATTGACGTCGCCGCCCTGTTCGCAAAAGACCGCATCTCGGCCCGCAAAGGGTTTGTCTTCCAGCGCCGGATTCAGCGTTTCAGCCTCTAGCGTCGCATCGGGCGTGATCCCCGCCCATTCAAGGATCGTCGGCCCAAGGTCGAACAGTTGCACCAGCTCATCAACCTGCCGCCCGCCCGCAAAGCGTTCCGGCGCAGAGATGATCAGGGGAACGCGCGTGATCTGATCATAGGGCGCCCATTTCTGGCTGAGCCCGTGATCGCCCAGATTGTCTCCGTGGTCCGAAGTGAAGACGATAATGGTATTGTCCAGCCGTCCGCGTTCTTCCAATGTATCCAGAATCCGGCCAACCTGTGTGTCGATCATTTCGACATTCGCATAGTAATAGGCGCGCTGGCGATGCATTTCGTCCCGGGTCGGGTCCAGCTTCCATGAGACAGAGTCGTGATCGACCTCGACATCATGGTGACGCTTTTCCTTCCAGACCGGATGCAACCCGTCGAGTTCCGCCGCCGTCGGATCGGGCAGAGGCAGGTCGCGCCCCATGTATTTCTCGGCGATGTCCGGGGTCGGGTCATAGGGCGGATGCGGGCCGGGGAAGCCGACGACCAGAAACAGCGGCTCGACCACCGGTTTGCTCTCCAGCCACCATTTGGTGACGCCGCCAACGAAATTGTCTGAATGCAGCGCGGCGGGCAGATCCCATGTGAAGGCACCAAGACGGTCGCGGTAATCGTCCAGCAGGCGATAGGTTTCGCGCTGCTGCTTCTTCAGCCCATGGGTGCCAAGCGCCTTGTCCCATTCATCGAAGAACCAGCGCCCCTCCATATAGCGGTCCTTGTTTTCAACCACATAGCGTTCGTCAAAACCCGCCTTCGCGTCATAGGGGATCGTGTGCATCTTGCCGATACTGACGGTCCGATAGCCCGAGCGACGCAGATCATCGACCCATGTCCGGCTCCACGGCTGCCCATTGGCATAAACGCCATTGGTATGCGGATAATAGCCCGTGAACAGGCTGGCCCGGCAGGGCACGCAAGACGGGGCGGTGACATGGCATTGGGTAAAGGTCACGCCCCGATCAACCAGCCGATCAAGGTTTGGCGTGTCCATATGGTCAGACCCCAGGGCACGGATGGTGTCATAGCGCTGCTGGTCGGTGATGATGACAACGATATCCGGCCGGTTGTCGGGCGTGTTCATGGGTATAGTCCTTCAGATTTGCTTGGCATCGGGCGGAGAAAGCTGCAGTTCCATCAACCGGTCGGTCAGAACGTCGATATGCAACTGCATCGCGGTTCTGGCGGCTTCGGGCCTGCGGTTCTGCAAAGCGCGGAAAATGCGCTGGTGGTCATCGATCGTCCGGCGACGGTTTTCCGGGTTGCGGGTCTGGTCGTACCAGCGCGACCACAGGGCCGAATTGCGCATCCACCACAGATGAACCGCATAGGCCTCGATCACGCTATTGCCCGAGGCTGCCGCGATCAGCGCGTGAAATTCGGCATCCGCGGCGTCGAAGGCCGGAACATTGTGGATCGCCCCTTCCATCCGCTTGACGATGGCCGCCATCTCTTCGATCTGGGCTTCGGTGGCGCGGGTTGCGGCCAGATAGGCGGATTGCCCTTCGATCAGGCGGCGGGCCTCTAGCACCTCATAGGGCCCGGTTTCGCCCTTGACGGCAAGCTGACCGCCATCGGTATCCCGCAGGTGTTCACCCAGGACAAAGACCCCTGCGCCAACGCGAATTTCGATGAAGCGCATGATCTCCAGCGCCAGCAGGGCCTCGCGTATGGTGGTGCGGCTGACATCAAGCTGCTGGGACAGCTCGCGCTCGGGGGGCAGACGCTCACCCGCCTTGTAGGTGCCTTGGGTGATCTGATCGGCCAGATGCTGCGCGACCTGCAGGTAACGGCGGCCACCGCCGGGAAGGTCCAGAATGCTCATATTTGTCTCCTTCTTGCGGACAGACGTGCAGCCATAGGCGGCCAGGCCAGAGTGGCAAGGGACAGGATCAGAAACAGGATCGCCCAGGGACGGTCGAACAAGGCCAGCCAGTCCCCATCGGACAGCATCAGCGAGGCGCGAAGCTGCTCTTCGGCGATGGGCGACAGGACAAAGCCGATCACGAAAGGCCCAAGCGGCACACGAACCGCCTCGAGTCCCAGTCCGACAAGGCCAAAGCCGATCATCACCCAGACATCGTTGAAGCTGGAATTCGCGGCATAGGAGCCCAGCACGCAAAACATCAGGATCACACCCAGCAACCCGGCCTTGGGGATGCGGACCAGTTGCGCGATCCAGCGCACCGCGCCCCACATCAGGACCAGCATGACGATATTGGCCAGGAAATAGGCCGCAATGATGCCATAGGCGATCTCGGGCGAGTTCTGGAACAGCAATGGGCCAGGTTGCAGCTGATGGATGGTCAGCGCCCCGATCAGGATCGCCTCGGTCACGGAGCCGGGAATGCCCATGGTGATCAGCGGGATCAGGGCACCCCCGATGGCCGCATTATTGGCCGTTTCCCCCGCCACGATCCCGGGTTCATGGCCGGTGCCGAATTTCGCGGGGTCACGCGACAATTGCTTGCTGGTGGTATAGCTGACAAGCGCCGCGATATTGCCGCCAATGCCCGGCAGCAGCCCGACCCATGTTCCGATCAGCGATGACCGCAGCATGTTCGGCCCATGGGTGCGAAGGTCACGCATGTGGATCGGCAGACGCCCCTTTGGCACCTCGATCTTCTTCAATGGTGGCGCCGCCGCGTCCCGCAGGATCTGAGAGATCGCGAAGGCCCCGATCAGCACCGGCAACAGGCCAAAGCCGGACAGCAGAAAGTCGGTATCGAATGTCAGCCGGGCGCGGCCCACCGAATTGTCGATTCCGGGCAGCGCGAAGGCCATGCCCAGCACCGCCGCCAGAAGCCCCTTGACCAAAGACCCCTGCGTCAAGGCCGCCAGCATCACCAGAGCCATCAGCACAAGCGTGAAATATTCCCACGGCCCGAACTGTAACGCGAAACGCGCCAGGGCAGGCGACATTCCGGCCAGGAACATCCAGGACACCAGTCCACCCGCCACCGAGGCCATGATCCCCAGGGCAATCGCACGTTCGGCGCGCCCCGACCGGGCCATGGGATAGCCGTCAAAAGTCGTGACAATCGAGGCTGGCGTGCCGGGCATGCGCAGCAGGATCGCCGTGATCAACCCGCCCGAAATGCCGCCGACATATTCTCCGATCAGCAAGGTGATCGCGGCGACAGGCTCCATGTGAAAGGTCAGCGGCAGGGTCAGCGCGATCAGCATGGTTGCGGTCAGCCCCGGAATGGCACCGATGACAATGCCAAGCCCGGTGCCCAGCACCAGAAGCATCAGCAGATGCCAGTCGAAAAGAACGTGGAAAGCGTCAATCATTTTCAGCCGATCGCGATATAGAGAAAGTTCTGGAAAACCCAGGCCAGCACTGCCCCAAGCCCCGCGCCCAGCAATGCATAGAACAGGCCTGCGCGCAGATTGAGGCCGGTCAGGATCAGCCCGATCGCGCCAAGAAAGGCGCTGCTGGCGATCCAGAATGGCAGCCGCAGCAGATCAAGCGCGGCCACATAGAGAACCAGCGCCACAAAGGTCAGCACCGACCGGCTGCGACGGGTGTCGCTGACCGGTTTTGCCATCGCGGAGGCCTCGGCAGGCCGATGGCGCAGGGACAGCAGCGCCTTTGCCGCGATGATCAGCGCACAAATGGTCAGACCCGATCCCAGGATGCGCGGCATGGCTGCCGATCCCAGCGGCTCGAACCGGGGGGGCGGCAGATCCGCCGCGCCAATGAATAAAAGCAACGCGCCGATCAGGCAGACCACGGCCAGCGCCATGTCTCCGGTGATGCGCCAGTTGTCAGGCGTCATATCCGCCCCTCCCCATAGGTGATCCGGGTCCGGCGGCCTGCCCGCCCGGAATGTGCCAGCATTCAGCCGATGGTGGCTGCGATCGACTTCAGTTGCTCCAGCGTCTGACGGGCATCGGCCATGGAATCCTCGCCATTCACCCAATAGGCTTCCAGCGTGTTTTCCTCGAAATACTGGACGATTTCGGGGTCAGCGATTGCCTTTTCCAGCGCCGCGCCGATCGCCGCGACATGTTCGTCAGGCGTGTCGGCGGGGGCCAGCCACCAGTTCGGATTGGCCCATGTCACGTCATAGCCAAGCTCGGTCGCCGTGGGGACATCGGGCATCTGCGCCAGGCGCTCGGTCCCGAAATAGACCAGCGGACGCAGGTTTTCGCCCTGTGACAGATATTCCGACGCGGCGAACAGCGCGATATCGGCATTGCCGCCAAGGATCAGGCGCAGCCGGTCAGACCCGGAATTGGCGGTGACATAGCGCGTTTCAAAACCCGCCGACTGTGCCAGCATCGCACCGACGAAATGGGGAATGGTTCCGATGCCTACGGCCTCGACCAGGCCGCGCGGATTGTCCTTGAGATAGGCAATCAGCTCGTCCAGCGTCTGATAGGGGCTGTCCTCATGCACCGCCCAGATCGGGCTGCCGCCGCCGGTGTAGCCAATCGATTTGAACTGGTCGAGCGAGAAATTCCCCAGTTCCATCGCGATGGCGATCAGCAACTGGTGCTGCCAATGCAGGATGGTGTGGCCATCGGCGGGGTCGCGTTTCATCATGTTGACGGCATTGGCACCTGCCCCGCCATCCGCATTCACGATGGCGATCGGCTGTGGCAGCCAGTCGTTTTCCTTGATCTTCTCGGCCAGCATCCGCGCCACCAGATCGGTCCGACCACCCGGCTTGAAAGGCACGCAGATCTTGATCGGGCGCGACGGGAATGTCTGCGCCATCGCCTGACCGCCGGAAAGCACTCCTCCCGCCAGGGCGACGCCTGCACCGATGGTAAAGACCCGGCGGCTGACGCCGGGCATTGCAATCTTGGACATTTCTTTCCCTCCCATTGCGATTGAACGCTCTTGCGAAAAATCGGTCCAACCAATATGGATTAATTAAATACTTTGTACAGTCCAATTTTCAAAGGCCATGAAAAAAACTCGATGACAGCAGAAAACAGCACCCGCCCCGATATCGTCATGATCATGACCGACCAGCATGCGGCACGCATTCTTGGCTGCGCGGGCGATCCCTTCGCGCACACGCCTTCGCTGGACGCCCTGGCCGGTGAGGGCACGCGGTTTGACAACTGCTACTGCCCCTCTCCGCTTTGCGTGCCGTCGCGGATGGCGTTCCTGTCCGGGCTGGAGCCGCATGTCTCGGGCGTGCTTGGCAATGACGACTATCTGCCATCGGACATCCCGACGCTTGCCCATGCGCTCGGGGCGGCGGGATATGACTGCCAGCTTGTCGGACGGATGCATTTCTATGGTCCCGATCAGACCCATGGCTTCAACCGCCCCATTGGTGATATCGGTGCCAGCTGGCCCGGCGCAGCTCCGCCCGATATCGGCCCATTGACCAGAGGCCGGGGCAATCGCGGACCAGAGCTGGAACATTCAGGGCCGGGAGAGACCTCTTATCAAGCCTATGATCAGGCGGTGATCGAACAGGCGATCAAGACATTGGACCAGTTGATCCGCCAGCGCGAACAGACGGGACGCCCCTATTTCTGCCTGATCTCGCTGTTTTGTCCGCATCCGCCCTATATCGCGCGGCGCGAGGATTTCGATCAATTTGCGGATCGCCTTCCCCCGCCCCGCTTGGCTGCACCACGGGTCGAACACCCGGCCATTGCCGCATGGCGCAGCGCAGGCAAGACCGACGAGGTCAGCGCCACAGCGGTCGCGGCCAGCCGCGCGGCCTATTACGGGCTGGTCCGGATGGTCGACCGGCTGTCGGGAAAAGTCCTTGATCGGGTGGCCGGGCGCAACAACACGCTGTCCATCTATGCTTCCGATCACGGAGAGGCGCTGGGGGAACGCGGGCTTTGGTGGAAAAGCACGATGTATGATGAAAGCGCCAAGGTGCCGCTGATCATGCGCGGCCCCGGCTTTGAACCCGGCGTGACCGATCGGCGCGTTGCAAATCTCATGGATCTTTCGGCAACCATTCTTGCGATGGCAGGCGCGGCATTGCCGGGACATTGCGGGCATGATCTGCGCTCAGACGGATCGCCCCAGATTTCTTTCAGCAGCTATTATGGCGGGCTGATGAACATTGCCTTGCCGCCGCAACGTCACCGCATGCTGCGCAAGGGCCGCTGGAAGATCACCTGGTTCGACGGGCAGGCCCCGATGCTGTTCGACATGCAGGCCGACCCCGACGAAACCGGCGATCTTGCCGACAGTCCCGACCATTGTGACACCCTGCTGGAACTGTCCCGTGACCTATTGGCAGGCTGGGATCCGGCTCGGTTGGCGCGGGTGCAAAGGTGCAAGGCCGAACGCATCGCCGTGATCCGCGACTGGGTGAAGGTCACGCATCCGGCGGAACCATATCGCTGGATCGACCCCGACAAGGCGCGTAACCGCTATGAGTGAAACCTTCCTGTGAAAGGGCAGCAACTGATCGCAGGATTGCCCTATCGCCTCGGCGCGCGGTCACACAGGTCACGACCGCCCTGCCATCGCAATAGCCATGCCCCGCCGCCGGGGTTCCCGCTGACGCAATTGCCGACCGCTTTTCAGCAGCTTGGCAATTTCGGGCGCCTGCTGAACGGTCCGTCGCTCTGGATGAAACGGGACGATCTGTCCGGGCTTGAAGGCGGCGGAACCGCACCTTTCGCGCACCACGACAGCGACGGGACCCGGATCTTCATTTCTATGGAGAGGATTTGGTGGTTTGGAAGGAAAGACCCGTTCAGTGCTCACCTTGGTCCCGTGCATCCGACATCAGCGCGACCGCCTTTTCCAGATCACCCTGAAACAATGCCCGCCCCTGCGCCGCGGCCTGCGGATCGCGCAGACGCAGCAGATAGGCCGGGTGCAGGGTGATCAGGACTGGCAAACCGGATATCGTGCGCTCTATCCCACCTCGTCGTGACAGGATGCCATCGCGCTTGCCGGTCAGGGATTCTGCCGCCGTGGCACCCATGGCAAGGATCAGCTTCGGTTTGACCCGAGCGATCTCTGCGTCCAGCCACCAGCGGCAATGGTGGATCTCTGACATATCGGGGCGCTGATGCAGACGCCGCTTGCCGCGCGGGACAAATTTGAAATGCTTGACCGCATTGGTGACATAGGCCTGCTGCCGGTCAAGCCCGGCAATGGCCGCGATCTCGTCAAATATCTGCCCCGCCGGTCCGACAAGGGGCTTGCCGCCGAGATCCTCCAGATCGCCGGGCTGTTCGCCGACGATCATCAGGTCGGCATCACCCGGCCCTTCGCCAGGAACCGCCTGAGTCGCATTCCGGTGCAGCGGGCAGCGGGTGCAGGCGGCAATCGCGGCGGGCAAGGCATCGCCAGAGCCATCCCATGCAGACCGCCATTCGGCCAATCCGGCCTGAACCTGCCCCATACGCGCGGGCGGCAGTGACGGTGCCGCCTCTGCCATCTCGCGCGCCCGCGCGGGCGCCTGGGCGATCAGATCAGGGATGGATGCGGCCTCGGGCAGGTTCTTCCAGTATTTCCTTGGCATCTCCGATTGCATTGCCTTCACCTTCAGGCGGGCCGGATTGAAGATGTTGCGGAAATAGGTAACCCAAAGCTGCTCGCCTGCGTCATCTGGCAGATCCGGTTTCTTGTGACCTTCCTGAAACGTCAGCTGACCGTTTTCAAATATCGCCGACACATCGGGTGTCAGGATGCGCCAATCCATGTCTGCGAACCGACGCACAAAGAAATCCGCCGTGGGTTCGACGCTGTGATGTGTCGGCTCGAACCACGCGGCAAAGGAACGACGGGCGTCATCGGCCGCGCCGATGTCGCGGAATCTGACAAAGGCTTTCATCTTGTGCTGGCAGCGCCGCACGTTTTTTTCCATTGCACGCAATCGGGACAGGTCAGCATCGGCGCGATCCGCCATCAACTGTGGCGCGTCCTTCAGCCGCCACAAGAACCCATACAACCGCGCGAAACGTTCAGGATCCTTATGCCAGACCACCGTCTGCGCCATCGAGACAAAGCTGCGCGGAACCGATGGCCTGCCCTGTGCAGATGCCGTGACGTCGGTGCCGAAAAGATCGGGTGCCAAGGCCACATCGCCCCAGATGATCTGATCTGGCGGCACGCCCGCCGCCAGAAACCGGCGCGCGGCATTGCGCCAATGGGTTGCGGCGCCGATGGCAGGAATGACCGCCCGCTGCATCAGAACAGCGTCAATTGCCGCGGCGGCGGGGTGAACCGCGCCCGCAGATTGGCGCTGTCGGTCAGACTGCCGGGGGACCATCCGCCCGCCGTTATGAATGCGCGGGACTTTTTCATCGAAGCCCCCATGCGCAACAGATCCTCATAGCGCAGCGCCCGATAGCGCCGGGTCGACAGGATGCGATTGACGGTCCTGACCCCGAACCCCGGCACCCGCAGCAACATTTCTCGGCTGGCCCGGTTCACATCCATCGGGAAAACCTCTCGATGGGCCAACGCCCATGCAAGCTTGGGATCGATCTCAAGATCAAGATTGCCGTCCAAGGTCACCGAGGTGATCTCATCCAGCTGAAAGTCGTAAAAGCGCAGCAGCCAGTCGGCCTGATAAAGCCTGTGTTCACGTTGCAGCGGCGGCCGGATCAGAGGCAGCTTGGAGGAACTGTCGGGAATGGGCGAAAAGGCCGAATAATACACCCGTTTCAGTTTGTAGCTGGAATAGAGCCGCGTCGATTGCCCCAGGACCGTGGCATCATTTGAGCCATCCGCGCCAATGATCATCTGCGTGGATTGGCCTGCCGGAGCAAACCGAGGGAGCCGCTTTCCGGTAAAGGATTTCTCTTTGCCCGCGTCCTTTCGCAACCGGAAATCCGCCATTGCCTTGCGGATCTGTTCGGGCTTTTTCTCGGGCGCAAATCTCTGCACGGCCGCATCGGTGGGCAGTTCGACATTGATCGACAGACGGTCGGCCAGCAGCCCGGCTTCGGCGATCAGCTCGGGGGCGGCATCGGGGATGGTTTTCAGGTGGATATAGCCACGAAAATTCTCTTCATGGCGCAGTTTTCGGGCGATCCGCACCATATCGGACATGGTTGCGTCGGGGGACCGGATCACGCCAGAGGACAGGAACAACCCTTCGATATAGTTGCGACGATAGAATTCGACGGTCAGGCTGACCACCTCATCCACGCTGAAACGCGCGCGGGACACGTTCGATGACACCCGGTTGATGCAATAGCTGCAATCATAGATGCAGAAATTCGTCATCAGGATTTTCAGCAGACTGATACAGCGGCCATCCGGCGCGTAGGCATGACAAATGCCGCTGCCCGCGTTCGATCCCAGACCCTTGCCGTCCCGAGAGTCCCGCCTGGTCGACCCCGAGGATGCGCAGGACGCATCATATTTCGCCGCATCACTGAGAATCGCCAGTTTCTGATCAAGAGTTTGCTTTGCCATATGTTCTACATATGTTCTAAATTCACCCTTGTCATCAATCTGGTTTGATCAAGTTCCGATAAAGTGATCCATCTGCCCATCGCCCGAACGGACCGGCACCACGAATAAAGGCTGGATGAACGCCAGACCGAGAGGGCAGAATGCAAGAAGGCGGCCCGAAGGCCGCCTCCATCTGGCATTTCAAGACCCGATCCGGGTTCAGTATACGCCGTATGTGGTCTCATCCAGCCGGTCATAGATTTCCGAGCGTGCAAGCTGCGCAAGCGCATCGACATCGGTCGTGTCCACATCGGCAAGCAGGCCGTCCCATTTATCAACCAGCGCCTTGAAAGAGGTGAGGATCGCTTCCGGATCTTCAATCCCGCGCTCTTTCGCATTGGCGATCAGCGTGGCTTCATCGGCAATCACAAACTCGGCCAGCGCTTCTTGCAGAGAGGCGTCCGGGTCTACGACGGTCATCCCGTTCTCTTGCGCAGATTGGACGGCCTTGGTGACATCCTTGTCGAACTCGACGCGGTGCTCGGCCAGGTAATAGGCCATTTGATTGAACAGCACGCGGCGGTTTTCGGGCGAGATCGACTGCCAGAAGGCGACGTTATAACCCCATTCGAAGCCTGCGTAATAATTGCCAATCTCAAGGGTGTTCATGTCGGTGACGACATCCTTGAGGCTGAAGCTGTCCAGCGCGTCTGCCGCTGCCACGGCACAATCCAGCGAGCCCGCGTCCAGCCCCGTATACATCTCGCTTGATGGCATCGAAACCGGAACCGCGCCGACATGTTCTGCAAAGCGCGACCAGGCACCGCCCGCCATGCGCAGGCGTTTGCCCTTGATGTCTTCCAGCGTGCGGATCGGTGTGTTGCACTGCATGAAATATTGCGAGGTCGAATAGCCGCCGCCATAGACCACGCCATTGGCCTTCCACTCGGCCTGTTGGGCAGGATTGGTCAGTCCGAATTCGGTCGAGGCAAAGGCCATGACCAGCGGATCGGTGTTGTAAAAGGCCATGTTGCCGATGAGATTGTCGATCGGCAGCTCGGACGGGGTATAGGTTCCGGCATGATAGGTGACCTGGGCAACCCCGTCGCGCACCCCTTGCAGGGAAGATGCGGGCGGCAGCAGCGATCCGGCCGAGAAAACCGTGAACTCGATTTCCCCATTCGTCTCTTCTGCGACCTTCTTCGCAAATTCGACATAGGGGCCGCGGACCATTGAATGGCGTTCGGCAAAGAAATGGTTTGCATTATAACTGTCGGCAGTCGCGGCGGTGGTCATCATTGCCATCGCAAGCGCCGCAGATCCAAGTATCGACGTCATGTTCACAGGTTTCCTCCCATCGGAATGTCAATTGGTGGTTTGCGTCATCCGGCCATCAGGGCCGGCAGAAAGAGGCTGAGCGCGGGAAATGCGATCAGCAGAACAAGGGTCAGCAGGTCCATCGCGATGAACCAGGTCGTGCCCGAAATGATGTCTTTCAGCTTGACCTTGCCTGACAGCGCACTGTGCAGGACATAGAGGTTGAGACCGACAGGCGGCGTCACCAGCCCGATTTCAAGCAGCTTGATGGTGATGATGCCGAACCAGATCAGGTTGATATCCGCGGCTTCCAGAACCGGCAGCAGAATGGGCAAAGTCAGCAGCATCAGGCCGATGGAATCGATCACCATGCCAAGGATGACGAACAGGCCTGCCACCATCAGTATGATCACGATCTTGTTGTCAGAGACCGACAGCATCGCATCGGTCAGCGAACGAGGCACACCCGACAAGCCCATGAAACGGGTGAACATGATCGCCCCGATCGACAGGAAAAAGATCGACGATGTGGCGACAACCGTCTGCCGAATTGCCGAACGCGTCGCATCCCATGTCAGCTTGCGGCGCATGATCGCGATCAGGAAGGCAAGGGTTGCGCCCATTCCGCCCGCCTCGGTCGGCGTGAAATAGCCCCCGAAGATACCGCCCAGGACGCCCATGATCAGAACCGGAAACGGCCAGACCGACCACAGCAGGCTGATGAAACGCTGCCGGTCGAAAACCTCGGTGCTGCGCGGCGCGAGTTCGGGCTTTATGGTGCAGCGGACGGTGATCATTGCCATGTAGATCAGCGCGGAAATCACGCCGGGCACGAAGCCCGCGATAAAGAGCTGACCGATGGATTGCTCGGTGAAGATCCCGTAAAGCACCATCAGGATCGAAGGCGGGATCAACGAGCCAAGCGTCCCCGATGCGGCCACGACGCCCGTCGCCAGCGAGGGATGATATCTGGCGCGCAGCATCTCGGGCACGGCGATACGTGACATGGCGGCGGTCGTCGCAATGCTGGACCCCGAGGCCGCCGCGAACAGCCCGCAAGCCCCGACACTGGCCGAGGCCAAGCCGCCGGGAACCCGCGCCAGCAGCATCTTCAACAGATCGAAGGCTCCGGTGGTCAGCCCGGTATTCGCGGCGATGAACCCCATCAGCAGAAACATCGGGATCGCGGTCAGGGACCAATCGCCGATAAAGCTGAACGGAAGCGCGCTGACAATGCCGAATGCCGCGGTCGTGTTCAGCATGGCCGAGATACCGACGAAAGAGACGATCATCAGGGCGATGCCGATGGACATGCGCAGGGCAAGAAGTGCGAATAGGCCGCCAACGCCAATCCAACCGATGGTCAACATGCTCATGCTGCGGAATCCGTTTCATGTATTTTCGTGACAGGTTTGCCTTGCAGCAGCATGACCGCGCGCAGCACAGCCGCGACAGCCGCCAGCCCGAAGCCAAGCGGAAGCATGCAGCGCGCCGGCCAGACGATGATTTCCCGGCTGCCCATGACAACCTCGCCGACCTTGAAGGCCCGCACGGCATCAAGACCGGTGCGCCAGGTCATCACCGACAATATCCCTGCGGTCGCCATGAAGGTCAGCAGCAAGCTGATGCGCTTGAGCCATTCGGGAAAATGGTTGAACAGAAGATCCACACTGATCTGTTCGTCGTCATACTCGACCATGGCCATTGGCAGCATGACGATCGCGACCATGTAATAATATGACGAGATTTCAACCGTGCCCTGAATCGGAGCATTCCAGAACACCTTCAGGACAACGTCCAACGTAATGTTGACCATCATCACGATAATTCCCAAGCCACCCACAAGCATGAGTCCATGGGTCAGTTTGCGAAATGCTCTATCCATAAATCCTCCTTGCGCCGGTCACTCTGCCGCGATCATCTGCGCATCGGCACAGCATTCCTTACCGGCTTGCCCTATTGCAAATAGCAAAGCTTGATCGGGTGATCGCAGATCGTTATCGGCCTGACAGACAAGAAGGAGAGTCTCATGGGGCCAACACGCATCGGCATTCGCCATCTGCGTTACACCATCGCCGTCGCGGATGCAGGCGGTTTCCGCGCCGCTGCAGAGGCATTGAACATCGCGCAACCTGCGATCAGCAAGACGGTTCAGGATACGGAAACGGATCTTGGATTCGCGATCTTCCTGCGCAAGGCAGGCATGTTCGAAATTACCGCCGAGGGGCGCGTTTTCCTTGACGATGCCCGCCTGACCCTTGCCACATTCGAACGCACCATCCGCGCGTCTCGCCAAAACGCCCTTGGCGCGCGGGGGCATATCATTGTGGGCTATTCCGCCCTGGCCTCGTCATCGCAGATTTCCGCCGGGCTGGACAGCTTTCACCAGCGGCATCCGGGATGTCAGGTCGAAATGCATGTCATGTCGACGGATGCCATGATGCGCAATCTGAAGACGGGCGAAATCGATATCGGATTTCTCTTGTCCCACAACAGCGTGGATGACCCCGAGGTCGCGCAGCAGCCGATCTGGTCCACGCAGATCGGCGTCGTCGTTCCCCGTACCATCGACAGCATGTCGCTCGACATCCTGCGCGAGGGGGCCTTTGTCATGGGGGTCCGGGAAAACTGGCGTTCGTATCGCGCCCTGCTTGATGCCGCCTTCGATCATGCGAATCTCGATCCGGTGATCGTCGATGAAGCCTGGGACGTTCAGGTGATCTTTCAACGCGTCGCGGAAGGTCGTGGATTTACATTCTACCCGATCAGCGCCGCAGACAGCCTTCCCGCCGCCCTCAAGATCCTGCCGGTGCCGGGCTGGAGTCCCACGCTGACCATCGCGATGGCATGGAGCAAAGTCGTCGATACCAAGTTGCTTCAGGCCTTCCGGGAAAGCTTTCCGACATAGGGGGAAACGGCGGTGATCCAATTTTGCGATCACCCGATCACACAAGCCTATTTGAGCGTGGCCGCATTCATGGCGTCTTATGGCGGGGTCAAAGCCAGATGCCAGAGTGAGACACGATGGATTACGATTCCGATCCCACCCCCTTTTACCTGAAGGGGTCCCGCACGGGCGTGCTGCTGCTTCACGGGTTCACAAGCACCCCGCAAAGCGTCGCCCATGTCGGTCGTGCCCTGCATGAAGCCACGGGGGCGACCCTCAGTGTTCCCCTGCTTGCCGGGCATGGCAAAACCCCCGAAGCATTGGCACAGACGGGTTATCGGGCCTGGCTGGCCTCGGCAGAATCCGCGCTTGCCCGGTTGCGCGGGGATTGTGACAGGATCGTTGTCGGAGGTTTGTCGCTTGGCGGAACGATTGCGCTCAATCTGGCAATTCGCTTTGCCGATCAGGTGGATCGGGTCGTGACCATCAATGGCTCGACGGGTCTCTATCGGCCGGATCAGGTCGACAATCTGTTCTGCGACCAGCCCGACAGGTTCCAACGCGGGATCGGGTCCGATATCTGCCATCCTGACCGGCGCGAGATCTGCTATGACGAAATCCCTTTTGCCACCATGCACGAACGGTTCGTTCTGACCTGTGCGACGGGCGCGATGCTGCCTAGGCTGACACAGCCTGTATTGATCTTTCAGTCACGGACCGATCATGTCGTTGCGCCCGAAAACGGGCTGCGCATCATGCGTGACGTCGGGTCCGCCGAGGTCTCGCTGCACTGGCTGGAGAGGTCGTTTCACGTCGCAACGCTGGATCATGACCGCGATCTTATCGTGCAGAAGACCGCTGCGTTCATCGACGCTAAACCCTGCGCGGTTTGAGGCTCAGCGCCTGAACCGCCACAACGGCCTGCGAAACATGAACTCGATCCGGTTGCCGCGCCCATGGCAGAGAAGACCGCGGCCTTTTGGGCCGCGGCGCAACTGTCATGTATTGCTCACCGGGCTGTTCACCCTCATCCGTGCACGCAGGA
Source organism: Paracoccus seriniphilus (assembly GCF_028553745.1). Taxonomy (NCBI): domain Bacteria; kingdom Pseudomonadati; phylum Pseudomonadota; class Alphaproteobacteria; order Rhodobacterales; family Paracoccaceae; genus Paracoccus; species Paracoccus seriniphilus. Next base: position 567,237 of record NZ_CP067130.1, read on the forward strand.
CATGGTAGGCGAAAGCGGCGACGATGAATGTCGCAGGCGCAGAAAAGGATGCCAAACTGCCCCCGAAGACATGCAGAACAAGGCCGGTCCCGGCAGCCAGGAACCACGCTCCCATGCCAGCACTGTTGACATTCGGCGTCCGGGACAGGCTTGAACAGGCTTCATCATAGCTGCTGCCATTGCTGGACTCTGTCAGGATATGGGTCAGTGCCAACGATACCCAGGCGACGACAAAAATGCCCTGCCACGCCAGCGCCTGAAGGATATAGGCAAAGACATCGGCCAGCATCAGCAGATAAACAACCACACCGACCACGCAAGCCCAGAGGAAGCGCGGCAGGCGCAGCCGGAAGGCGGTCTCGGCAAAGCTCTCCATGTTCACCGCGGCGAGGTAATAGTTCGCCGTGTTGATCCGGGTCTGCGAAATCCAGACGAAAATCAGGCCCGCCAGCCCCATCAGCTTGATCAGCGCGAAGACCACCGACACTTCGGTCACGCCGCCCTCGGTCGGCAGGCTGGCGGCAAGGAAGATGCCCGCAAGCCCGTTCAGCAGGAAGGCGACCGCATAGAAAGGTGCGCCGAAATTGAATCTGGAGTGATAGCTGATGTCTTCCACGCGGCCAAAGCGCGCGTAATCATAGGTATACATCATCAGCACCCAGATTCCCATATAGGCGACGAAACAGTCCCACCAGCCGGTGGCGGTTGGGCCGCCTTCGGGGCCAAGCTCAAGCCAGGCGCCGGAATAGCCGTATTCGGCCACCGCAAGTCCGATCGCCGCGAAAAGCCCGATAAGGTAAAAAGGCAGCAGCACGCCGTTGAACTTGTCGAGCCAGTTCTGGATCGAGCCGAAGATCAGCGCGACCGAATAGACCACCACGATCGCCGCCGCGATGGGGTAAGAGAGCCCGGCATATTCCTGAAGTGCCAGCGCGATCACCGAACCCTCGAAGACGGCGTAATAGATCGCCGTGGCAAAGAAGATCAGCGTGGCGACCGCCGCCCCCGCGCGCCCCAGAAGAATGCGCGAGAAGAGCGACACGCTCAGCCCGCTGCGGATCGAGTGGCGCGACAGCACTGCGTTGACCGCGCCATATGCGATGACCGACAGCAAAAGCCCGATGATCGCATTGCGCGAGCCATAGGCCAGCGCCAGCGAGGCCGCAACGACGAGATAGAACATCGCCGAGCAGACCGACCACCACGCCATCGTCAGCGGCAGGCGCCCCATGCGCTGATCATGCGGGACGGGGCGGTCGGAGAATTCCAGATTCTCCGTGGCTTCCATGTTTCCAGCCATTCTTGTCTCCCTGTTGATTCTGGATCTTGTTTTCTGATCTGGAAGTCGTTTGGGCGGGGATCGCAGGCCCCGCCCCCTTGATGCAGTTCAGGCGTCCACTGTATCCGCGACCGCGCGGGCCGCAGTTGCACTGACCGCGGGTTGCTGGGTCAGGACATAGACACCTGTCGCATCAAGCTCGGCATGCCAGCCGGGTTCGATCACGATTGTCGTCGTGACCTCCTGGATCACCGCCGGCCCCGAGATCCGGTCCCCCGCGCCCAGAGCCGCGCCATCATAGACCGGCGCGTCTTGTCGCGTGCCATCGGCGCTGAAGATCATCTCGCGCGTGCCACTGAGGGCTGCATGCGCGCCCTTGCCCGGCGCGATCTGCATCCTTGCAGGCTTGTCCAGCGCACCAGTCAGCGCGCTTTCGACATTCACCACCTCGACCGAGCTGTTCGGCTCGGAATAGGTATAAAGCTCCTCATGGCGGGCGTGGAAGGCGGCCTTGAGCTGTTCAAGCGCGGCCTCGGTAACGGTGAAAGGATCGACATCAACGGTGCATTCATGCACCTGCCCGACATAGCGCATGTCCAGCGCGCGCCGCACGCCGATCCGCTCGGGGGTGAAACCGTCCTCCGCCAGATCCGCGCGGCCGCGTTCCTCCAGCCCCTCGAAGAGCGTATTCAGACGCGCCGCTGCCTCGGCCCCCTCAAGGCGTACCGGCGCCGGAGCCATGTAATTGTATTTCACGTCCGAGATGATCTGCCCGAAGGCGCAAAGCCCCGAGGCAAGCTTGGAGATCAGGATCTTGCGGATCCCCATCTCGCGCGCCAGCGCCGTGATATGTGCCGACGTCGCCCCGCCCGCGCAGTTCAGCACGAAGTCGCGCGGATCATAGCCGCGTTCAACCGAGACACGCCGGATCGCATTGACCATGTTGTTGTTGACGATCGTAAACATGCCATAGGCGGCCTTCTCGACACTGATGCCAAGGGGTTTGGCCAGATGCGTCTCGATCGCGGTGCGGGCCTTCTCGACATTCAGGGGCAGACGCCCGCCGACCAGCCCGGCGGGATTGAGATAGCCCAGCACAAGGTTCGCGTCTGTCGTGGTCGGCTGTTGCCCCCCCAGATCATAGCAGGCCGGGCCGGGCTGCGAACCTGCAGATTGCGGCCCCATCTGCATCAGCCCCATGGAATCGATCCAGCCGATCGAACCGCCGCCCGCGCCCAATGTCTCGACCTGGATCATCGGAATCCCGATCCGGTAGCGCAGGAAGTCGATATTCTTCGACACATTTGCCCGTCCGTCATGGGTCAGGGTGATATCGAAGGAGGTGCCGCCCATATCGACGGTGATGATGTCCTTCATGTCCCATGGCGAACCCAGATACAGCGCGGCTTGCGGAGCCGAAGCCGGCCCCGAATTGATCGCATAGACCGACTGGTCCGAGACCACGCGGCCAAGCGCCAATCCGCCATTCGACTGGAAATAGCGCACCGGCGCGCGAGCACCCAGCGACTGGAAATAGCCATCGACCTTCTCGACATAGCTCGACAGGATCGGCGACAGATAGGCATTGACGATGGCGGTAGAGGTTCGCGTGTATTCACGCACCTGCGGATATATCTGGCTGCCGATGGTCAGCCGGATACCGGGCATCATCTCGCGCACGATTTCCGCGGCGCGCTCCTCATGTTCGGGATGCAGCACCGACCAGACGAAGGAGATCGCGACCGACTCGACGCCTTCGGCAATGAAATGACGGCAGGCCTCGCGCACATCCTCCTCGTTCAACGGCGTGTGGACAGCACCCGTTGACAGGACGCGCTCTCTCACACCGTGGCGCAAGTAGCGCGGCACCAGCATTGTCGCGGGCGGGTAGTCGGGATCGTAACGGTAGCCGTCTTCCTTGTGTCCAAGGCGGATCTCGATGCTGTCTTCGTGGCCCCTTGTGGCGATAAGGCCGGTGCGCGCGCCCTTGTGCTGGATCAGGGCGTTGAGGCCGACAGTGGTCCCGTTGATGCACAGATCAGCGTTCGAGACGATCTCGTGCGGAGGGATTGCGGTTTCCTCCTCGATCAGCGCAAGGCCGTTGCGGATGGCAAGCGTCGGGTCCTGCGGCGTCGAAAGTGTCTTGAAGATGCGCACGCCGCCATTGCGGTCGGCAAGGATGAAATCGGTAAACGTGCCGCCGGCATCGATGCCAAGACGATATTGATTTTGCATGAGTCAGTCCTGCGAATAGAGGGTTTCCAGGCCCGGCCTGCGGGCCGGGCGGTTGGTGGCCAATGCCACCGGCGGTCAGGCCGAACGCAACACGCGCGTTGCCTCGTCATCGACGGCCAGTGTCTCGCGGTCCGAAATGACGACGCCGTAATCCTGACGGGCGCCCTCAAGGCTGACGAGACCGTTCTTCACGTCCTGAACGACACATCCGACATCGCGCTCGAACGGGTTGCCATAGCCGCCGCCGCCGGGGTTGATATTGGCAGCGCGTTCACCGGGATTGATCGTTTCGATGACATTGTCGGTGATGACCTGGGTTGCACCGTCCCGCGTCACTTCAAGCCGACCGACCTTGGGCTGGACAAGCGCCGAGCGCGCGCCCGCCGCCCCCATCGCCGGTATCCGCCGTCCTTCCCCGAAGGTGATCAGCGTCATCGGCGAATCCAGCGGTTCCACCTCCCAACGGGTGCCCGATCCTCCGCGGTGTCGTCCCGCGCCGCCGGAATCTTCCATCAGCCCGTATTCGTGAATAATGATCGGATAGCTGTGTTCGAGCATCTCGATATCGCCTGAATGCAGCGCGCCGAAACAGCATTCCGGCCCGCAGGCATGCCAGCCATCCTGCGTCGCCGTGGCCCCCGCCCCCGAGATGATCGAAGCAAGAACCATCGTGACATATTCCTCGTTGTGACGTTTGTCCCAACCGGCGATGTTGCAGCCATTCGCGTGGCCCCAACTGGCCGAAACCTTGGCCGGTGCCGCTTGCTCGAAGGCCAGCCGCACCGCATCGGTCAGCGTTTCCATCGGCGTCGTCGTACAGTTCATATGCGGTGCCGGCGACTGCGCGTTGCACAGCGTGCCCTTGGGCCCCATATCGGTCTGCACACAGCGATAAAGCCCTTCATTATAGGGCGGCGGAAGCTGGGCGAACATCATCAGGCCCAGATAGACGCCCGAATAGCTGTTGCCCTCGTAGGAATTGATGAAATAGGGCACCTGAGGCGGGGACGAGATCGCGATATGGCAGCCGTCACCGGCGACGGTCAGGGTCGCGGTGATCTCGAAATCGCCCAGTCCGTGACCGGCATCCTCAAGGATCGCCGTGCCCGAATAGGTGCCGTCGGGCACTTCCGAGATCAGCTTGCGCATATGGGCCTCGGCCATGTCCAGCAGCTCGGCAACACAGTCCTGCACGACATCCTTGCCATATTTGTCCATCAGATTCTTCAGATTGCGCGCGCCAACCTGGCAGGCTCCGATCAGGGCGTTGAAATCGCCTTCCTGATCGCGACGGGCGCGCATGTTGGTCAGCAGCAGGTTCATCACGTCATGGCGCGGAACGCCGCGATCCCACAGCTTTACCGGGGGAATGCGCAGCCCTTCGGCATAGATCTCGGTGGCGTTGGGGTTATAGCCTGCGGGCACCGGGCCGCCGATGTCGGTCAGATGACCCTTGCAGACCGTCCAGAACACCAGCTCGCCCTGATAGAACACCGGATAATACATGCAGGTATCGATGATATGCGACCCGCCGTATGCCGGATCGTTATGCAGGATCAGATCGCCCTCGTGAATATCGCCTTCGAAGAACTGCGCCACCGATTTCATTGCCGGGATCAGGCTGCCCAGATGGATCGGGATATCCTGCCCCTGCAAGATCATCTCGGGTGTATGGTTGAAAAGCGCGGTCGAGTAGTCATGCGCCAGATTGAAGACAGAACTGCGCGCCGTTTGTTCAAGCGCCAGCGTCATCTCGCGCTGCGTGGTTTCAAGAACACCTCGCACCACCGATAGCGTGATCGGGTCCACCTTGCGTTTGTTCATTCCCTGTCAGTCCTCTGTCTGGGAACAGCCGGCCGCAACGACAGGGCCGCCAAAGCGGTGAAACGAGATCTCCCTGTGTTGCAGGCCGCTGTCCGGCTTTACGTTATATGTCGCAAGGGGAAAGACTGATCCGAATCAGGCCGGGAGGTCTTGTATTGCTGCGCGGAAAGATTTGTCGCGCAGCGCGGAATTTCCGGGAATTTGTCATTTTGCGCGGCAGGATTTGCGTTTGCGCGCACAGGCCGGGGGCCACCCTCAAAAATGTCTTGCTCGGTGGGGCCACCGGCATTTACCGATTCCGAAGGGAGACCGTCATGAAAAGCACGATCCACAGCACAAAGAGAATTGCGCCAGAGGCCCGTGCCGCCTATTGGGACCGGGTGATCGCCGACACTTATTTTCCGCTGCGCCTGACATTTCGCGACCCTGCCACATTTGACGGGCGGCTCACGCGGCGCGACATCGGCGCGATCTCGCTGTCCCGACTGAACACCAAGGCACTGCTCTATGAGCGCTTGCGCCAGCATCTGCGGACAGCGGTTGAAGAGGAATATCTCATCGCGATTCCGCGCCTCAGCCCCGTCGAGTTCTATCAAGTGGGCCGCGAGGTGCGCTGCGATCCGGGGGGATTCATACTCGAGCGCGGCGACGAGCCCTATCGCTTCTCATATGGAGCAACCAACGAACTCTATGTGCTCAAGCTGCCTAAGCGCGTGCTGTCCGAGAAGCTGCGCAACCCGGACCGGTTCTGTGCTCAGGTCATCGATGCCAGCACCGGGATCGCGCATCTGTTTTCCGAAACGGTTCGTCAATTGCAGGGGCTGCCATTGGATGCGGGGCATGCCGCGGTAGTCCTTGGGCGACAATTGGTCGAACTACTGGCGCTGGCCCTTGATCAGGAAACAGAACAGGATAACCAGATGCGCAGCGCCGTTCAGGCCGCCCACCTGCGCCGCGCAGAGAAGGTGATCAGGGACAATCTTGCGAACCCGGCACTCAACCCCGAGATGGTGGCCAAGGCCTGCGGTATCTCGAAGCGATATCTGCATGAACTGTTCAACGGATGGAACACCAGCGTCTCGCGCTTCATTCGCGAGGAAAGGCTGATCGCGGCACGCGATATGCTGCAAGCCTCGCCATATCTTCCGATTGCCGACGTGGCCTATCGCTTTGGCTTCTCGGATCAGGCACAGTTCTCGCGCCGCTTCCGTGACCGTTTCGACCAAACCCCGTCGGCCTTCCGAGCCGCGCAACGGTAAACAGGGCGACCGGATCGCGAACTATGCTTGTCGCGATCGGCAAATCCTTACCGGACCAACTGGCCTGCGGGGTGTTGCCCAGGTTGCCGATCCGCATTGTCACCACAACCGGCTGCCGTGAACGGCCACTGACCATTCCAGGTCAGGCAGAAATACGGTCAGGAACCCCAGGCAGAGAAGCATGGCCAGATGGCGAAAGACCTCCTGCATCCCGATCTGGTCTGCCAGCGCCCCAAGTGCAGCCGCACCAAGCGCCCCGATCCCGAAAGCAAAGCCGAAAACAAACCCTGCAACCTTGCCGACCTTCTGTGGCAGCACTTCCTGCGCAAAGACCACGATCGCGGAAAACGCCGAAGAACGTGCAATAGCTCTTGAATATTTCAATATGGACGAATTTGCTCAGCAGCAGCGCCCCCAGAACTGCAAAGGCGATGACAAGACGTCTGGTCGGCAAGGCAGGCCCAAAAACCGGGCGAGAGCCGGCGGCCCGTGTCATGCGCTGATGATGCGCAAACCATCGCGCAATCCACAGAAGAACCACGACCCCGCAAATGGCAAGCAGGCCGAACCACACGGTGCTGGCCTGACCAAGCGGCAACACGATCAGCGCCGCGGCCAGAGGCCCAAGGGCCGTGCCCGTGTTGCCGCCCACCTGAAAACTGGATTGAGCAAAACCAAGCCTGCCACCAGAAGCGCCGCGAAAGACCCGGCTGTCGCCGGCAGTTCCACTCCGATCGCAACAATCATCATCGAGACCGCCAGAGAATAGGGCTTGGGCCGCAGATCGCCGTAAATCCGGACCAAAAACCTGCCGCAGATCGCATGAACAGCCCCGCAAGGGTGACTGCACCTACAGGTCTTTCACGAGTCTGAGCGCGTCATATATTGCGGCATGGGTATTTCGGGCTGCGACGGCATCGCCGATGCGGAACAGGCGGAACTTTCCGGCCGGATTTTTCAGAACGCCTTGCAAGCCTCCGGTAGCCAGCGCTTCGTAATCGACCTCGCCCATATTCGAGGATTGCGGCTTCAGGTCGAAATACAATTCATCGAGCGGGCGGGTGCCGTGGTTGACGATGACCTGATCCACAATCCGGTCGCGCGTCACCCCGCCGTAATCGCTGCCGAGCGTCGCACGCAATTGCCCGCCTTCCCGCGCAACGCAGAGCAGCCGCCAGGTCACCGTGAAGGTCGTGTCCAGCTTTTGCAGGCTGCGCATATAGGGAACCAGGTTCATCGCCATGACTTCGGGCGAGAACGCCCGGTCCGGGGTCACGATCTCGACCTTGGCGCCGGTTGCCGCGATCAGCTCGGCGGCCTGAAGGGCGGCGTGATCGCCGGCATCGTCGAAGATCAGCACATTCCGGCCGGGCCGAACATCGCCCGACAGGATATCCCAGGCCGAGCTGACCAGATCATTGCCCTCGGACAGGATTTCGACATGGGGCAGGCCGCCAGTTGCGACGATGACCTCGTCAGGATCCGTGGCCAGCACGTCCTCGGCCTCGGCCAGGGTGTTGAAGTTGAAGGTGACGCCATGTTTTTCGCACATGGCCTGACGCCACGCGATGATCGAGATCATCTCGCGCCTCCGCTCTTGCAGGGCGGTCAGGCGGATCTGGCCGCCGGGCTGGTCGGCCGCCTCGAAGACGGTAACCTCGTGGCCGCGCTCGGCGGCGACACGGGCGGCCTCCATGCCTGCGGGGCCCGCACCGACAATGGTAATGCGCTTTCGGGTCTGTGCCGCCGGGATCGTCTGCGGCATGGTTTCCTCGCGCCCCGTGGCGGCGTTGTGCAGGCAGAAGGCCATGCCCCCCTGATAGATCCGGTCCAGACAGTAATTCGCGCCGACGCAGGGGCGAATGTCATCCTCGCGCCTTTCGATGATCTTGCGCACCAGATGCGGGTCGGCCATATGCGCCCGGGTCATGCCGACCATATCGATCAGGCCACTGGCGATGGCGTGACGGGCGGTCGCCACATCGGGGATCTTGGCGGCATGAAAGGTCGGGAAATCGGTCGCCTTCTTGATCTGCCCCGCGAATTCCAGATGCGGTGCATTGCGCATGCCCTGCACGGGGATCACGTCGGTCAGCCCCGCATCGGTGTCGATATGCCCGCGCACGACATTCAGGAAATCGACCAGCCCGCTGTCTTTCAGCTTCCTTGAGATCGCAATGCCGTCATCCGCGCCAAAGCCGCCGGGCAGGCATTCATCGCCAGTATAGCGCACGCCCAGCAGGAAATCCTCGCCACAGCGTTCACGGATGCCGCGCAGGACCTCCATGGTAAAGCGCAGCCGGTTGTCCAGGCTGCCGCCATATTCGTTGTCCAGATCATTGGTCATGGGCGACCAGAACTGGTCCATCAGATGTCCGTAGGCCTGCAATTCCAGACCGTCCAGACCCGCGACCTTCATCCGTTCGGCCGCATCGACATAGTCGCCGATAATGCGCTGGATGTCCCAGTCTTCCATCTTCTTTGGGAATGACCGATGCGCGGCCTCGCGTTCATGGCTGGGCGAAACCACCGGCAGCCAATCCGCCTTGTCCCAGCGGGTGCGGCGACCCAGATGGGTCAGCTGGATCATCACCGCCGTCCCGTGATCGTGGCATTCGTCGGTCAGCTTCTTCATCCAGCCGACGACCTCATCCTTCCATGCCAGGATATTGTTGAAGACCGGCGGGCTGTCGCGGGACACCGAAGCAGACCCCGCCGTCATCGTCAGCGCCACACCCGCCCGGGCACGCTCGACGTGATAGGCGCGATAACGCTCCTTGGGCATCCCGTCTTCAGGATAGGCCGGCTCGTGGCTGGTGATCATGATCCGGTTGCGAAGCGTCAGATGCTTCAACTGATAAGGCTGCAAAAGTGGATCCTGCGACATCGCATCTGCCCTTGATGAGAGGAATGACGGGATTCAACATCAACAAACTGTTCATTAGTGTCAATCCATAATTCATTGATGAACATTTTTTAACTCATGCGAGAACATTCGCCTTGAGGTGAACCCGAGCGACGAATAGTAAATGAGTATGAAAAAACGTTCTGAATCTGCCGAAACCGGATGGCGCGGGTCGCGCGAGGGCTGGCTTCAAACCGCCTGCCAGGCATTGATGGAAGGCGGTATTGATGCCGTGAAGATCCAGCCGCTTGCCCGACAACTCAAATTGTCGCGCACCAGCTTTTACTGGTTCTTCGCGGACCGCGAAGCCCTTCTGGGCGCTCTCATCGACAGCTGGGAACAGCGGACGACCGACCCGCTGATCAAGGCGACGCAAGACTATGCGGATTCCGCCGCCGAAGCGATGCTGAACGTTCTGGCGTGCTTTCTGTCAGACATGTTCGACAGCAAGCTGGAATTTGCGGTCCGCAGCTGGGCGCTGCAAGACGACAAGGTCACCGAACGCGTCAAGGATGCAGATGAACGACGGCTTTCCGCACTGCGCGAGATGCTGATACGGTGGGGACAGCGGGAACAGGACGCCGATATTCGCGCCCGGACCATCTATCTGACGCAGATCGGCTATATCTCGATGCGTGCGCAGGAAGATATGGAGACCCGGCTGCAGCGCATCCCCACATATGTCGAGATTTACACCGGTCACACTGCCGAGCCCCGCGAATTGGCGCGTTTTCGAGCCCGCGTCGAAAGCCTGACCAGTCAGAACCCCTGAGAGGGTTCTGCGGGCGGGTCTTCAGGCAAGTCCTGCGACAGTCATTCGAGTGCTGCGATGCCCCATTAACAGGTCACGCGCGTCTGGCACCTTGGGTGCGCATCGGCATGCGAGATTGCCCCACTTGGGTGGGTTATGAGCGAGTAAAATTGCTCCACCTGCCACGTTCGCATCCGCGCCGGCCAGCGCGGAGGAATGAGCAGGTGATATTGATGGAAAGTGTATCGAAGATCCGTCGTTGGATATTGGTCGAGGGTCGCAGCATCCGATCTGTGGCGCGGGCCACCGGTTTGTCGCGGAACACGGTGAAGAAGTATCTGAAGGACGACAGTTCGCCGAGCTATCAGCGGCAAGCGCCGCCGGTCCGGCATAATCTCTGCGATGGATTTGACGCGCGACTTCAGGAACTGTTCGGGCAGGATCAAAAGCGGCCGCGCCGGGAGCGGCGGACGGCCACGAAGCTTTGCGAACAGCTCGTCTCGGAGGGGTATACTGGATCCTATTCGCCGGTTCAGCGATTTAACCGAGACCTCAAACGTGCCGACGCCGGATCGGGAGCGGCGTTTATCCCCCTGCATTTTGCTGCGGGTGATGCGCTCCAGTTTGACTGGAGCGAAGAGCGCGTTGTTCTCGATGGTGTCGAGCAGAAGGTGAAGGTTGCCCACTTCCGCCTGTGCCATAGTCGCAAGCCTTTTGTCATCGCCTAACCCGGCGAGAGCCAGGTGATGGTGTTGGATGCCTTTGTGCGGGCGCTGCCCTTCTATGGCGGGGTTCCGCGACGAGTGATCATCGACAATCCCAAAACGATGGTGACCTATGTCTCTCGCTCGAAGGTCCGGGTGTTCTATCCGCGATTTCTGGCGTTGATGAACGGTAATCCCCCCGTTTTTACGGGGGCTTGGTCGTAGAATTTACGCGGCCATTCTCAGTTTCTGTGCGGGTGTCATCCCGCCGTTGCCCATGTTCGGGCGTTCATTGTTGTAGGACCAGAGCCATTCGGTGGCAATCTGCTGCACCTCGTCGATGCTTTCGAAGATGTGGAGGTCCAGCCATTCGTGCCGGACCGTCCGGTTGTAGCGCTCGACATAAGCGTTCTGCTGCGGTTTCCCCGGCTGTATGTGGGCCAAGGAGATGCCCTTGTTTTCGGCCCATTCCATGAGGGTGCCGCTGATGTATTCTGGGCCGTAGCACGTCGGGAAGAAGCGCTGTTTTAAGGTTATGGCCACGCGCGTAGCCCCCAAATAGCGCAGCGTGTGGCCATAACCGGTCTCAGGTCTCAACAGTGGTTTTGCAGAACCACACCGCTGAGGAGACCGGCTATGCCCGCCAACCATTCTACTGCTGCGACTGTGCTTGTCGCCATCGACATTTCCAAGCACCGCCACGAGGTCTTGATCGAGGTACCGGGCAAGAAGCGCCGTCGTCGCATGACGATCATGAACACGTTGGAAGACTTCCAGCGCTTGTCCGCGAGCCTGGCCAGCTACGGCCTGCCTGTGCGGGTCGGGTTCGAGGCGACCGGCAACTATCACAGGCCACTGGCACATCATCTCGGGCAGGCCGGGTTTGACTTGAAGCTCATCCCTTCTGTCGGGCTCGCCCGGACGCGCGAGGCCCTGCACAACAGTTGGGACAAGAACGACCCGAAGGATGCCCAGGTCATCCTGCACATGCTGGAGATTGGCGCCGTGCAGTTCTTTCATGATCCGCTGGTCGTCGGGACCGCCGACATCCAGGAATTGTCAAAGACGCACGAGATCGTTTCACGCTCGAAGACCGAGCTCTGGCACCGCATCCTGACCCATTACCTGCCGCTCTATTTCCCAGAGGCCGAACGGTTTCACCGAAGCTCACGAACCGATTGGTTCCTGGCCTTCCTCGAGAAGTATCCGACACCGACGATGATCACGGCCATGAGCCAGGAAACCTTCATCGCAGACGCTTGGCAGGTGGTGGGCAGGAAGGTCGCCAAGGAGCGCCTGCTTTCAGATATTTACGCTACGGCGGTCAACTCTGTTGGATTGCCCGTGGAACCGGATTCCGACGCCGTTCGCATGTTCCGCCTGGTCCTTTCCGAAGGTAGAAGCCTCGTCCGCCAGCGCAACGAGATCGAGGCCCGGGCGGTCGCGCTGCTCTCCGATCTGCCGGATTATCAGCTACTGACAACCATCCCCGGCATTGGTCCGATCAATGCCATGACCATCTTGGCCGAGGCCGGTGACCTACGCCGATTTCGGCATCATCGGCAGTTCCTGAAGTTCTGCGGCATGGATCTTGCCACCGTGCAGTCCGGCATGTTTCGCGGGCAGAGCCGGATCTCGAAGTACGGCAATGCCCGGCTGCGCCGCACGCTATGGATGGCCGGCCAGACGGCGGTCCAGACAAAGACCAACAGCTTTCGGGACAAGTTCGAACGCTACATCTCGAAAGACCGACACAACGCTCATCTGCGCCGCAAGGCCTACACCGCGATCGCGGCCAAGATGGCGCGCACCGTACACGCTGTGGTCAATCACGGCGAACCCTATCGCCCCTTCTTCGAGGGGGTGAGCCCAGGCGGAAGGACCTCTCTCTGACTGAGCCGTGGAGGCAGTCAATCTGACCTCGTAGATAATGTTCGGGCCTTCTGCTTGGGATTTGGGATCTCGTATTAAGGACGGTGAGGGCCGCCAGCGCGCGTACCCTGTGTTTGCTATGGATGAGATCATTTCTTGACGGCAGAGCCCGTCTGGGCAACCTTATCAGGGTATCCGGACAGCCGGATGCCACACGACCTGCTGACCTAAGCAGCCAGATTTTCCTGACATAGGACGTTGTCGCTGACAATCATTCCGGGTTTGCCGCGGCGTTCGATCAGTGCCGTCAGTTCGCGCGCGACCCGGCGCCCCGAAATCGAAGTGTCCGGGATGGCGGCGAGACACTCTCGGGTCACATCGTCGACCACGTTGAGCACCCGGAAGCGCTGGCCGCTGGCGAACTGGTCGTGGACGAAATCCAATGACCAACGGGCGTTCGGTCGCGCCTCGACCAGAATGGGAGCCCGTGTCCCGACGGCCTTGCGTCGGGCCTTTCGCTTGCGCACCGTCAGCCCTTCCTCGCGGTAAAGCCGATAGATCCGGTTGATCCCCGAGGGCTCGCCCTCGCGTCGCAGCAGGACGAAGAGCCGCCGATAGCCGAACCGCCGGCGCTCGTTGGCCAGATCCCGCAACCGACCGCGCAGAACCATGTCCGGCGCGCGCCGAGATTGATAGCGGATCATCGTTCGATCCGCGCCGACGATGTGGCAGGCCCGCTGTTCCGACAGGCCATGTTCGGCCTGAAGATACGCGACGGCTTCACGCTTCACGGCGGGCCCTACCACTTTTTTGAAACCAGATCCTTCATCGCAGCCAGATCCAGCATCTGCTCGGCCAGCAGCTTCTTCAGCTTCGCATTCTCATCCTCGAGCCTCTTCAGCCGCTTCGCTTCCGATACCGTCATGCCGCCGAACTTCGCCTTCCAGTTATAGAAAGTGCCTTCTGACATGCCGTGCTTGCGGCACAGGTCCGCGCACTTCGCGCCTGCCTCGTGCTCGGCCAGGATGCCGATGATCTGTTCGTCCGTGAATCGCGTTCGCTTCATTGTCCGTCCTCAAGTTGGGCCGGACTCTAATCAACGGTGGAGGAAAAATCCCATGGCAGGTCAGCCGCCCCTCAGGGCATCGCCAACTTTCGCGCGTTTCTCCAACTCCTTTGACAAACATCGATATCTTCGTGAATCCAACCTTTTCCGGAGCGGAACGATTCAAGGAGAATTCCGTGGTGTACCGCAGGATCAGGATGGGACCGTAAGTTGCCCGGATACTCAGGCCGGAGGCAACGAAATGGCCCTCAAGGATCTTGTCTTCGCTGACGTTCCCGTTGGAAAAAAACGGTAGGCAGCCTTGGTGTTCGACCAGTCCTGGAATGCCGTGGCTAGCGACTTTCCTGGCCGTTCCCCGAGAGCCTCAAGCATGGCCCCGAGCCGACTGTCACCGACATCACACCCAGCGGTTTCCGTTTCCACCCAATTCAGCTCCATGCTCGCACCTCAATCATTAGATGCTACATGACGAATCATGACCAGTTGCTCTCGAGCAAGACCAAGTCTGTGGGGTGAAACAATTCGCCACAACACACTTGTGGCGAATTGCAAGCTCAACCGGGCCGTTACCAATCAGGGAACCGGCCCGCGGCATGTCATGGCCGCACCTGAGAAGCCTGAAACATCACCGCACACGCTCAGACAGTCAGAAAATTCTTGCATCGACGGGGGCATCCAAGCAAGAAAGCCTCTTAACAGCGTAGGAAATGAGGGAGCGCGGAAAGCGGTGGCCTTTCAGGCGCGGTGCGGAAAGCTGACTGATCATCGCCCGGAGCTACCCAACTGCCCTGGAAGGGTAATAACTTGACGATCCCAGTGGGGGCCATATACGTCCACACATGACAATGCCAGAAAATCACTTCCTATAAAATAATGTCAGCCTCATAGAATTCATCCCCTTGACCATGAAAAGAGCCCAAGAAAAACCGGGATATGGCGAATCCCAGATCCTTTTTGGGGATGCTATCAGGGACCAATTCAAAATGAGCCATGGTATTAATTATACGGACCGGTTTGATAATTCGCTCTACTTGACTGTATAGCGTGCGCGCACCATAGTCATCAAATAGCACCGTAACCGGCTTTTCGATCCGCATCATCGCATACATCAGGCATGCGCTACGCATTCGCCCATCGATCAGGATAAGGTCGGGATGAAGGAAGTTTGGCTGGTCCCATATTGCAAGAGGATAGCGCTGATACTTACGCCAATCCGCTTCATGCAAAGGACGACCCCATGCACCAACCTCCCCGATATCGCTGTGGTAAACGGTCACTGGTGAGACAGGATTGCTAGCGTCGATTTCGGCCTGCAACGCCTTTGCCCATTCAAGATCACTTTCCACACTGAAAACGTGTTTGCCCAGCATTTTCGATGCAATCCGCGTCGACCCGCCCGAACCATATTCCAGAATAACTTCCGCCTTTTCGTATTCCACGTTCAGGTAAGCTACCTCATCAGGCGACATGTATGGTGCGATGGGGTCGTCGATCTTACCATAGCGGTTAAGGGAGGTGCGGGACATGCAGATTTTCTTTCGTCATAGACATACTCGTGGATTTAATATCAAACATAACGCAAATCCTCACAAGCACAGCTGATCCAGTTATTCCTAGATTGATTCACGAAATGATACGCTTAGTCATTTGAAATAAAAGTCAAACCAACCCAAATTGGAGAATAAATTAACCAGTCAACTTACTTAGCCTCCTTCATCAATCGGGGAACGCTGTTTGGAATAGTGATCTCCACCCCGCCAAAATAAACCTTGAAATTCTGTATTTATACTCTTTTACAAACCATGCACATGAAGCGAATATTCAACACCAACGCTTCGAATGAAGGCTTATGAACGTACACGCCCTATTGCGCATCTATTATATCCAAAATAATTTTAGTTTGGGCCTTCTTGCAAAAAACTTCTGCCACATTCTTCACGTCGATTTCATCCCCGCCCGACAAAATCGTATTTACGGCACCATCGATAGTTTCTTCAATGACCATCGGAGGATATATGGTTTCGGCTCCGGGCCAATTCAAAATAACAGGATAAGCTCCGCTCGCCATACCTTCCGCCACGGATAGATGAAAGCTCTCATGATCACTAACCGAAAGTATCCAACCAACTTTTTGAAACCACTCATCAATAGGGCCATACCCGTCAAAGATGACACAATCTTGCCAACCACTATCTACAATGCGCTGATATTGAGCTCGGTAAAACTGCATTTCCTCGGCCTTTGCTTTAGAATGCATCCAAGGGTAGTCTTCCGGACGCTTTCCTTTTACAAAAAGCCTGTACCGCTTATCACTAAGATAAAGTTTTTCAAATATATCTAGTGCGCGATCCAAGCGCTTGGACTGAGGCACATCGCCGATCATACCCAAATGAAACCTAGCGTTCGGGAGCTTAGGCTTGTCAAGAAGACTAGTATCTACCATATTAAAGACCATCTTGCATTTCTCTCTACATAGAGAGAATTCAGAGATCATCAGTTCAAAATAATAGGGCGATACAAAAATGTAGTTGTCAATATTTTCATGCAAACACTGATCAAGATGACGCGTACGTAGTTCTTGGGCATGGACCCTGACAACGAGCTTTTGTCCGGCCTTTTTGTGCCGCGAATACCATACCGCATTCCCCAGCCCCCACTCGCAGAACACAGTGTCGGCCTGATTTAAAAGACGCAGGCTCTGTTCTTGATCGTGATTATTGTGACCCCGCCATTGGTCCACCAAGAGTTCCAGATCATCACGCTGTTCGATTGCGGACATGATGAACTTTGCGAACTTCAGGTCGTGACCGGCGATGAGAATCTTCTTCTTATCTTTAGAAAATTTCATCGCTCGACGCGCCTGACTCCGAATCTGACGGTAAGAGTAGTGCTCGGCTTCTGTGGCATTCGTCACGAGGCGCCCTTGAATAGCCGACCACATCCCGTCAGCGATACCATCAATGTCATTCTCAGTAAAATAGGCGCCGCCAACCTCTTCCATCATATCCGGCACACAACCCCGAGCCATAGTTATAGCCAGAATGGGCTTTTTTGCACCAAGGTAATCAGCCAGTTTTCCTGGATAGAATGGAGTTTCTTTCAGCCCTTGGTCACTGAAATCTGCGTCACGCAGCAGCAGGCAATCTGCTCGATCCATAACTGTGAGGCTTTCAAGATAGCTGACTGTACCTTGGAAGCGGACGATGCCTTCTAAACCATAGTCAGAGGCTGCTTGAATATAACGATCATTGGCACCATAGAACTCCAGCGTAAAGCGCCCCTTGAGCTCTGGGTGCTTCTCCAGAAGGCGTCGGGCACCCAACATGAAGGGCTCTGAAGTGCGCTTAAACTTGTAAAGCATGCCAACGTGCATAAACCTGAAGACAGAGTCCTGTTCTCTTTCTTGTCGGTTAGACTGCACCGATGAGCTTTCACGATGAAACATGCGCTCATCGAAGCAATGTGGGAGTATAAAAAACTTTTCGCTATCTACAGGAAGCGACTGACTGTTTTGTACGATCTTTTGATGATAGGGGTTGGTAACAATGATACGATCTGCCATCTGGAGCACCTCGGCTTCAGTGCGACAATCATCCTCCAGCATTGCAAATTTATAGCTTTCGTTATACGGATTTGCCGCAATCGGATCTCCAAATGAGGCCAGCCACCGTATTTCGGGATTAGCCCTCTTTATCGCCATCGCCGCGAGATGCGAGGCTATCTCATGAGAATGGGACAACACTACCCGATAATGGTTGCGGTCCTTTAGCCGCTGGTAGAAATCCAACACCTTTGCAACGTAGTGTGCGCGAGCCTCCGAGTTTCGGGCATCTTCTGTCGGAACCTCAATTTCATAGCGATTAAATCGGCTGCTAGCAAACCGGAACATTCCTTCATTATCCGGCTTTTCCCCCCGCTTAATCTGAAGGACGTCGTACTCATACCCCGTGTCCTTCAGGCGTTTAAACAGGTTAAATGCCGACGAGCTTTTGTAAGGAGGAAAATGCCATGAGACGAGTAAAATTTTTCGGGCGCTGGAGTGGCTCATAGCGCTACCTCAATCTGTTCGGAGACCTGCAGTTGATATGATCCATGCTCCATCGGCCCCCAATAAAGATAGTCTTCCAGTGCTTCGGCGTGCAGAGGCTGGTTGATATCATGTTTAAGAACATGATCGGAGCCGTAGTACCGTTTCTCATCAGCATAAAAGTTGCGCGCAATCTTCATGGAATAGGTCACGGTTTGATTTGAATCGTTGAGAAGCTGATGAGCCATATCGAAATTTTCCAACTCGATAAAGAGCCGTTTGCGCTGAGCTGTCTGTGCTTCGAATAATCGCCTCGCGCGTTGTATATCTTCCAGGCATCTTGCACTAACCGCCAGCGTAACTTTAGGAAGCGCAACCGCTACATCAATTCCTATCAAACGACATAGTGTTTGTATTCGGTGACCATAAGTGTGTTCACGCATCACAGCGCGTACGCCACGGAGCGCCAGCGACTGGTAAGCGTGCGGCGAGGCCTCCAATTCCTGCAACTGGTCAGCAATGCTTCGCTCACAGGACATGATTACAACATCTCCAAAGAGTTCGCGCACTCCAAGGGAATCATTGCTGATCACCGGCGTACCAGAGGCTAGAGATTCGTAAACTCGGCGAGCAAACATCGTAGCGGAATCTTGTACCGAGTTCATATTCACTTGGTACTTATATCCTTTGTGGGCCCTCCAGACTTCATCCGGCGGCAGGTTTCCCATAATACTGCTTTGGTAGCGTCCGGGAAATGAAAATTTCTCATTTCCCTTATTAAAATTTCTATCAAAGATATCGCAGCTCACCCCGGCGGACTTTAGCTGCCCCATGACCTGATCAAAATCTTCACACCGTTTAGGTTTATCGCGATAATAAGATCCAGCAAACACCGCCTTTTTCAAGCGAGGAATAATTGGCTTCGGGTTGTGTACCTTGGGCTGAGCACCAAACGAAAGTGGATGCACATTGATTCCAAAATCTTTCTTGTAACGAGGCACCATATTCACATCAGTGGTGATTGCAAGATCAAAGAGTGCCGCGATAGCCCCAAACTTCTCATAGTGAGGAGGATCTTCCTTGTTCCAGAACACAGTGGGAATGCCGCTCTTTTTACAATATCTTAGTAGACCGCCAAGTTTCTTGGCACCCCCGCTCCCTTTAGTAAGCGTACCCCAATTTCCGTCGTTGCCCCGCCAACAGCTTTCAACTAACAGAAAATCCGGTCGAGTTCTCTCCAACTCCGCCTGCCAACCTTCTCGAGTCACCTTCATCAGCGTGACCTCGTGAGAGAGACATTCAGCTGTGAACTCATCCAACACGCAGGCGACTTTCAGGTCCGAGGTAAGACGTTTGCAATGAGGGTCATGGATGATTGCATCGGGCAAAGGTTGATGAAGGGAGATCCCCTCTTTCCTTTCTTCGCGGCATTGTTCGGCAACTTCGCCATGACAACGGCCTTGAATACAGACTTCAATCTGCTCATCGTCCTTCACGCCTACAGTGCCAATAGAAACCGCTACGCGGCTCACGTCCTCGGGGAGCTTCACATTAAAGACTTCGCGAACGGGCTCCATGGCGCTCTTGCTATTTGCGTTGAGGTAGCGAAAGTGCTGCTTCCAGACAGCCGACACTCCAATTTCTGGAAATGTGGCTTTCTTTCTCCCTTCTTTATCCCAAAAGTCGAACAACAGCACCGCCTTCCGAGAGGTTTCCTCGCGTTGTAGTCGATATACGACGGACGCCGACAGTTTCAATATAGCGCCAGGTACAGGAACCCTAATATCATCGGCAACTATTTGCTTGCTGATACCATTAAGTACGAATTTCCTTTGCGCAATTTCAACCGCTGTGTCGAAGATCGCTTTTGACCACTTCGGCCCACCTTTCATCTGGGACGCGGAGTTCAGCGAATGTGCGCTTACATTTCCTTTCACCTGCAATGACCAAGTCTCCGGCTCCATAACAATGGAAGACAGGAGGTTTGCAGTCGACTCAGGCGGCGGCAGCTGCATCGTATCCTGGATGGCGCGGATTATACTCGCCAGATCACTGGCATCAAACGACGTAGCAATTCCGCTCAAGGGAAAAACGTTCGAAACGAGCAAACGTTTGCCATAGATTTGGGCCTCAGCAGCTCTCATTAAGGGTAGTAACTTTTTATCCGCTGAAGGTTTG
The DNA here is from genome assembly GCF_028553745.1 of Paracoccus seriniphilus. Lineage (NCBI taxonomy): Bacteria > Pseudomonadati > Pseudomonadota > Alphaproteobacteria > Rhodobacterales > Paracoccaceae > Paracoccus > Paracoccus seriniphilus. The sequence goes on from NZ_CP067130.1 coordinate 587,337, forward strand.
TGTGAGACAACAACCGCGTCTAAGAGCCGATAATAATCACCAATCTTGTCGAAGGGCACATGATCCACCCGAATGATCCACGAGATCTCTTCCGTCAATCTCGGCTGAATATTGACAGAAGATCGAGATTCAATTCCGGACCTTTCATCCCCAATAAGAACCAATTTTATCCGGAAGCCATTTCGAATCAAGTGAGCACAGGCCTCATTAAGATAACCCATAGCTTCAATATTATCATCGAAGGCATCAAAGACGCCGATCAAAAAATCATCAGCCTCCGCGCCAATGTTTTTTCGAAAGTCACCCTCACCCGGTTCAGGATAATCCCGATAATTTCTGTATGTATTGGAAATTAAATTCAAAGAATTTACAGCAAAATTAAAGTCAAAAACTGACGTATCTTGGCACTTCGAATACCTCGTGATCGCATGTAACGCATCAGCATACCTCTGCATTCCAAACGCGACCTCAAAAAACTTCCCAAAAAAATCGGAAGAAGACCCCTCCTTGATTGCGATTTTAGTGAGTTCTTCTGAAGACCTCGACCTACCAATTTGGAACAACTTTTCAGCTGCCGATAGCAAGTAAATGCCCTTAGAGTTTTCGTCCTTCGCGGTATAGACTTTTCTATTTTGTCTCATCGAGAGTCTACATCATTTCTTTGCTGAAATTAAAAAGCGTAGGACGCTGCCTAGGATAGTCAATTTATCTTACTGTCGAGCTTCGCGCCGTTACGGAATTGATCCTTATGCGGTCTGACCCATGAGGTCAACACAACCAGCGGCACTCGCGGAAATCCAGCGACAAATCCTGACCTGCCCCGCCCCGATGGTGCCTCACCCGGTCACAGCCGGCTCCCGTCAGGGACGGGGATGAGGCGAAGGCCGCACGAGTGTCTGAGCTGGGGATCGTCAAGTTATTGCCCTTTTCAGGACAGGTGGGTAGTGGCCTGCTGCCGGTTTCGTGGACACGAAGATAAGATCGTGACCATGGAACTGGAGATTGGATATGACGAGACGGAAGTTCAGCCGCGAGTTCAAAATCGAGGCGGTGAAGTTGGTGACCGAGCGGGGCGTGACGCTGGCCCAGGCGTGCCGAGATCTGGACCTGGCGGAGAGTGTTCTGCGGCGGTGGATGCGTGAAGCGACGGTGGCGCCTGCCTTCCCCGGCAATGGCCAGCAGCGCGCCAAGCTGGCTGAGATCTCGGCCCTGAAGAAAGAGGTCGCCAAGCTCAAGGTGGAGCGTGACATCCAGAAAAAGGCCGCGGCCTTCTTCGCGCGGGAAGCGACATGACGTTCGCGTTCGTTGCGAAGCACCGGCATATCTGGCCCGTCAGCTGGATGTGCGCGGTACTGGGCGTCTCTCGGTCTGGCTTCCACGCCTGGCTCAAGCGACAGATCAGCGCCCGGGCGAGCTAGGATGCGAAGCTCGTCCTGGAGATCGACAAGAGCTTCAAGGCCAGCGACCGCACCTATGGCACACGTCGGGTCTGGCGCGGCGTGCTCGAGGAAGGGTTGGCCTGCGGGCTGCACCGGATCGAGCGCCTCATGCGGCAGAACGCTATGAGAGCGCGACCAAAGCGGCGCGGGAATCCGAAGGATGATGGCGAACGCTCGGTCATCGCCGGCAACATCCTCGACCGCGACTTTCAGGCCGACCGGCCGAACCAGAAATGGCTGGCCGACTTCACCTACATCCGGACCGCAGAGGGCTGGCTGTCAATCGGCAGGCAATCTTGACCCCCTATCGGCGTTCAAAAATGACCCCCATGGAGCGCACGGGTAGCTGGCCCGATGCGGTGTAGCCCCCATACAGCGCAGCCGTATCGGGCCAGCGTGGCCGTCGGTCATTCTCGGGTCTTGAAGCGCCAGCTCTCGTTGCCGGTTTCGACGATGTCGCAGTGATGGGTCAGCCGGTCGAGCAGCGCCGTGGTCATCTTCGCGTCGCCAAAGACCGAAGGCCATTCCCCGAAGTCGAGATTGGTCGTCACGATGATCGAGGTGCGTTCGTAGAGGCGGCTGATGAGATGGAACAGTAGCTGGCCGCCGGTCTGCGCGAAGGGGAGATAGCCGAGCTCATCGAGGATCAGGAAGTCGAGGCGGCAGAGCAGGTCTGCCGTGCGCCCCTGTCGATCGGCACGGGCTTCGGCATCGAGCTTGTTTACCAGGTCTACGACATTGAAGAAGCGCCCCCGCTTGCCGCGCCGGATGCAGGCCCGGGCGATGCTGACGGCCAGGTGCGATTTACCAGTCCCGGTGCCGCCGATGAGGACGACATTGCGCTGCTGTTCGAGGAACTCTCCGGCGGCCAGATCGCGTACCAGCGTCTCGTTGACCGGCGTTTCCTCGAAGCTGAACTCGTCGACCTCTTTCGCCAGCGGCAACTTGGCGATCGTCATCTGATATTTGATCGAGCGCGCCTGCTTCTCGCTGATCTCGGCATTCAGCAGGTCGCCGACGATCTGTTGCGGCTCGTGCTGGCGCTTCACCGCCGTGGTGATGATCTCATCGTAGGCGGCCTTCATGCCGTAAAGCTTCAGCTGGCTCATCGCGTCCAGCACTTGTGATCTTTCCATGGTTGGGTCTCCTGAGACTGTCGTAGCGTTTGCAATCGGCGACGGGCTCGCAGGTCAGTCGCAACGCGGCCGGCGTATCGATGGTCAGTGGCGGTGGCGGCTCCCGATGCCGTGCAAGGATGTTGATGACGACCGAGGCCGCAGGGACCCCTTCGCTCAGGGCCTCGGCACAGGCAGCATCCACCGCATCCAGCCCATCGATCGGGATCATGCTCAGGATCTGGACCATCTGCCGGTCGCCGTTCGGCACCTTGCCAAGCTTGCGCTGCACGCGCCTGATCGCCGGCGGCAGGTCCCAGCCCTTGAAGGGGGCCCCATTCCGGAGGGCGCCGGGCTTGCGAGCCAGAACCGGAATGTAGTGCAACGGGTCGTAGATGGCCTTGTCGCGCCCGAAGGCTCGGGCGTGCTGCCCCACGATCTTGCCGTCCTGCCAGAACTCGACCCGCTCGGCATAGGCACGGATCTCGACAGGTCGGCCAACGGCCCGGCCGTTCACGGAGTAGCGGTTCTTGTCGAACCGGACGAGACAGGTCTTCGAGACCGAGGCTGGCACGGCATGGAAGCCGTCGAACGGACCGACGTAGGGGACAAGACTCGTGCGCTCGTCCTGGAATACCTCCCAGATCGTTCGATCCCGAAGCTCCTGGTGCGGGTTGGCTTTGGCCCAGGCAACACAGCGATCCTCGAGCCAGGCGTTGAGTTCGGCGTAGCTCTTGAACTTCGGCCGAGGCACGAAGAACCGCCGCCGGACAACGCCGACCTGGTTCTCGACCTGTCCCTTCTCCCAGCCGGATGCCGGGGTGCAAGCGACGGGATCGACGAGGTAATGGCTGCACATCTGCTGGAACCGGCGGTTGTAGGCGCGGTCGCGGCCGACGAAGATCGTGTCGACCGCGGTCTTCATGTTGTCGTAGATGCCCCGTGTGCAGGTGCCCCCGAAGAAGGCGAACGCCTTGTCATGGGCGTCGAAGACCATCTCCTGCGTCTCGCGGGGATAGGCACGCACGAACAGCATCCGGCTGTGACACAGGCGGACATGTGCCACCTTCACTGTGGTCGTCGCGCCATCGATCACTACGATCTCATGGCTCCAGTCGAACTGGTAGGCTTCCCCCGGATCGAAGCTCAGCGGCACATAGGCCGCGGCGGATGCCACCACCTCCTCCTTGGACCAGGTTGCCGCGTATCGCCGGACCGCATCATAGCCGCCATCATATCCTCGGGCCCGGAGTTCCTCGAAGATGCGGATGCGGGTCAGTCGCTCGCGCTTGGGCTTCCGCGCGTTCACCGACAGCATCTCGTCGAGCAAGTCTTTCCAAGGTCCGATCTTCGGCAACGGCTGAATGGTTCGCTCGTAGGTGAGCTCCGTTGCACCTGATCGGATCACCTTGCGCACCGTGTTCCGCGACACCCGCAGTTCACGGCAGATCTGCTTGATCGACTTCTTGTCCTGAAAATACGCCCGCCGGATCTTCGCTATCGTCTCCACGACCAACATCCCACACTGTGCTCCCCGATGACCTCGGGGGCATCATCCACATCAGTGTAAGGGGGTCATTTTTGGACGCCGATCACCCCTCTACGGGGTCAAAATTGCACGCCGGTTCACAGGCTGGCTCTATGTCTCGGTCGTGCCGGACCTCTTCTCTCGGCGCGTCGTCGGCTGGTCCATGAAGGCGGACCGGGATGCCTCACTGGTCATGGATGCCCTGATGATGGCGGTTTGGCGGCGCGGCAAGGCCGACGCTCTGCTCCACCATTCCGACCAGGGATCGCAATATACCAGCGAGCAGTTCCAACGCCTGCTGCTCGACAACGGCATCACCTGCTCCATGAGCCGGGCGGGCAATGTCTGGGACAACTCCGCGATGGAGAGCTTCTTCTCGTCGCTGAAGACCGAGCGCACGGCCCGCAAGGTCTACCGGACCCGCGACGCGCCGACGTGTTCGACTACATTGAGCGCTTCTACAATCCGAGACGACGTCATTCCAAGCTGGGCTATCTCAGCCCCATGGCGTTCGAGGACCGCGCTATGCAAACCTAACCCGGTGTCCACGAAACAGGCAGCAGGCCATTCCGCGCATTGCGGACCATGTCAGTGAAGCGGCCGGTCAATATTTGCGCCCGGGTGAAGGCTGGCAATGCGGCCTCGATCCGAGCCACCCGGCTCGCGTCGGTTTTGCTTGAGCGATCCCGACCTGTGGTCAGGAGACGTGCAATCTTGCGCGCGGGCGGCGACTCTTAAGTACCCGCCGAAACGGCCTGCTTGGCCCGGCGCTGGCGCGCTGCCCATTCCTTTTCCAGCCGCGGCAGCCAAGGGCTCAAGCTGCTCTCACGGATGCGGAAAACGTCCTCACGTTCGCCGCGAACGATTTGGCGGACCAGACCGCGGCTTAGCCCGGTCAGCCGCAGGATGCGCCTGATGGGAGTGCCGTCATGGGCCATCCGGAGCACCAGTCGATTGGTCTGCTGGCGGCGCTGGAAACCCTGATATTGCAGTTTTTCCGCCGCTGTCAGGAACTTGGGGTCGAGTGTTTGCGCGCCGATCGCCATGCGGATGGCTGGCATATTCCGCTGCACGGCAGCCAGGAAGGCCGCGCTCACGTTTTCCAACGGGTGCCAGAGATCTGCCACCTGACGCGCCTGCGGCAAGGCGCGCGCGACGGCACCGCGATAACCGCCGTTGCGGTCACGAGCCACGACCTTGATCCCGGGGTGGTCACGCAGCCAGGCCTCGACCGTGGCGGGTTCCCGGTCCGGCCGCAGGCCGACAACCCGATGCCGCTCCAGATCGCAGATCAACGCGCCGTATCGCTGCCCCTTGCGCCATGCTCAGTCGTCTATGCCGATGACGCGGGAGATATGCGCAGAAGTTGGTGACGCTTGATCAGGCGGCGGTTTGAAGTTGGCGGATCCCGTCGCGGAACTCAATCCCCTGGATGATCTCGGGCAGGCGGTTTTGGCCATCGAGCTTTCGCCATTTCCTCTGCGCTGACATCATCAGTTTGAAGGCCATGGCCAGCCCGGTCTTTCGGGAGAGACATCCCTTGGTTCGTTTGGTGCGATGCCGGACGGTGGCGAAGGTGCTTTCGATCGGATTTGACGTCCGGACGTGTTTGCCAGCGCTTGCGCGCGTTCGCCCGGATAGTCGTAGAAGGTCAGCAGCGCATCCCGGTCCTTGACCAGCTTGGCGACCGCCTTGTCCCATTTTACGCCGTAGGTTTCGACGAAGAACTCGAAGGCTGCGTTCGCTTCGGCTTTGGTCTCAGCCTGCCAGATGTCGTGCAGATGCCCCTTGGCCTTGGCTTGCACGGATTTCGGCATCGCGTTCAGCACGTTCATGGTCTTGTGAACCCGGCAGCGTTGCTCTCGCGTTGTGGCGAACACCTCGCGCAGGGCCGTCCAGAACCCCATGGCGCCGTCGCCGATGGCCAGTTTCGGGTCCTGCTTCAGGCCGCGACGCTTGAGATCAAGCAGCAGCTCGCGCCAGCTTTGCGTGCTTTCACGGAAGCCGTCGGTCATCGCCAGCAGCTCCTTGCGGCCATATTCATCCGCGCCCACAACCACCAGAACGCATTGCTTTTCCTCAGCCATGCGCGGTTTGAAGTAGACCCCGTCGGCCCAGATGTAGAGAAAGTGACGGTTGCCAAGATCGCGCTTCTGCCACGACTCATAGTCTGTCCACCAGTCGGCCTTCAGCCGCGTGATGGTCTTGGCAGACAGGCCCTTGGCGTTCGGGCCCAGCAGCGCCTGCAGGGCCTCGGTGAAATCGCCCGTGGACACGCCCTTGAGGTAAAGCCACGGCAGCAGTTCTTCGACCGATTTCGCTTTGCGAAGATAGCGTGGCAGGATGCTGGGTGTGAAGCTGATCTTGTCTTCGCCAGCGCCCCGATCCCGTACACGCGGCACTTTCACCGGCACCGGCCCAATGCCGGTCATCACCTCGCGTTCGGGTAAGTGACCATGGCGCACCAGGCGGGCCCGCCCGTCCTCCAGCCTTTCCCCGGAAAAGCTGTTCAGCAACGCGGCCAGTTCGGCATGGATCGCCTGTTCGATCAGCTTGCGCGCTCCTTCGCGCAGGATGTCCGTGAAGGGGTCGGATGTAAAACCCGATGGATCGGGCAGTTGAGTGATGGTAGTCTTTGACACGTGGCATATCCTTTTCTCAGCAGAGAACTGAAGGCGACTCGACACCGCCATGATATGCCGCCCCTCAGGGCATCACCAACCTTCGCGCGCTTTTCGACCTTTTTCGAATGGAGCCTGAAGCACAAGCTCGGGCTTCGTGTCCTCCCCCTAATCCCTGCCATCATGCGGGACCGGGGCTGCTTGTCCACGATATCTGTCACATGCATCCTGGCTTTCGTCTCCGAACCTAGTATACACCGGCTGGATGAAATACGTCAGGAGCCTGATTTGCCTTCGACTTTCGGTATTGTTGATCTTTTCGCCGGGTCCGGTGGACTGGGTGAGGGGTTTGGCACCCAGGCCGATGCGCAGTCCTAGGGGCTTTGTTGCACAAATCGGATTGCGACCTGACTTTCCCTTTCCCCGGACAGACCTATCCTACGGGCACCGTGACGGGTATGCCGAGAGCGGTGTAGCGGTTGAGCACCGCGACGCGGATCTGGATTTCGGCGACCTGCCGGTTGAAGTCTCTCGACATCAGGGATTGGCCGAGAAGCTTGATGCAGTTCATCTTGCTCTCGACGCGGCTTCGGCGGTGGTATCCGCTCCATTTTCGCCAGATGGCGCGGCCGAGGTATCGCGATGCATTGACTGCCTCGTTGCGGGCGACAGCTCCGGCGCTTGTGGGTTTCCATGGTTTGGCGTTCTTGCGCGGCGGGATGACGGCGTGGGCATAGCGGGTGGCAATCGCGTCGTGGCAATTTCGAGTGTCGTAGGCCCCGTCAGCCGTGACGCTACCGATGGCTTGGTTTGGCGGGATTTGCTCGAGTAACTCCGGCAACATGGGCGCGTCGCCGACATTGCTGGTGGTGATTTCGACCGCCCGCACTTCCATCGTTTCTTCGTCGATCCCTATGTGTATCTTGCGCCAGATGCGTCGTTTTGAGCCGCCATGCTTGCGGGCGTTCCATTCCCCTTCGCCTTCCGACTTGATGCCGGTGCTATCGATCAGCAGGTTCAGCGGGCCGGTGCCGCCACGAAAGGGCAGGCTCACGTTCAATGTCTTCTGGCGGCGGCACAAGGTGCTGAAGTCCGGCACCGCCCAGTTCAACCCGACCAACCGCAGCAAGCTCTCGACGAAACCCGTGGTCTGCCGGAGCGGCATGCCGAAAAGCACCTTCAGGGTCAGGCAGGTCTGGATCGCGGCATCGCTGAATTGTTGCTGCCGCCCACGTTTGCCTGTTGGCGGTGGCGTCCAGCCCATCTCCGGATCAAACCAGATCGAAAGCGATCCGCGTTGCTTCAGTGCTGTGTTGTACGAAGGCCAGTTCCTGGTCTTGTACTTCGTAGGGGCCCAACTGCTCATGCCTCCCAGCTATCACGCTGGATTCATGCAGTGAATCCCCCGCCTATTTGTGCAACAAAGCCAGGCAAAACACTCAATCGGCAACCCGCAGGGCCCGTATGGCTGACCCCGAAACGCGAACACAGCGCCCCGGAAATCAGAGGCGCCGCACAACATCTTTGACAAACACCGATACCGCAGCGGCCCGGTCAGAGCAATTTTTCGAGGTGCCCTAGTGTTAGGTGGGGAACACTAGGGGATGGGCGTTGCTATTCTTGCAGTCTCGCTTGAGTTGTTATTCGAAATTTCTTTTAACATTTCAATGTCTTGAATGTACCTGCGCTCTATGGGACCTCTCATTGCTTCAAAAGAAACAGTCGAATAATGATCAATTTCACTAGCCGGAACATCCGTCAAATCCTTCGCATCAACCAAATCTGATCGATACATAGATTTATTGACCTTATTGTTAAAGTATCTTGACAATGACGGGAATTCTTTCGACATTACTTCACTTAATTTATCAATATTGATAGCATGCGTGTACTCAATGTCGAGAAGGTGAGATTTTTGCGGCCATACATGAGCGTCAATATCCTTAAATGGCAGTTCGGCGTAATCAACAAAATCTCGGAATGTGGCTGTACTGGGGTCTTTTCCAGTTAGCTTCGCAAAATTTTCAAAAATATCCCTGTTACCGCTTCTTTGAATAAATTTGTTTGAAAATGCAGATACGAATCTTTCAAAGGGTTTGCGATACACAAAAATTGCGCAATCAAAATTTATAGATTTTCGATCCCACCTGAAGTCTTTCATTCCACTTATCCCGCTCCCTCCTGTTTTGTCATTTATAATCCTCTTAAAGGCGGAGCAGGCATTTTTTCTAATGTATGTATATAGAATAGTTTTCCCTTCACTATTGGGAATAAAATACTGAAGGTCAGGCCGCCTAAATTCGCCGTTATGGAATTTTGGTTTATACATGATGTAGCAAATCTTCCTCAGATATCTTTGACTGGTAGTTTGAACCATGATGCCTGGTTTTCTTGAAGAAAGCCAAGCCAAAAAGTCGCGCTTGGACAGCTATGCTGCCCTCTCGTGCTGATCGGTCAGCACGCCAATGCCTGCCTGTGGCCGACACTCTGGGCTCGATCTGATCCATCAAAGTTTGCCGTTCCCGCTTATTCATAGACCACATTCCGGCCATTTTCTCTCACAGCATTTTAACTTCGACTTCGAGACAACTGTTTCTATTAGCATTGTTCGGGATTTTCAAGGGTGTTGGATCTTCGCAACTGGTTGTGACCTGCCATGGGATTTTTCCTCCACCGTTGATTAGAGTCCGGCCCAACTTGAGGACGGACAATGAAGCGAACGCGATTCACGGACGAACAGATCATCGGCATCCTGGCCGAGCACGAGGCAGGCGCGAAGTGCGCGGACCTGTGCCGCAAGCACGGCATGTCAGAAGGCACTTTCTATAACTGGAAGGCGAAGTTCGGCGGCATGACGGTATCGGAAGCGAAGCGGCTGAAGAGGCTCGAGGATGAGAATGCGAAGCTGAAGAAGCTGCTGGCCGAGCAGATGCTGGATCTGGCTGCGATGAAGGATCTGGTTTCAAAAAAGTGGTAGGGCCCGCCGTGAAGCGTGAAGCCGTCGCGTATCTTCAGGCCGAACATGGCCTGTCGGAACAGCGGGCCTGCCACATCGTCGGCGCGGATCGAACGATGATCCGCTATCAATCTCGGCGCGCGCCGGACATGGTTCTGCGCGGTCGGTTGCGGGATCTGGCCAACGAGCGCCGGCGGTTCGGCTATCGGCGGCTCTTCGTCCTGCTGCGACGCGAGGGCGAGCCCTCGGGGATCAACCGGATCTATCGGCTTTACCGCGAGGAAGGGCTGACGGTGCGCAAGCGAAAGGCCCGACGCAAGGCCGTCGGGACACGGGCTCCCATTCTGGTCGAGGCGCGACCGAACGCCCGTTGGTCATTGGATTTCGTCCACGACCAGTTCGCCAGCGGCCAGCGCTTCCGGGTGCTCAACGTGGTCGACGATGTGACCCGAGAGTGTCTCGCCGCCATCCCGGACACTTCGATTTCGGGGCGCCGGGTCGCGCGCGAACTGACGGCACTGATCGAACGCCGCGGCAAACCCGGAATGATTGTCAGCGACAACGTCCTATGTCAGGAAAATCTGGCTGCTTAGGTCAGCAGGTCGTGTGGCATCCGGCTGTCCGGATACCCTGATAAGGTTGCCCAGACGGGCTCTGCCGTCAAGAAATGATCTCATCCATAGCAAACACAGGGTACGCGCGCTGGCGGCCCTCACCGTCCTTAATACGAGATCCCAAATCCCAAGCAGAAGGCCCGAACATTATCTACGAGGTCAGATTGACTGCCTCCACGGCTCAGTCAGAGAGAGGTCCTTCCGCCTGGGCTCACCCCCTCGAAGAAGGGGCGATAGGGTTCGCCGTGATTGACCACAGCGTGTACGGTGCGCGCCATCTTGGCCGCGATCGCGGTGTAGGCCTTGCGGCGCAGATGAGCGTTGTGTCGGTCTTTCGAGATGTAGCGTTCGAACTTGTCCCGAAAGCTGTTGGTCTTTGTCTGGACCGCCGTCTGGCCGGCCATCCATAGCGTGCGGCGCAGCCGGGCATTGCCGTACTTCGAGATCCGGCTCTGCCCGCGAAACATGCCGGACTGCACGGTGGCAAGATCCATGCCGCAGAACTTCAGGAACTGCCGATGATGCCGAAATCGGCGTAGGTCACCGGCCTCGGCCAAGATGGTCATGGCATTGATCGGACCAATGCCGGGGATGGTTGTCAGTAGCTGATAATCCGGCAGATCGGAGAGCAGCGCGACCGCCCGGGCCTCGATCTCGTTGCGCTGGCGGACGAGGCTTCTACCTTCGGAAAGGACCAGGCGGAACATGCGAACGGCGTCGGAATCCGGTTCCACGGGCAATCCAACAGAGTTGACCGCCGTAGCGTAAATATCTGAAAGCAGGCGCTCCTTGGCGACCTTCCTGCCCACCACCTGCCAAGCGTCTGCGATGAAGGTTTCCTGGCTCATGGCCGTGATCATCGTCGGTGTCGGATACTTCTCGAGGAAGGCCAGGAACCAATCGGTTCGTGAGCTTCGGTGAAACCGTTCGGCCTCTGGGAAATAGAGCGGCAGGTAATGGGTCAGGATGCGGTGCCAGAGCTCGGTCTTCGAGCGTGAAACGATCTCGTGCGTCTTTGACAATTCCTGGATGTCGGCGGTCCCGACGACCAGCGGATCATGAAAGAACTGCACGGCGCCAATCTCCAGCATGTGCAGGATGACCTGGGCATCCTTCGGGTCGTTCTTGTCCCAACTGTTGTGCAGGGCCTCGCGCGTCCGGGCGAGCCCGACAGAAGGGATGAGCTTCAAGTCAAACCCGGCCTGCCCGAGATGATGTGCCAGTGGCCTGTGATAGTTGCCGGTCGCCTCGAACCCGACCCGCACAGGCAGGCCGTAGCTGGCCAGGCTCGCGGACAAGCGCTGGAAGTCTTCCAACGTGTTCATGATCGTCATGCGACGACGGCGCTTCTTGCCCGGTACCTCGATCAAGACCTCGTGGCGGTGCTTGGAAATGTCGATGGCGACAAGCACAGTCGCAGCAGTAGAATGGTTGGCGGGCATAGCCGGTCTCCTCAGCGGTGTGGTTCTGCAAAACCACTGTTGAGACCTGAGACCGGTTATGGCCACACGCTGCGCTATTTGGGGGCTACGCGCGTGGCCATAACCTTAAAACAGCGCTTCTTCCCGACGTGCTACGGCACGGAACTGACCTCCAACGCCATCCTGCGGTGGTGTTCCGAGCACCGGATCGAATGGCACTACATCGCGCCGGGCAAGCCGATGCAGAACGGTTTCGTGGAGAGTTTTAACGGCCGGATGCGCGATGAGCTGCTCAACGAGACCATGTTCCGTAACCTGGCTCATGCCCGCGTTGTGATCGCGGCTTGGGCCGCAGACTACAACACCGAGCGTCCCCATTCGGCCTTGGACTACCAAACCCCGGCTGACTACGCGCGGGCCCTGACCACCGCAATCGCCCGCCCCGCTGCGCAAGATGAAAGCTCCGCGCGTCGGGCGATTGCTCAACCTGCGTCGATCGGCGTAAACACCAACCGGGCTCAAGTCGCGGCTGGATGAAAGTTCAGTGGCAGGTCAGGGGCAGAGCAGAATTAATGCAGTCCTTCACCCGGAATTGTAAAAATATCTTGCGCCAGCGCGCGATTCGCGGCCATATTCACGAAAAAGCGCGACTAGACGGCAATTTCCGTGAACACGTCGCTAAGGTGAGGCAGAGA